>SFJG01000001.1 GCA_004555955.1 Bacteroidales bacterium | reverse complement strand
GGTAGAGACTGAAAAAAATAACAATGAGCTAAATTGCATAGATTTTGCTCATTGTTAGTGCTAAGTTGGAGACTTTGCAAAACGAAAAACTATCGCCTGATAGGTCGCAGCAAGCCGCGACCCTACTATTTGAGATAATTAACCGCGCCTTTTGCGTTGCCTTAGAAGAACTTCACTTCTTTGCCTAAGATAGAGCTGAGGATGAGGTTTGCGGCGCGGGATGTGCCGATGCGGAAGTAGTTGTTGTTAAGCCATTCTTCGCCGAGGATTTCTTTGACGAGTGTGTAGTATTTCACGGCATCGTCGGTAGTCGAAACGCCGCCGCTAACCTTGAAGCCAACCTTGCGACCGGTCTTTTCGTAGTATTCTTTGATGCTTTGGCACATCACATAAGCGGCTTCGAGACTTGCGCCGGGATATACTTTTCCTGTCGACGTTTTGATGAAGTCGGCGCCGGCATACATCGATAGAATCGAGGCATTGCGAATGTCTTCAGCGCGAACGAGTGCGCCCGTTTCGAGAATAACTTTGAGTCGAGCGTCGCCGCAAGCCACTTTGATTTCCGAGATTTCGTCGGCGAGTTCTTCGTAGTTTCCGCCGTAGTATAGGCCGAGGTTAAACACGATGTCGACTTCGTTAGCGCCGTCTTTGACAGCCAAAGCAGTTTCGGCGGTTTTAATTTCCACGAAAGTCTGTGACGAGGGGAAGCTTCCGGCAACAACGGCAGTATCCACACCGCTCACTTCCAGCGCACCGCTGACCACGACGGCGAAATTTGGGTAGGTACAGATGGCAGCCACGTTGGGCAGTTCGGGATATTCCTCTTCGAAAGCGTTGACGCGCTCTACCATCTTCGTGATGCTTTCTACGGTGTCGGTAGAGTTGAGTTTGGTGAGGTCGATAGCATTGAAGCAGGTTTTATAGACATCGACGTTGTTGTTTTCGTCGAAATGCTTTGCCAAAATGTCGGCAACAGCGGCAGTTACGGCAGCATCGTCGCCGCTAACCTTGCTCTCGTTGAGTACTTGTCGGTACTTGTCTTGGATATTTTCTGACATAATTTTATGATTTAAGTTTTACGTTATTTTTGTGTCTTTGATTGTCGCGAGATGTTTTTTTCAAGATGTTTTTTTCGAAAGCCTCGGTAAGGTCGACACCTGTTTGGTTAGCGATGCACATAAGCACCCACAAAACGTCGGCGAGTTCGTCAGCCAAGTCGAGCCGTTCGCCGTCTTTAGCCGACTGTTCGCCGAAGCGGCGCGCCATAATGCGTGCCACCTCGCCCACTTCTTCGGTAAGAATCGCCATATTGGTCATTTCGTTGAAGTAGCGAACGCCGTAGTCTTTAATCCACTTATCGACAGCTTCTTGTGCTTCCTGAATGGTCATCGTTATTCTCTGAGTTTTGAGTCAATAATAATTGTAACGGGGCCGTCGTTGACGAGCGCCACTTGCATGTCGGCTCCGAAAGTGCCTTCGCCACAGGGTCGCGGCAGTTGCGCATTGAGAGCATCGATAAATGCGCGATAGAGCGGGATAGCCGTTTCGGGGCGTGCCGCACGGATATACGATGGGCGGTTGCCCTTGCGCGTTGAGGCGTGTAGAGTGAATTGGCTCACCACGAGGATGTCGCCGTCGACTGCGCTGATTGGCAGATTCATCACGCCTTCCGAATCATTGAAAATGCGCATGGCTATTACTTTTTTCGCCAGCCATTCAACGTCGTCGACTGTGTCGGCTTCTTCGACGCCGACAAGTATCATCATACCGACTCCTATCGACGACTTTTTTGTGCCGTCGATAGTTACCGATGCTTCTTTTACTCGTTGTACTACTATTCTCATTTCGTTTTTGTAGCCTGTACTGCAAATATAGTCATTTTTTTTAGATAACTCGTACCTATACCAAAATAAACTTTTTTACTTTCATATTGTTCATTAATATATTACTTTTGTACAACTAAACGAAAAAGAGATGAAAAGGAATCTATTTATGTTAACGGTGGTTGCGGCGTTGTTGGCTGCATGCAGTCAGCAGACCGACGAACGTACTTCGGTGTTTACCAACATCAGCGAGCATCATTACTTCAAGCAGAATCTGCCCGACAGTCTGCGCTACGATTCGGAGTTCGAGCCTTATAGCGAGGTGAAAATCTTTATGGAGTGGCCCGAGAAGTTGCGCGGCAAGGTGCCTGAGGCGTTGCAGAAAGAAATAATCAACTTGGCGTTCAACGACTCTGTCAACGACATCAACACCGTTGTTGCCAATCGCGTAAAGCAGCCGATTTTCTACGAAGACGTACCGTCGGTAACTCAGGAGGAGGTCGATTCGATTCCACAAGAATACAGTTCGTTTCTATCGATAAACGTAATGCCTTCTTATATGGGCGATAGGGTATATACTTACAACATCGGCTTGTCGAATTATATGCTCGGTGCCGCGCACGGATTGGAGAGCCGCCAGACCGTTTGCTACGACTTGAAACTCGAAAAGGTCATTATGCTCGACGACTTGGTTGCCGACCGCGATAAGATGGTCGAACTTATCAAATCGGCCATCGAAGCCGACTACGGCACAGACGACAACTGCATCGACTATTCGCTTATTGACTTGACCGACAATTTCGCCATCGACGAATATTCCATTTCGTTCATCTACAACCCGTATGAAGTGGCTTGCTACGCTCAGGGTGAGGTGGTTGCGCGCATTCCGTTCTACGAGTTTTTCTCGCAGAAATGCCTGACGCCGTATGCCAAAGAATTGTTTTCGATTGTAGAATAATTCGGTGAAACAGGCTCTGAAGAACAACTATCTACTGATAGGCACATTCGTGTGTTTCGTTGTTGCCTTGGAGATGCTGCGTGCGCCCGTCTACGGTGGTACGCTGACGGTTATGCTTACGTGCATGCCCGGCTCTTACGACTTTGTCGACACTCTGTTGCCGATGTTTGTAATGCTCGCCGATGCCGCCGTGTTGAGCCTTCCCGCACTGTTTGTGCGCCGCTGCAGGTGGATTGTCTATGCGTGGATTGCACTTTTCTGCTGCTATGTTGCCGTCGAGCGGATGTATATGCACGTCTACCACGATGCTATGCCTTTTTCTCACTTCCTGCTGTGGGGAAACGTCAACGGCACACTACTTCGCAGCGCCGGAGGTCTTTTCGGTGCGGGCGAATTGGTGGCTTTTTTGCCTCTCATTGTCTTGATTTTTGTCGGAAGGAAGTTGCCCGAGCCGCGACGTTACGGGCGTGGCACGGTGCTCTCGGTGATTGGCTGTGCGTTGGCGGGATATGCCGTCGGCGCCGCCTATAACGTGAGCCGACTCGGTAGAAACTATTCGATTACGCAGCCCTACACCACGATGTATAAGGCTTGCGGATATATCTGCGACAACGGTTTCGTCCCCTATGTGGTCTATTCCGTAGTTACGGCTGTTACGCCCGACCGACTCAGCGACGACGACCGCCGTCGGATTGAATCGTACCTTGCCGGGCAGCCCCGTTACACCGACAATTCTTATGCCTCGCCGCAGTGCCGGAACGTGATTGTTATCGTTGTAGAGTCGCTGAATTCGTGGATGCTCGACCGCACGGTTTGCGGCGTTGAGGTGATGCCGCACGTCGACAGTCTGCTGCATCGAGAGGGCACAGTGGCTGCGCTGAAACTCCTTCCGCAGGTCAAAGACGGACGTTCGAGCGACGGTCATTTCATCATCAATACGGGATTGTTGCCGCTTTCGTCGGGTTCGGTGGCTACGTCGTATGCGCACAATCGCCGTTATCCGAGTTTGGCGCGCGCTTTGAAGCGTCACGGCTACACATCGTTCAATATGGTGTGCGACCAAGCGTCGGCATGGAATCAGCAGGAACTTGCGCAGGCTCTCGGCTTCGACCGTTTCTACGACTGTACGGCGCAATCGACAGGCGACGACCTTAGCGACGAGGCAATGCTTCGCGCGGCTGTCGACAGCATTGCCGCATCGCCAAAACCCGTGTTTGCGCATCTCGTAACGCTTAACACCCACCAGCCTTATCGCGCGCCCGACAGCCCGACCGCCCTTTCGCGTGTCGGTGCTCCTCGCCGTGTGGCTTATGCTCTTGAGGCTTTTCACCGTCTCGATGCGCAGATTGGCGATTTTCTCGACCGATTGCGCCGTCGCGGACTCTTGGAAAACTCGATTGTAGCCATCGTTTCCGACCATAACGACGTGGATTTGAACGAGTTGGAAGGTCGTGAGCCGACAGTCGACGACACCTATTGCGCCATGATTGTGACGGGCACTGTCGTAACAAAATCGATTGATACGCCGGCGGGACAGGTCGACATCTACCCTACTTTGCTCGACTTGGCAGGCTGTAACGATTACTCGTGGAAAGGGTTGGGGAGTTCGTTGCTGCGCCGCGAGCCCGCCTCGGCTGCCTATTGCGACGGCACTCTTGTTGGCGCCGACCGTCGCACCCTCGAGGCGTGGGACGTCAGCTGCCGAATTATCAAAGGCAACTATTTTGCGAAATAGAAAAAGCACCCCTCGAGGTGCTTTCTAAAAAATATGTCTTATTTTATTACTTGCTGCTTCCTGAGCGGCGATGATGGCTCAGCATATATTGTGTAAATTTGTTCTCTGCGCGTTTCAGTTGAAAGAGCTGTTTTTTGCTCAGAATTCTCTCGAATTTTTGGTAGTATTCCATTTCGATATCGCCTTCGCGCTGCTTAACGCGAGCCAGCATAAGAGCCGCCGCCGCATATTCTGCTTCGCTTGTGCGCGTTTGGTTGGAAACCTTCAGTTCGAGCGCGCGTGCCTCTTGATTTGCCGTAAAAATGGCTTTTTCCATTTCTTTATAAATCGGCAAAAAGTCTTCTTGCTGCTCTTTTGTCATGTCGGTTTCTTTGATGATAAATTCGTATTTCTGATTGCGAACTTCGTTCATCCACCGTGTGCGTTGGTCTTTATTGTTTGTCTGCGCAACGGCTGTCAGCGCAGTTGCTATCAATGCTGCTATTATATATAATTTGGCTTTCATTTCTTCCTGATTTATTGGACATTAGTTGTATCGGAATCTAAAATGTTCGATTCGATACCTTCGTCATACATTTCGTTCATCAAGTCGTAGTCGGATATGTCGCCAAACATCATAATGTCGTCAACAAATTTGTCGTCCGACAATGCTCTTGCAATTTCCGGATTGAACACATCGTGACGAGAGGCATTTTTCATATCTGAGAAAATTTGCATCATCAACCAAACACCGGCAAACATAGCTGCCATATAGACGAATGGGCGCAATCTCATCCATCGTGTTGGGCGAGGTTCTTTCTTGAACTCTCTATCAGGCAGATTTTCAGCCATTTGACGAGCGAAATTCTCAAAATAACCTTCCGGGACCTTAAATCCTGGTTCCCTTCCTATCTTATCTAATATGTCGCTGTCTTGTTTCATAGTACATTATAGACTATTGATATTTTTAAAGGTTTAATCACACTCGAAGAATTTTTCGATTTTTTTAACGGCGTGATGATACGAAGCTTTTAAAGCGCCGACAGTTGTGCCGAGAATCTCCGACATATCTTCGTATTTCATGTCGTCGAAGTAGCGCATATTGAATATCAAGCGTTGCTTTTCGGGAAGGCTGTTGATGGCTTTTTGCAGCTCCAGGCGCAGGTCGTCGCCGTCGAACCATTCGTCGCTTGCCAACGAGTTGATGAGAAACGAATCATCGTCGTCGAGCGACACGTTGTTGCGCTGTTTTTCTTTGTTGATGAACGTTATCGACTCGTTTATCGCTATCTTGTAAAGCCATGTCGACAATTTTGCGTCGCCGCGGAAATTCTCTATGCTCGACCACGCTTTGATAAACGTATTTTGCAAGACGTCGTTAGCATCATCGTGGTCGATTACCATTTTACGGATTTGCCAATACAGCGGCTCCGTATAAATTTTAATGACCTCGTTGAATGCTTTTCGACACCGTTGTGGGTCGCGTAGCTGTTCTATGAGTTGCTCGTCGTCGTGCATAATTCGTTTATTAAGTGTAAAATTACCGCAAAAATGCCAATTTTGCAAATGTTAGGTCTCTTTTTGCTTACTTTTACATTATATAATAAAGCCGCAAGTTGACCTTTTCAGGCGACGACTTGCGGCTTATGAATCTCTTTTATATGATTATTTCAACATTTTGAGGGCGTCGGCGATGCGGGCAACGGCTTTGCGAATGTTGTCGTCGCTCGTTGCGTAGCTCAAGCGGATGTAGCCGGGCGCGCAGAATGCGTCACCTCCGACGGTTGCAACGTGTCCTGTTTCGAGCAGATACATTGCCAGGTCGTTGGCGTCGTTGATTGTTTTGTCGCCGTATTTCTTACCGAAATATGCCGACACTTCGGGGAAGATGTAGAACGCACCTTCGGGATGGTTGATTTTCAGACCGGGAATTTCGGCGAGTAGGGAGCATATCAAGTTGCGGCGGCGCTCAAAGGCTACGCGCATATCTTCGACGCACTGTTGACTGCCCGTGTAGGCGGCTTCGGCGGCTTTTTGTGCTATCGACGACGGATTTGACGTGTATTGTCCTTGCAGTTTTGTTGTGGCTTTGGCTACCCACAGCGGTGCTGCGATGAAACCTATACGCCAGCCGGTCATTGCGTAGGCTTTTGATACGCCGTTGACGATGATTGTGCGGTCGCGAACCTCTTCGAATTCGCTTATCGATGCGAATGTTCCGGTGAAGTTGATGTGCTCGTAAATCTCGTCGGAGAGTATCAACACTTGCGGATGGCGTGCCAACACTTCAGCCAAGGCGCGCAGTTCGTCGCGCGAGTATACGCTGCCCGTGGGGTTCGACGGCGAGCAGAGTAGCACCATGCGTGTCTTGTCGGTGATGGCTGCTTCCAGACGCTCGGGGCTAACCTTGAAGTTGTCGTCGACAGTCGTCGGAACTGTCACCGTGACGCCCTCGGCGAGTTTTACCATCTCCACATAACTTACCCATGCCGGGGTGGGGATGACCACCTCGTCGCCGGGGTTGATGGTCGACAGAATGACGTTGCAGAGCGATTGCTTGGCGCCGCCCGACACCACGATTTGTTCGGGTGCGAACTTCAGACCGTTTTCTCGCTCCATCTTCTCGGCGATGGCTTGGCGCAATGACATATATCCCGCTACCGGTGTGTAGAATGTGAAATTGTCGTCAATGGCTTTCTTTGCCGCATCTTTGACGTGCTCCGGCGTGTTGAAGTCCGGTTGCCCTACCGACAAATTGATGACATCTACTCCTTGTGCTTTCAGTTCATTACTCTTTTGCGACATTGCTAATGTTGCCGATGCTGATAGCGACTGAATTCGTTCTGATATATGTTCCATTGCGTTTAGTGTTTGTTTCTGCAAAAATAGAAAATTATCTTGAGAAATCAAAAACCGCCGCGCGTTTTCGCTTATTTGTTTTGTCCCAGTATCTTTACGTTGCCGATTCCGCTTCGGTCGACTGTCGATTTGCCGTCGACCCAAACCGTTACGCCGCCGACTCCCGTGGCTGTGACGTTGGCGGTGCCACACTTGAGTTTGTCTGCGTGCATACTACCTACTCCGTTGCATTCGAGCGCCGCGCGCTTTGCATTTCCGCTTAGCGTTATGTCGCCTACGCCATTACATTCCGCAGTCAGTCGGTCGGTAGCAATGCCACTGATATTCACTTTGCCGACACCGTTTACTTCGATGTCTGCCTTTTGTGCACTGATTGCTTTGATGCTCAAATCGCCTACGCCGTTATTCTCGACCTCGACATTTGTTCCGCTCAATCGCGACGCGCTGAAGTTGCCCACGAAGTCTGCCTCGACTTGTGCAAGCGTTTTCGAACTGATGGCGATTTGCATCTTCTGATTCTTTTGCAGGCGAACGCGATAGCCGTCTTTTACACCTATCGTGAGTTTTCCGTTTTTCACTTCCGTCTTTATCACACCGACCGCATTCTCCGGTCCGGTGATTACAACCTTGGCAGCCGCCGAGTCGGTGTAGGTAATGTTGCCGATAAATTCGGCAACCTCCACATTTGTGAATTCCGGGAGGGTTAATGTTTTTTTCACTGTGGCGCCTTCTGCCTTCACGACTTTTTTGCCTGAGCCGAATTCGTTGTTTCCTGTGAACGCACATCCGCTAATCATTGTTGTTGCAATCAATGTTGCTAATACTAAAAATTTTTTCATTTTTTTTGATTTTATGAATTAGACGAATCACGCGTCGAAAATGTTACACGTGAAACGAATTTTTCACTCTTTTTAACTGTTTTATTTCGACCAACTAATCGATTCGGTTCAAAATTTTAAAATCTCAGAGGCTTAAATTTTGCGTAATTGACAGATATATAACGTGTTGACCCCTATTTTTGCTTTCGTGATTTTTTGTCAGAAAAATCGCCGGATACTTTCACATCTCCTCAAAATGACGTAACTTCGCACAAATTTCTTCAAAACCGTACTTTTATGGCTTTAAATTACATTTGGATAACATTTTTCGTTGCAACCTTTCTGTTTGCACTATACGAGACCATATTCCATGGCAACATAGATATTTGGACGACGATAATGACCTCGTCGTTCGACTCAGCAAAAACTGCGTTCGAACTTTCGTTGGGACTTACCGGTGTGCTTTCGCTTTGGATGGGAATTATGCGTATTGGAGAAAAAGGTGGGGTTATTCAATTTTTCAGCCGATTGGTGAGTCCTCTCTTTTCGCGACTCTTTCCGGGCGTGCCGAAAAATCATCCCGCAATGGGGTCTATATTTATGAACGTTTCGGCGAATATGCTCGGGCTCGACAACGCTGCCACTCCTCTCGGACTTAAAGCCATGCAGCAGTTGCAAGAACTCAATCCGAAGAAAGATACGGCGACCGACGCCATGCTTATGTTCCTTATTCTAAATGCGTCGGGACTTGTGCTTATCCCCATCGGTATCATGACCTATCGCGCAAGTTGTGGAGCCGCTAACCCCACCGACGTCTTTATACCTATATTAATAGCAACCTTTGTGGCAACCGTCGTAGGGCTCGTTGCGCTGTGCATCAAGCAACGCATTAACTTGCTCGACCGCGTAATCATCGCTTGGCTACTCGGACTGATTGCTGTCATTGTCGGAATTGTATGGTTCTTCTCTTCGCTCGACCCCGAAACTATGCAACGCTACAGCTCGTTTGCCGCTAATTTCCTCCTTCTGAGCGTGATTATAGGCTTTCTCGTCGCAGGTCTACGCAAACGTATAAACGTGTACAACAACTTCATCGAAGGCGCCAAGGATGGCTTTAAAACGGCTGTGACAATCATTCCTTATTTGGTTGCAATCCTCGTTGCTATCGGCATGTTTCGCGCTTCGGGCGCTATGATGCTAATCACGGACGCTATCGCTGCAGCCGTCGATGCTATGGGCTTTGATACCAACTGGGTGGAAACGCTGCCCACGGCTTTGATGAAACCGCTTAGCGGTACGGGTAGCCGCGGCTTGATGGTCGACGTTTGCAACACGTTCGGCGTCGACAGTCTGCCGGCTCGTATTGCCGGTTGTATCCAAGGTAGTACCGACACAACTTTCTACATCCTGGCTGTCTATTTCGGTAGCGTAGGTATCAGCAAAACGCGCTATGCCGTGCCGTTTGCCCTGCTCGCCGACGCCGTCGGGTCGATTACCGGCATCGCGCTCGCCTACTTCTTTTTCGGCTGATTTGCCGCGTTGGGGTAGGGTGGAATCACGCCGAGAAATTGTTCTTACGAATTTTTAGAATTTTCACTTGCCGAAAATTATTTTGTTTTTCTGTCTTTTTGCATTATCTTTGTAGCTGATTGTGCTTTTTTGAAATGACGGAGATAACAATAACGACTCACGGCGTTGAGATGCCGCAAATCAATCCGGAATTGATGAAGCGTTGGATTGTGGCGGTCGCCCAAGGTTTTGATAAATCTGTGGGCAATATCTCCTACATATTTTGCAACGACGATGAAATTCTTGAGGTTAATCGTCAGTTCTTGCAGCACGATTACTACACTGATATCATCACCTTCGATTATAGCAAACGGCTGCGCATCCACGGCGATATTTTTATTTCGCTCGACACGGTGCGCTCAAATGCCGAGCAATTGGGTGTGCCTTACGACCGCGAATTGCGGCGGGTTATCATCCACGGCATTCTGCACCTTTGTGGCGTCGACGATAAGGCTCCCGGGCAGCGTGAAATTATGGAAGGCTTTGAAAATCAGTCACTTGACCTACTTGAACAACTCAAAAATTAACGACGATGAGATTTGACTACGATGTAATAGTTATTGGCGCCGGCCATGCCGGATGCGAAGCCGCTTGTGCGGCGGCAAATCTCGGTTCGCAAACCTTGCTCATCACTATCGATATGAACAAGATTGCGCAGATGAGTTGCAACCCTGCTGTTGGCGGTATTGCTAAAGGTCAGATAGTCAGGGAGATAGATGCTCTTGGCGGTCAAATGGGTATTGTTACCGACCGCTCGTCTATTCAGTTCCGTATGCTCAACCGCTCGAAGGGTCCCGCTATGTGGAGTCCCCGTGCTCAGGCGGATCGCATAAAGTTTATTCAGAACTGGCGCGACACCATTGAGAATACGAAGAATTTATATATGTGGCAAGACTCCGTGTGCGAGCTTGTCATCGACAGCGGCCGCGTTACGGGCGTACGTACCGCCCTCGGCGTGACCTTTACGGCGCGCGCGGTGGTGCTCACCGCAGGGACGTTTCTCAACGGCTTGATGCATGTCGGACGCACACAATTGCACGGCGGTCGCTGTGCCGAGCCTGCTGCTTATGGCATCACCGAACAGTTGCGAAATCTGGGCTTTAAAACCGACCGAATGAAGACCGGTACGCCGGTGCGCATCGATGGTCGAACTGTCAAATATGAACTCGCAACCCGCCAAGACGGTGACGACGATTTTCATAAATTCTCATACTTGCCGACGGTATCACGCACCCTTAAACAACGCCCGTGTTGGATTGTCTACACCTCTCCGGAGGTGCACGACACGCTCCGCCGAGGCTTGCCGGATTCGCCTCTTTACAACGGCACAATCAAGAGTATCGGACCGCGTTATTGCCCGAGTATCGAGACTAAAATCATAACCTTTGCCGATAAGGATGCGCATCAACTCTTCCTCGAGCCGGAGGGCGAAACGACTTGCGAATACTATCTGAACGGGTTCTCTTCGTCGCTTCCGCTGGATATCCAGATTGAGGCGTTGAGCAAGATTCCTGCGCTCGCCGACAGTCAAATTTACCGCCCCGGCTATGCCATCGAATACGACTTTTTCGACCCGACGCAGTTGCGCCATACGCTCGAAACAAAACTGCTTGGAGGCTTGTTCTTTGCCGGGCAAGTCAATGGCACAACAGGCTACGAAGAAGCGGCAGGGCAGGGACTCGTTGCCGGAATCAATGCACACCAATCGGCTCATAAACTTGAGCCGTTTACCCTCGGCCGCGACGAGGCTTATATCGGCGTACTTATCGACGACCTGGTAACGAAGGGCGTCGACGAGCCGTATCGTATGTTTACTTCGCGCGCGGAATATCGCATACTTTTGCGCCAGGACGATGCCGATATGCGACTCACCGAACGTGCTTACAATCTCGGTTTAGCCACCGAGGAACGCTATCGTTTGATGGTCGAAAAGCGTCGTCAGCGCGACGAATTGATTGGTTTTATGAATCGTTTTACGGTTCGTGCGGATGTCGTAAATGCTTTCTTGGAGGAGCGTGAACTGTCGCCGCTCAAGCAGAGTGTGAAGTTGCGCGACCTGGTTTTGCGTCCGCAACTTACCATTATGATGCTTGCCGAGGTGGTGCCGCAATTACAGCGCGAAATCGAAAAACTCGAAGTGGCGCGGCGCGATGAAATCGTTGAGGCGGCAGAGATTTTGGTGAAATATCAAGGTTATATCGACCGCGAACAAGCCATAGCCGACAAGATTTCTCGCCTCGAACGTGTCAAGATTCGCGGCAAAATTAACTATATGGACGTGAAAACAATCTCTACCGAGGCGCGTCAAAAACTCACGAAAATCGACCCCGAAACCATCGCACAGGCGTCGAGAATCCCGGGAATCTCACCGAGTGATATAAATATCCTTTTATTGATGCTCGGAAGATGATAAAACAATGTTCCACGTGGAACAAATTGCATTAAACTTATTGAAATATAATAACATAAATAGATAACTGAAATGAAACTTGAACAAGTAAAAGACATTATCCGCGACGTTTATGATTTCCCGACCAAGGGTATCGTGTTCAAAGACCTTACAACGGCGTTTAAAGACCCCGCTGCAATGAAGGTTATTGGCGCCACACTGAATGAGCGTTACAAAGAACTCGGCGTAACTAAAGTTGTCGGTATCGAATCGCGCGGATTTATAGGTGCTTCTATCCTTGCCTACGAACTCAATGCCGGTTTCGTTCCCGTTCGTAAACCCGGTAAACTCCCCGCTGACACGCTCAAAATGTCGTATTCAAAAGAGTATGGCACTGATACTATCGAAATCCACCGCGACGCTATCACTCCCGACGATGTGGTTGTTCTCCACGACGATGTCCTCGCTACCGGCGGTACGATGATGGCTGCTTACGAACTCGTTAAATCGATGAACCCAAAGAAGATTTACATCAACTTTATCATCGAACTCTCGTTCTTGAAGGGTAGGGATGTATTTCCTGCCGACGTTGACGTTAATTCGCTTATCGTTTACTAACGACGCTGAAAATATTGCGCGTTTTCGCTTTATTTTTCGTGCACAATTTGTTACATTTGCAGAGTATCTTCCGTGGTGCTCTGCAAATTTTTTTTGTAATCCGCACGAAGAAAATTCTATCACATTATGACAAAAACCGACGACATACAAATGCTTGCCAACGATTCTGTTGCCGACCGACTCCGTCTAAAGGTGTCGTTGTTGCCCGACCTGCCGGGGTGTTATCTCTATCTCGACAGTGAGGGTAAGGTTATTTATGTGGGCAAGGCGAAGCGATTGCGTCGACGCGTGTCGTCGTACTTCAACCGCGAACACGATAGTCTGAAAACGCGGATGCTCGTCCGGCATATTGCCGACCTCAATTATGTGGTTGTCGGCTCTGAAGACGATGCTCTTCACCTCGAAAATGCGCTAATCAAAGAGCATAATCCGAAGTATAACATTATGCTCAAAGACGACAAGTCTTACCCCTGGATTTGCGTTACCAATGAGTATTATCCGCGGGTGTTTTTGACGCGCGATGTCGACAAAAAAATCGGGCGTTTCTACGGTCCGTATGCCAATCCCGGGGTGGCGCGTACGGTGTTGCGCTTCATCGAAGAGATATTTCCCGTGCGCCGTTGTCGACTTGCCATCACTCCCGAGAGTGTGTCACGTGGAAAACATAAGGTGTGCTTGGAATATCACATTGACAACTGTCGAGGTTGCTGCACCGGGGCAATTAGCGCCGACGAATATGCCGTATATATCAACCAAATTCGCCAAATTCTTGCCGGCGACACACAGCCAATCGAAGACTATCTCGTCGCTGAAATGCAACGTCTTTCCGCCGATTTGCGCTTCGAGGAGGCGCAGCAGGTGAAGGTGAAATACGACCTGGTTGAGCGATATCGCGCGAAGTCGGTCATCGTCAGTACGCAAATCAGCAACGTCGACGTTTTCTCGTTCGAGCCCGACGACGGCCGCGCCTTTGTCAACTATATGCACGTGCGCCGTGGCTCGGTGGTGCGTTGCAAAACCTACGAACTGCGCACTCGCCTCGACGAGACGCCCGCCGAAATTCTCGGTTATGCCGTGTCGCTTGCACGCGAAGAATTCGGGCTGGATTTGCGCGAAGTAGTCGTGCCGTTCGTCCCCGATTTCGAGTACGTCGGCGTGTCGTTCATTGTGCCACGACGCGGCGACAAACGTAAGTTGCTCGACGTGTCGCACAACAACGCCTGTCGACGAAAAATCGACCGTATAAACGCTATGGAGAAACTTAATCCCGAGCAGCGCACGACGCGCTTGTTGATGCAGATTCAGAAAGATTTTCGCTTGCCGGAGTTGCCTCGTCACATCGAGTGCTTCGACAACTCCAACACACAGGGCACAAATCCCGTGGCATCGTGCGTTGTGTTCCGCGACGGAAAACCTTCGAAGAAGGACTATCGTCATTTCAACATCAAGACCGTTGTCGGACCCGACGATTTTGCCTCTATGAAGGAAGTGCTTACCCGTCGCTACACGCGTCTGCTGGCGGAGGGCGACGAGCTTCCGCAGTTGGTCATCGTCGATGGCGGCAAGGGGCAGTTGAGCGCTGCCGTCGAGGCATTTGAAGAAATCGGCATTCGCGACCGCGTGGCTCTTATCGGCATCGCCAAACGTCTCGAGGAAATATATTTCCCCGGCGATAGCCTGCCGCTCTACATCAGCAAGACAAGCGAAACGCTGCGCGTCGTACAGCATCTGCGCAACGAGGCTCACCGCTTCGGCATAACCCATCACCGCAACCGTCGCAGCAAGGGTCAGGTGGCTTCCGAACTCGACAGCATCAAAGGCATCGGTGAGAAGACTGCCAACCAACTTATACGCCATTTCCACAGCCTCAAGCGCGCCAAAGAGGCTACCGCTGACGAAATCTCCTCGGTTGTCGGTCCGGCAAAGGCTAAAATATTGCTAACTGCTTGGGGTAGAGAGTGTTAGTTGGTAAATTTGTGCCAAAAATACATTCGCATCAATCGGTTTTACCTTTTTTAACGGCTACACAGCCAACTAAGTGCGTTAAAGGCATTAAATTTGCTGTTTGAAATAAATTGCGCATCGTGTGTCGTTTTTCGCGCAGTGCTTGTCGCTCCTCGGCGACATCTATGCGGAAAAATTGCCGTATCGTGTGCCTTTATTAGAACGTAACTAATTATACTTTATGAAAAGATACAACTTAATCAACAACTCGCTCGGTTGGCTAATGTTTGTTGTGGCGGCGGTGACCTACCTGCTGACCCTTGAGCCTACTGCGAGTTTCTGGGATTGTGGCGAATTCATTTCGCAAGGTTACAAGTTAGAGGTCGGCCACCCGCCCGGCAACCCGATTTTCATGCTCGCCGCACGGTTTTTCGTCAACTTTGCGTCGGGACCCGAAACGGTTGCCATCTGTGTCAACGCAATGTCGGCGCTGCTTAGTGCGGGCACGATTTTGTTACTGTTTTGGACCATTACGCAACTTGTACGCCGACTGATTGTCGCCGACAATGCCGAGGAAGTCGACCTTCGTCAGATGCTCGTCATTATGGGCTCCGGTGTGGTCGGTGCGCTTGCCTATACGTGGAGCGACACGTTCTGGTTTTCGGCGGTCGAAGGCGAAGTTTATGCCTTCTCGTCGTTCTGCACAGCCCTCACATTCTGGCTTATTTTGAAGTGGGAAGCGCGTGCCGACAATCCGTCGAGCGACCGCTATCTCATTGCCATTGCCTACACAATCGGTGTGTCGATTGCCGTGCACTTGCTCAACTTGCTCTGCATCCCCGCAATCGTGCTCGTTATCTACTATCGCAAGTTTAAGAATACGAATGCCAAAGGTTCGTTGATTGCGTTGGCGGTGTCGTTTGTCATCGTGGCGCTTATTCTTTTCGGTCTTGTGCCCGGATTCGTCGAAATCGCGCAATACAGCGAATTGCTGTTCGTCAACGATTTCGGCATGAGTTTCAATAGCGGTGTGCTCATCTACGCACTCGTGCTCGGAGCTGTCTTCGCTTGGGCTATTTACGAGTTCCACGCCGGTGCGAGCCAAGTTCGCATGAAGTTGTCGTTCCTTTTGGCGATTGTCGGTTCCGGCATGCCGTTCATTGGCGACGGTTTTGTGATTGCCGCCATTTTGATAATCGCTTTGGTTGTCTATTTGTTTTCTTTCTGCAAGGTCGTTCCGCAACGAATTTTCTACAACATCGTTGTGTCGATTGCCGTCATATTCTTCGGATATTCGTCGTATGCGCTCATCCTGATTCGCTCGAATGCGCAGACTCCGATGGACCAAAACTCGCCCGACAACGTGTTTGCTCTTGCCGACTATCTCAACCGCGAGCAGTATGGCAAAACGCCGCTAATCTACGGTCCCGCCTACACCGCCGGTATCGTTTACCAACTCAACGACGACGGCACTCAGCAGCCCGTCAAGAAGTTCGGCAAGCCGCAATATCGCAAGCAAGTCAAGAATAGCCCCGACGAACCCGACCGCTACAAGATGATTGGCTATACTTGGGACTACGAAATGACGCCCGAGATGAATATGCTCTTCCCGCGTCTTTATGCCGGTGGTGCCTCCAAGAACTACAGCGATTGGATGGGAGGTATCGACACTAAGTCGGTGCTCGCAACCTCTTATGTCGACCAAGACGGCAAACCCATTCCGGAATATCAAGAGATGAAGACAATGCCCACCTTTGCCGAAAACTTGCGCTATTTCTTCAGTTACCAACTCAACTATATGTATTGGCGCTACTTTATGTGGAATTTTGCCGGACGTCAGAACGACATTCAAGGTCAGGGCGAAATTACTCACGGCAACTGGATTACGGGCATCCCCGTTATCGACAATGCGCGCCTCGGCGACCAATCGCTCTTGCCAGACGACTACGGCAAAGGCAATGCCGGACACAACGTGTTCTTCATGCTGCCGCTCATCCTCGGCATAATCGGTTTGCTCTGGCAAGCCTACTGTGGTAAGCGCGGCATTGAGCAGTTCTGGGTGGTGTTCTTCCTCTTCTTTATGACCGGTATTGCTATCGTTATCTACCTTAACCAAACGCCGAGTCAGCCCCGTGAGCGCGATTACGCTTTCGCCGGGTCGTTCTATGCTTACGCCATTTGGATTGGTATGGGCGTTGCCGGATTGTGGCGACTTCTGCTCAAGGCGTGGAAAGCCTACAACGACAAATCTTCGGCAGGCAAAGAGAAAGCACCGGTTGCCGACGAGGCTAAGTTGCAGACCGTAATTGCCGGCGTTGCCGTTGCTTTGGGCATCATCGTGCCGCTGCAGATGGTCAGCCAGACTTGGGACGACCACGACCGCTCCGGACGTTATGCTTGCCGCGACTTCGGCATGAACTACCTCTCGTCGGTCGGCGAAAACGGCATTATATTTACCAACGGCGACAACGATACATTCCCGCTTTGGTATGCTCAAGAGGTCGAAGGTTGGCGTACTGACGTGCGCGTGGTCAACCTCTCGTATTTATCTACCGACTGGTATATGGAGCAAATGCGTCGCCCGGCTTACGAGTCTCAGGCTTTGCAGATGTATGCTCCTAAGGATGCTTTTGCCTACGACCAACGGCAGTTCAATTACTTCATTCAGCCCGACGATTCGACGATGGTGACTGTCAAGGATGCTCTGAAATTCCTCTACAGCGACCGAGCTTACGATAACGTCTGGAAACTGCCCGAATTCCGCTATCCGGTGATGTACGAACGTGTCGACGTTGATAAGGTTATTGCAAACGGCATTGTGCCCGAGTCGAAGCGAAACATCGTTACCGACGTGTTCCCGTTCGATATGACTCACGACGAAGCAACTGCTGCCGACGGTGGTTTGACTTCGAGCAAGGTGGCTTGCCTCGACATTATCTCAAACGTCATTGCTAATGGGTGGAATCGTCCAATCTACTTCGCTATGACAGTGCCCGAAAGCTATTATCTCGGCTTGATGCCGTTTATGGCTTCTACCGGTATGGCTTACGAGTTGCAACCTGTCTACAACGAATTCAACGGTTCTGATTATGCCGTCGACGTCGATAAGGCATACAAAAATATCACCGAGAAATTCCGTTGGGGCGGCATCGACAAGTCGACGCCCGACAATCCCGTTTATCTCGACGAAACGGTTCGACGTATGGTCACTACAACGCGAAGCACTATGGTCGACCTCGCTTACGAACTCTTAATCGAAGGCTTGCAGTCGAAGGCGCTCATCAACGACACCATCGCCGGCAAACAGCCGCTTGCTAAGGGCTCGCCGGAATACGTCGAGGCTGAAAAGTATATGAAAGACCGATTCAACCGTTGCCGTACGATTCTCAATCTGATGGAAACGAAGTTGCCCGCACATGCCGCTCCTTATGCCGTGCAAATGGGACAACGCGTCGCTCAGTTGTACTTCCTGCTCGGCACCGAATCGGGCAACAAAGCCGACACGGCTCGCGCCGCTCAAATCCTCGAAAGCGAATTGATGCGATTTGCTCAATACGTGCGCTACTATCAGAGTCTGTCGCCCTCGCAATACCGCCTGTTGACCAACACCGACATGTATATCGACGTGTACTACCTCACGGAATTGCTCCAACTCTACGATGATGTTTGTCCCGAAAAGACGGAGCAAATGGCTGAGAAGTTGCGCAAAGAAGGCGTCAACTTCAAGCGACTGCTCGACAAGTACAATGCCGCAAATGCCGGCGGTAATGCTTACGAAGAAGAAGTCTCTGCCGACACTGCGGGGCTATAATGTTCTAAAGGTTATGTCCGAGCCTTTCCGGCTCGGGCATAACCCTTTCTTTTTTATCCACACATTTTACACGTTTCTTATCTATGTTTATCGAACAACCACCATTGCTTTACCGCATGCTGTTTCCCGAAACGGTGTGGCGCATGCCTATGAAGCATAAGGCGGTCTACCTCACATTCGACGATGGTCCCATCCCGGAAGTTACTCCCTGGGTGCTCGATACGCTCGACCGATACGGCATTAAGGCTACGTTCTTTATGGTCGGCGACAACGTGCGAAAGCATCCCGAGACGTTTCGTATGGTCGTCGAGCGCGGCCACAGCGTGGGCAATCACACCATGCACCACCTTCAGGGCTCTATCGTAACAACGAAGCGTTATATCGCCGACATTGCCGAGGCTAACGATTACATCCACAGCCCGCTCTTCCGTCCGCCGCATGGCATTATTCGCTGGAAGCAAGCCGCCGCAATCAAATCGGATATGCGCATCGTTATGTACGACTTGGTGACGCGCGACTACAGCAAAAAACTCAACGGCGAACAGGTGCTCGACAACGTCAAACGCTTCACTCGCAACGGTTCTATCATCGTGTTCCACGATTCTCTCAAGTCGGAGAAAAATCTCCGGTACGCTCTGCCGCGTGCTATCGAATGGCTTAAGGAAAATGGCTACGAATTCTTGCCAATCCCTATGTAACGACGACGTTCGTCGCCTTGCTGCTTCGTTAGGATTCGATGCCTGCGGCTTTGCTCGTGCCGACGACGTCGACGACACGGCTTGCGATGCCTACGACCGTTGGATTGCTGCACGACGCCACGGCGAACTCGCTTATATGGAAAAATATGGCGACATCCGCCGAAGCCCGGCGCTCCTTCTCGACGGCGCCAAGACGGTCATTTCGTTGGCGATGAACTACTTCCCTGCAGTGCGCCGCAGTCCCGAATTGCCGCAATTTGCTTATTATGCTTACGGCGACGACTATCACGAAGTTATTCGCAGCCGACTTCGCCAAATCGCCGACTTCATTACGCAGCGCACCGGCGCCGCCTGCCGCCCTTGTGTCGACACTGCCCCTATCCGCGAACGCTACTGGGCGCAGCGTGCCGGCATTGGTTTTGTGGGTACGAACAATCAACTCATCATCCCCCGTCGCGGCTCTTTCTTTTTCCTCGCCGAAATCGTTACAACCTACTCTTTTGCTCCCGACGAGCCTTGCACGGCGACTTGCGGCGACTGCCGACGTTGCGTTGAGGCTTGCCCGGCAGGCGCTATTTCGCCCGGCGAGGGGGTGGATTGCCGACGATGCTTGTCGGCTTTGACCATCGAACACCGTGGCGCATTGCCGCCGGATGTGCGCCTCTGCGGGCACGTCTACGGCTGCGACGTCTGTCAGATAGTCTGTCCACACAATCGCGCGCCACAGCCCACCATAGTGCCCGAATTTGCCCCGTCGGAGTTCATTCTTAATGCTACCGTCGACGATATTGCCTCGCTCACGCCCGACGAATTTCGTCGCCTGTTCCGCCATAGTGCGGTTCGCCGCGCCAAACTCGAAGGTCTCGTCCGCAATGCAGAAGCGATTAAGCGTTGATGAGTTGATATGTTGATGAGTTGAGAGTTTAGTTTGTAAATTCTTATATTTTTTGTTAGATTTGCCGAGTAAAACTAACATAACGACAACATTTGATATGAATTTCGACGAGATAGTGCTTAGAAAAGGCTCCGAGTGTGTGAAATACGATGGCTTGCAAGAGCATTTTGGTAGAACCGACCTACAGCCTCTTTGGGTTGCCGATATGGATTTTGAGGTGTGCAAGGAGATTTCCGACGCTGTTGAGCAACGCGCACGTCATCACATTTACGGCTACCCGACTGCCTGCGACGACTATTGGCAGTCGATTATCGATTGGTGCCGCCGTCGTCATTCGCTCACGGTCGAGCGTGCCGAGTTGGCATTTCTTCCGGGTATTGTTCGCGGTATCGGCTATTTGGTGAATTATTTCACTCGCGAAGACGACGTTGTGCTTATCCAAGAGCCTGTCTATCACCCGTTCAGTATTGTTGCCAAGGGAAGTCATCGCCGCGTGGCGGTCAACCGCTTGACTTTCGTCGACGGGCGCTACGAGATTGATTTCGACAGCCTTGAGCGACAACTTGCTGAGGTTCGCCCCAAGATGATGATTTTCTGCAACCCTCACAACCCCGGCGGACGCGCTTGGGAAGCGCCTGTTGTGGCTCGCGTGGCTTCGCTCTGCCGACGCTACGGCGTTATTCTTGTCAGCGACGAAATTCACGGCGACCTCGAACTCTTCGGCCACCGTTATACCCCGCTCTTCAACACCGGCGACGATGCTGAAGAATGTGGCATTTCGCTCGGCGCACCATCCAAGACGTTCAACATTCCCGGATTGGTCAGCAGTTGGTGCATAATCAAAAATCCGGCATTGCGCGACGGTTTCTACGCCTGGATGGCTGCTTGCGAATTCAGCGAACCCACAATGTTTGCCACCGTAGCCACCCGCGCGGCATATACTAAAGGCGAGCCCTGGCTCGAAGAATTGCTCCCCTACATCGAAGGCAATATCAATGCCGTTGTCGACTTCTGCGAGCACAATATACCGCAGATTCGCGCGTATAAGCCCGAGGCATCGTTCCTCGTCTGGCTCGACTGCCACGCACTCGGTTTAGACAGCGCCGGGCTCGACGACTTATTCATCAACCATGCCCGGTTGGCGCTCAACAACGGTGCCATGTTCGGCTCCGGAGGCGACGGTTTTATGCGGCTCAACGTGGCTTGTCCGCGCGGCGTGCTCCTCGACAGCCTCAAACGTCTCGCCGATGCCATCGCTCGTCGATAAATGCTCGTCGATAAATGTAATTTTCTGCTCAAAACTATTGACAAAACGAAAAATCCATATTATTTTTGCATAAATGACCTTTTAACTATGGAAGAACTGAAGATAACCACGAATATCCAAGTGTGTAGTTATGCAGAACTTGTCGAAGACGATAGAATTCTTGTCGACAAAGCCAAGGCAATGACACAAAATTCCTATGTACCTTATAGCCATTTCCACGTCGGAGCTGCTTTATTGCTCTCCAATGGCAAAATTGTTGGCGGTTCGAACCAGGAAAACGCAGCATTCCCTTCGGGTACTTGTGCGGAACGTACAACCATTTTCTATGCCCACTCAAAATATCCCGAAGCAAAATTCCAAAAACTCGCGATAGCCGCTTGGCAAGCGGGCGATTTTACGGCAAATCCGACGCCCCCGTGCGGCGCTTGCCGACAGGCGATTCTCGAATATGAGAAACTCGCAGGACATCCCATTAAAATTCTACTTTACGGTCGCGATAAGGTCTACGTTATCAACGGCATCAGAGAATTGTTGCCTTTGCAGTTCGACGAAT
This sequence comes from Bacteroidales bacterium, assembly GCA_004555955.1. GTDB lineage: Bacteria > Bacteroidota > Bacteroidia > Bacteroidales > Muribaculaceae > Limisoma. The sequence continues at coordinate 88,411 of SFJG01000001.1, read as the reverse complement.
TTTAATAACTTCGTCGGCGGTTATGCACGATTTATTTGAAGGACTAAATGATAGGCAGCGTGAAGCGGTGGCTGCTACTGAAGGACGTATACGTGTTGTTGCCGGTGCCGGCTCCGGCAAGACGCGCGTTTTGGCTCATCGGTTTGCTTATATCGTCGACGAAATAGGCGTTAATCCTGCCAACATACTTTGTATGACTTTTACTAACAAGGCGGCACAAGAGATGCGAACCCGCATTTCGCGCCTTGTCGGTGCCGGTATGTCGAACGACCTCATTTGCACAATCCACGGTTTCTGCGTCAAACTCCTTCGACGCGACATCTATCGTATAGGCTACCCTAAATCGTTCGGAATAATCGACGAAGAAGACTCCAAAAGCCTCGCTAAACAGGCTATGGAGGCTAACGGACTCGACCGCGCAAAAGATACCGTTCGCCTGTTTCTCGAGCGCGTCGACATTTTTAAATCGACTAACGATTACATCTCTACTTTTCTCATTCCGGACGCTTCCGGGTTGGGCGACGTCAGCGTCGAACTCAAGCCCATTGTCGACTATATAAATCTGCAGCGACAATACTATGTGCTCGATTTTCAGGATATTATAAACTTCGCGCTCTATCTCCTCGAGCGTTTCGAAGAAGTACGAGATTATTGGCAAACCACGCTCAACTACGTGCAAGTCGACGAGGTGCAAGACTGTAACTCCGCCGATTGGCGACTCATCAACATTCTTACCGAAAAGAGCGGAAACCTCTTCATCGTCGGCGACCCCGACCAAGCAATCTACGAATGGCGCGGCGCTCGCCCGAATATGTTCGTCGATTTCAAGTCTGACTCCGACATAATCCTCGCGCAGAACTATCGCTCTACGCCCGACATTCTCGACGTTGCCAACTCGGTGATTGCTAACAATCGCAACCGAATTCCCAAAGACCTCGTTACAGGAAATAAAAAAGGGAAAAAAGCCGTGCACTATCATGCGCGCAACGACCGCGACGAGGCTGCTTGGATTGCTCGTCAGATTCAACGCATCGTCAAGTCGCACAGCGGAAACACCTTCAGCGACGTTGCCGTGCTCTATCGCGCCTCTTACTTGTCGCGTACCGTCGAAAAGGAATTCATCGAACGCCATATACCCTACACCATTTGGGGCGGCATACGCTTCTTCGAGCGCGCTGAAATCAAAAACGTGCTGGCTTATCTCAAACTCGTCGACAACCCCGACGACGACCTCTCGTTGCGGCGAATCATCAACGTGCCGGCGCGCAAATTCGGCAAGGTGTCGCTCAAAAAACTCGCCGACCTCGCCGCTACAGAGCATGCCTCGCTCTTTGCCACCCTCCGCCGTAACATCGACAAGTCGCCTTTCAACAAGCCCGAACTTAAGAGTTTCGTCGAACTTATCGACGACGTGCGCTCAAGCGTCGACGGCTCGCTCATCTCCGAACTCGTCGAAGACCTTATGACGCGCTCCGGTTTGACCGACCTGATTCGAAACGACGAGGAAGAAGAACGTCTCGAGAACGTCAAAGAACTCATCAACGACATTCGCAACTACGAAGCCGACCACGTCGACGACCTCTCCCTTTCAAACTATCTGCAAGACATTGCCCTATATACCAACGTCGACATGCGCAACGATAGCGACGTCGTTCGACTTATGACTATGCATCAAGCCAAGGGCCTCGAATTTCCCTACGTGTTTGTCTGTGGCTTGAGTGAAGGCATTTTTCCCAGCCATAGGTCTTTGCGCGAGCGGCAGCGCGCTGCTCTCGAAGAAGAGCGTCGCCTGATGTATGTTGCAATCACTCGCGCCGAAAACGAACTCTTCCTTACCGAATCGGAAGGATATAACATCAGCACACAGCAAGACAAAGTGCCGTCACGGTTCCTCACAGAAATTAAGGACAACCTTATTCGTCTCGAGGGGCATATGGACCCGTATCTCTACACGCTGACTCGTCGAGTGGCGCAGGAGATTGATTCTTCTTTCGGCGAAAATGCAGAGCCGACCGACAAGTTTGCTGCCGGCATGAGCGTGGAGCATCGTATCTTCGGCATCGGCACCGTGGTAACCGCAACGCCGCCTGATGCTAACGGCGTGCAGAGCGTTGTGGTTGAGTTCTCCGTTGGTTCTCGCACGATTATGTCAAACAAATTAATCCAACACAAGTAGATTATTGGTAAAATTGTCATTCTATCCCAAAGGTTAGATGATTTTCTATGGATAATTATAAATTTCAACCAAATTTATCGATATGATTACAATTTGTTTGGTAAAAACTTGTTTTATTTAAAAATTGTATATACATTTGCAGCCGATTAGGTTGGTAAATGATTTAACGGTATCAAATAGCTCTGTTTCGTGCCATAACCAAACGATAGCGTCACCATGACGCTGATTTGATACTGTTTTGTATGAATTTAATAGTTGTAAAATGTGTTTTATAGGAAAAGCGAGATTAGTTAGAAAATGGAACTGGAGCGTCTGTGAAGATGCTCCTTTTTCTTTGTAACATTTGAACTATGGTGCTTTTATTGTCCAAATGTAACAATTTGGGGCGATTTTGGCCTAAATTGTTACAAATTTTGCTCTAATATTCCCCGATTACGATTTTTTATGCCTACTTTTGGGAACATATACAAGCAACGAATAGTCCAATATATGAAAATGCTATTGCAATCACCCAAACACCTTCTATGGGTTGTTTTCCTGATTACGTCGGTTTGCACATCGTCGGCACAGTCGTACGAATCGTATCGATTCGCGTTCTATGCCGGCGACGATATGTTTTGTCTTCTATAGATAATGTTGTTGATGAAATTGAAGAGAGGGTATGCATTTAAGCGCATCTGGTTTGAACTGGATGCGCTTAATTTTTACAGTATTTGAAATGAAAAAGACAATAAAGCAACAAACATCCGTATCTCCAGAAAACCAAAAGAAAACTTTAGAACTGTTCTTTCGGTATTTTGAAACGAAGAAGCTCCTTTTGTGGCCGACGCTCATGCATCATTTAGACCTCTATCACCTCAACGCGTGCAGTCGATGCCTCATGGACAGCTAACGATGCTATCGGCATTTCGTGCGTAACCGGAGGCAAGACCTATACAAAGGTCAACTACGTAACCGCCAATGCCGACGGTGTATTTACCGTGGCTAACCCCGGTGGAGTCCACTGGTATGACTCCAACGGCAACGAGTTGTAACTCCGATTTGTCTTTTTGTCTATTTAGAGCAGAATCATATCGGCAAGGATGGGATGATGATCGGAGGGAAATAGCGGTCCTTGCGACTCGGTGAGCACGGCGTTGGTCATCACTTTCCATGCGCCGCGAACGAAGATGTAGTCGAGGCGCGGACGCTGCTCGAAGGCGATGCGCCCGAAGTCGTGGAACGTGCCTTCCGGCCCGTAGACGAGTTGCGCGAGGGTGCGGCTGTCGATAACGCTTGCCGGGTCGGTCTTGTCGGTAAGCACTTTTATCGGGTCGTCGGTCGGCACGGCGTTGAAGTCGCCCGTAATGACCACGGGAAGACCTTTGGCATGTATTGCGGCTTGCTCGAGGAGGAGTTTTGCGCCGTTATGACGTGCTTCGACGCCGATATGGTCGAGGTGGGTGTTCATAAAGAAGAATTTCTTGCCTGTGGCTTTGTCGGTGAAGATGCCCCAGGTGGCGATGCGAGGATAGTCGGCATCCCAGCCGAGTGCGCCCGGCGTGTGCATCTTCGATTTTTCGGCAAGCCAGAAGTAGCCGCTGTCGTCGACGCTGAATCGGTCGCGACGGTAGAATATCGGTGAATATTCGCCACCGGTTTTGCCGTCAGAGCGTCCTACGCCCAAGTAGTCGTAGTCGGGCAATCCCGCTTGTAGGTCGAGCATCTGTTGGTGCGTGTCTTCTTGCGAGCCCCAGATGTCCGGGTTGTAGAATCGCACCAGGCTCACGGTGTAGTCTTTACGATTTTTCCACTGGTTCAGTCCGTCGGCTTCGACAACACAACGTACGTTGAACGACATTACTCTTATCGCCATTTCTTCGGCGAATGTGCCTGCGGCAACCATCGCCGCACATAGTAAACAAATTAATTTTTTCATAGTTGTATTTTTTTACCGCCAATGGCGGTGGTTATTGGTTATTGGTTATTGGTTATTGGGGAGGGTTTATCGTTTATCGTGGGCATCTCGTTCCTCGTCCCTCGTTCCTCGTCCCTCTTCACTCTTACCTCTTACCTCTCCACCCACTCACCGTTCTCTTTGATAATTTCGATAAGGCGGTCGAGAGCCTGTTCTTGGGGGATGTTGCGCTCGATGCATTGTTTGCCTTTGTAGAGGCTCACTTTTCCCACGGCTGCGCCCACATAACCGTAGTCGGCGTCTGCCATTTCGCCCGGGCCGTTAACGATGCAGCCCATAATGCCGATTTTTAGCCCTTTCAGGTGCGCTGTGGCGGTTTTTATGTCGCGGACGGTAGTTTGTAAGTCGAAGAGCGTTCTGCCGCAGCTCGGGCAAGATATGAACTCCGTTTTGCTTATGCGTTGGCGCACGGCTTGGAGAATGCCGAAGGCGTAGCGCAAGGTCGTTGCCGAGTCGATTGCGGGCGCTTCGATGCAGATGCCGTCGATAAGGCGGTCGAGCAAGAGTGCGCCGAAATCGGCTCCGGCGTGTATTTGGAGGTCTTCGTCGGAGGTGTCGTTGTAGGTCATCACGGCGATTACGGGCGCTTTGCATCCTTGTCGGGTCAGGTTGTGGATGAATGCGCGCATTTCGCCGACGGGGTTGATGTGGCGCGAGCGAAGTGCTATGATTCTGCCTTCGGCGCGGCGAGCAGCCTGTTGTGCATCTTCCGACGCCCATACTTCGCAGATTGCCGGGTCAGACAAGCATAAATCCGAGCGTAATTCGCCGTTGACAACTTCAGTAGAGCCGCTTACAGCCACTACGGGCACGTTTTCGCCGCCCGTGCAGCCCACGGCATTAGTCAGCCTGCGGCGAGGACAGATAGCATCGAAGTCGTTGCAGGGCGTTCCTTCTATGTGAGGATGATTGCTTCGTGCGGTGATGTAGTCGACGAGTTTGCGAGCCACGGGCACTTCGCATTCCGGCTCTTCGCTGAGGCTTACGCGGATGGTGTCGCCGATGCCTTCGGCAAGGAGTGCTCCGATGCCGACAGCCGATTTGATGCGGCCGTCTTCGCCGTCGCCTGCTTCGGTAACGCCAAGGTGTAGCGGAAAAGCCATGCCTTCAGCGTCCATAGCACGGACGAGTCGGCGCACCGTTTCGACCATTATGACGGTGTTGGAGGCTTTGATGGAGATTACCACGTCGGTAAACTCCACTTCGCGACAGATTCGAAGGTATTCCATAACCGATTCGACCATCCCCGCCGGGGTGTCGCCGTAGCGACTCATGATGCGGTCGGAGAGCGACCCGTGGTTGACGCCCAGACGTATGGCGGTACCGTTAGCGCGACACAAGTCGAGAAACGGCACGAAGCGCGTGCGAATCTTTTCGATTTCGCGGGCATATTCTTCGTCGGTATATTCGAGTTGCTTGAACGTGCGCGCCGCGTCGACGAAGTTGCCCGGGTTGATGCGAACTTTGTCGGCGGTTGTGGCGGCAACGAGGGCGGCGTTGGGGTTGAAATGAATGTCGGCAACGAGGGGACCTGCATAGCCTTGGCTGCGTAATAGCGAGCGAATTTCGCCGATAGACTTAGCCTCTTTGACGCCTTGTGCGGTGAGTCGTACCAAGTCGGCGCCGGCGTCGAAAATGCGTCGACATTGTGCCGTGACGGCTTCTATGTCGTCGGTCGATATCGATGTCATCGATTGGATGGCTATCGGGTTGCTGCCACCCATCGTTATGTTGCCGATACGCACCGTGTCGGTGTGTCGGCGCTGGTAGTCGAAAGTCATAGTCGTGCTAACTGTTTTAGACCTTGAATTTGTAACTTATGCGTTCCAAGTCCTCGTTGGCTTTGGAGATTTTTTGCGCCAGGACAAATTTGTAGGCATCAAGCCGAGCGGCGAGTCGGTCGTCGGCGAGGGCGAGCATTTCGGCAGCCAGAATAGCCGAGTTTTCGGCGGCATTAACGCCAACGGTAGCCACGGGGATGCCGGGAGGCATTTGCACGATGGCGAGCAGTGCGTCGAGTCCTTCGAAAGTCGATTTGACGGGCACGCCAATCACCGGAACAGTAGTTTGTGCGGCAATGACGCCGGGGAGGTGAGCCGCCATCCCGGCAGCGGCGATGATTACCTTTATGCCGCGACCGCGTGCCGACTTTGCAAACGCGGTTACTTCGTCGGGCGTGCGGTGTGCCGACAGGGCGTTCATCTCGAAAGGTATTTCGAATTCGTCAAGCAGTTTTGCCGCCTTTTCCATTATCGGCAGGTCGGACGTACTGCCCATGATGATGCTCACAATAGGATTCATAGTCGTATCGTTTTGTTACAAAAAATAAACACATAGAAAGCCGTTTATAGCGCCGGCGATGACTTGCATCACGGTGTGGCGCTCCATGGCAACGCGCGAGGTGCCGAGGATGCCGCCAACGAAGATTGCCACGCAGATAATCGGCAACAGGTCGAAAGCGCCGTCGCCGTCGGCATTGATGCGGCTCAAAAGGGCTACCAAGCCGCCGATGCCTGCCATATGCGCGCTGATTTTCCACTTAAAGTTGACTATCATCGACACCAAAGCCGCGCATCCGCCGCCGAACATAAACATCCACAGCCATTCCGGCGCATTTATCATAAACAGATAGATGGCGGCTGCAACATAGCAGACAATCATGATGATGTAGGGCACCAACCGTTCTTGGCGGTTGTTGATGCTCAGTTCGCTGATGACCTTCAATTTCTTGAGCAGCAAGAACAGTAGCGCCGGCATCAAACACGTTATGCCGAACACCACCAGCATAACCGTCATCTTGGTCTGTAGGGTCAGAATCAGTAGATTCGACATCCAAAGAGCCACAATCATGCCGTAGGTGGGCATAAGCATCGGGGTGAGAAGAAACGAGAAAAATCCCGAAACGTAGTGGATTGCCCTCATTGCCTTGGCTTCGAAGCTCATAGCTGTTGCTTCGATATTGTTGATAATAGTTTTAGTGTCCATATCGTTATAGTTCTTTTCGGAGACGAGCAACGGGAATCTGCATGCGGTCGCGATATTTCGCCACCGTACGGCGCGCTATGTCGTAGCCGCGTTCGCTGAGCATTTTCACGAGTTGTTCGTCGGAGTAGGGTTTCTTTTTGTTTTCGTTGTCGATTATTTCTTTGAGAGTGATTTGCACCTCGCGCGACGATACGTCTTCGCCGCTGTCGTTGCTGATGCGGCTCACGAAGAATTTCTTCATCGGGTAGATTCGCGTGGCTGTTTCTACGTATTTTTTTGCCGTAGCGCGCGACACAACCGATTGGTCGTAGCCTGTAATCTGCGCAATGTCGCGCAGCGCCATCGGTCGAATGTCGATTTCGTCTTCGCTCAAGAAGAAGTTCGACTGCCAGCGCACTATGGCTTGACCGATGCTGAAAAGCGTCTGCTGTCGTTGCTTGAGTGCGTTGATAAACGCTGTGGCACTTTCATATTTGTCGATTAAGAATCGATTCAATTCGCGTTCGCGGCGGCTTGTCGGCTTTTGCTCAGTGATTTTGCCGTATTGCGCTTTGAAATAATCTTCTACTTGCAGCTCCGGGACGCGGTTGAGCAGCGTGACTTGTATATGGTTGTCGTCGTCGACTTCGACGCGGAAGTCGGGCGTGATGTGCTGAGCCGTGTCGGCTACGTCGCCGGTAAATTCGTTGCCCGGCTTGGGATTGAGTTGGGCAATGGCGTGCATAGCCTCGTCGAGTTCGGTGCGCGTGATATGGAGTGCGTCGATGATTTTGTCGAAATGCTTCTTCGAGAAGGCATCAAAGTGCTCGTCGACGATGCAGTAAGCCAGTTGGTTGGCTGCGGTAGCTTTGGCGCGCTCAAGTTGGAGCAACAAGCAGTCGCGCAGGTCGGTTGCGCCGATTCCTGCCGGGTCGAGGTTGCGTATTTTGGCGAACACTTCGTTGATTTCGTCGACAGAGGCGTCGATATTTTCTTTGAGGATAAGGTCGTCGCTGATTTCGTTGAGCGAGCGAGTCATATAGCCGCTATCTTCAATGCTTCCGATGATATATTCGGCGATGCTTTGCTGTTTGTCGGTCAAGTCGCATTCGGCGAGTTGCTCCTCGAGATAGTCCGTAAGACTTTTTTGGTTGACGGCTTCGGGGATGTAGTATTCGTCGTCGGCGCTTGAGTTGTTGGCTTCGTAACGGTAGTTCGGGATGTCGTCGTCGCTGCGATAATCGTTTTTCTGCATTTCTTCGGCAGTTTCGGTGCGAGGCGAGGCGATGTCGTCGTCGATGCGGTCCAGACCCATATCGTTGTCGGCATCGTTGCGCTCTTCCTGTTCGCCGTAGTCGGTCGTTTCGGTTTCTCCGGTCGGCGCAAGAGCGGGATTCTCGACAAGTTCGTTGTGCACTTTCTCTTCGAGTTCGATGCTCGACATTTCCAGCAATTGCCCTAACAGAATCTGTTGCGGCGACTGTCGGAGTGTCTGTATTTGTTCTATCGTCTGCGATGTTGCGCTTTTCGACATATCGTTGTTACCCTTTACATATTGCGAAGATAGCAATTTCATCGCTATTTCCCGCTATTATCAACCCTTTTTAACTTTTGAAGTGGTTTTTTACTACTCGAAATCATGTTTGTTCAATTTTCCCACGTTGCGTCAATTCTTTATTTTTATGGGCAAACACAAGCGAGGGTATACCAAAGATAAAACCATGATATACCCTCGTTTAATTGGTCTTCGATAGTCTCTAAATCTGGCGGAGGAGGAGTCCGGGATAGAGGTCGCCGCCGCTTTCTTTGACGAATGTTGTTGCGCCGAAGTCGGCACCGTAGGCGCCTTCTTCGGTTGCCATAAAGCGGTTGTCCCAAATCTTTGTCGGTATCGGCTTAACCACGCCGACGCGTTTGTAGATGGTGCGTCCGTCTTTTTCTTGCGCTTCGAGCACTTCGAATCGGCTGTCTTTGGTGATGCCTTCTTTCAAGCCGATTTTTGCCGTGATAGTCGGCTCAACGCTGACGATTGGTGTCTTTATGCGGAATTCGTCGTAGTTTTTCTGTAGGTCAGCCACGTTTTCATCGATTGCGCGTTGACAAGCCTTGCGAATCATCAGATTCGGCTGGTCTTCGTTGATGCCGAGGAACGAGGTTGCGTTGCCCGACGACAATACGTTGCCTACATAAACGAGGCGGAATCGGTTGCGGTTGTCCTCGAATGTGGAGAGCTTTTTAGAGTCGGCTTTGTCGCTGTAGCAGTTTTGGTAGAAGTACATTTGCGATTCTTCGTTCCATTCGAGTCGGTAAAGGCGTGTGTTGATTTTCACGCGGAAACCTTTTATTGACGAAATCATACTTTCCAACGAATTACCGACGTCGCTCATATCTACTCCGGTAAAAGAACCGGCTATTTGTAGCAGTCCGTTAAGGGCGGCGCCCCAGGCTTTGGAGCGTTTTGCTTTGTCGATGTAGGTAATCTCGTTGACGAGCAGGTAAGTACGTCCGATGAGGTCTTCGCCGGCGTCTTGGAGCATCGCCATGCCGCGTGCGGAGCGCTTTGCCATTTCGATGTCGAACGCCGAGGCGTCGTAGAGGCCGCGCTCTTTGATGAGGTCGAGCGAGCACTCGCCGGTGAGGATGTTGCGGTCGAACCATTTACCGACGAGGCGGCTGGCTACGTTGTTTCTGTCGATGAATGTGCTAATATCGGGAGTGTATTTGCCTTTACTTTTCACTTCGACAACGCGAACGCTCAGGTTGTGGTCGTTGTATTGCTCGGAAATGGGAATTTCGAGGAATTGTTCTTCGATTTCGTTAGCAAATTTGTCTTCGCTGTGGCGAACGAGCATACTGCATAGCGATATGCGGCGATAGTTATGCTCTATGTCGGTAATCTCTTTTTTTGCTAATGCCGGAAGGGCGACAATCAAGGCAAGTAGGAGGGTAAATATTTTTCGTTTCATTGCTTACAAATGTTTAAACGGTTAGTAATCCCAAAGATTTGTCGGAATAGTATCGTACAGACTTTTCTTGTTTCGTTCGTCGTTTTGATAGAGTTTGAATCGATAAGTGTCGATTTTTTCCCAAGCGGTCTTGCCGTCGGCAACGAATTGCTTGTATGCTTTTAAAGCGAGCGAGCCGTTGTCCATTTCGATGGGGATTATTTCTTTGCCTGTTGTGTCGATACAACCGACGATTGACGCTGATTTGCCGACGATAGCGATGCCGGGGGCGTCTTGGTTGAAGTTGCGCACAAACTGATACTGACCTTGGAATGCTTGTTTGTTGGTCTTTACGTCGAGGCAGATGCTGCCTTCTTCCTTAGTCGATGGTTGTACCCAGATGTATTTGGGATTGTCTTCTGAAGGGAATGAAATGTTATTCCATTTGCAAGTTACTACTTCTTTTCCGCTTGGGTCAATCATACCCCACTTGCCATTTGTTTTAACCGCAGCGAGTCCGTGAGCGAACGAGAACACATGTTCGTAGGTCGGCATGATGGCAAATTTACCCTTGTTGTTGAGGAATCCCCACTTGTCGTCGGATGTCTTTTGTGCAGCCAGCAGACCTTCGCTTTCGGGGTAAATGGCGTTGTAGGACGGCTCAATCAGCACGTTGCCGGCAACGTCGATGAGTCCGTACGAGGCGCTGCTTTCCCCATTCGACACGATGTGTACACCGCCTCGTTCGGGATAGATTTTGTCGAACGAGCAAATCTCGCTGCCGTTAGTGTCGATTAGCGTCGCTTTGTTGTATTGCAGAAAAGCCACTGCATAGCCGTTGTGGAATGCCCAACCGTCGGGAATGTCTTTCGACAACAGCATTTTGCCGGTTGTCATGTTGAGATAGTTCGATTTGTTGGCTTTCTTAATTACGTAAGCGAATCCGTCGGTGGGATAGAAAGCGTGGTTGTACTGACCTTCTTTGATGAGGATATTGCCGTCGAGGTCGAGCACGCTGTTCTTTTCGCCGGTCGTCTTGCCGCTATAGTAGTAGCCGTGAGTTCGCGAGCCGTCGATGGAGTCGAACGGCGTTGTGGGTATTTTTGATTTGCGCAGTAGGTAGTGACTCGGGCACTCTTTGCAGATTGTACGTGCCGTGTAGGTCATTTTGTCGAGTTCTTCTTTGCTGTATTCTTTTTCCCACGGTATGAATGTGCCGACACTTGCGTATTTTGGCTCAATTATGACGCGTCCGGATTTATGATATAAGCCCGATTTGTTGCCGTCGGTAACCCATACAACGTCGCGCGAATTAAACGAGCCGATAGCGGAGAATTGGCACGGCACGACGATTTCAAATTTATCGTTGATGTAGCCGTATTTAGAATTTGCGCTTATCAATGCAACGCCGTTTTTAAACGATGTGATGGTTTCGTATTTCGGCTCGAGAATCACATTGCCGCTGTAGTCGATGAAGCCGTATTTTTCGTTGAGCAATGCGCCGTCTTTGTAGCTGCCGCCTGCCGACACTTTATAGATGTTGTCGTTTATCTTGTCGATGGTATTATATTTCATCTTAATGATTTCTTTGCCATCGGAGTTGATAAAGCCGAATTTTCCGTCTTTACCAACTTTGGCGCGACCGTCTGTAAAGAAGTCAGCCGAGTCGTACTTGTAGTTGATAACGACTTGTCCCATGTCATTGACATAGCCCCATTTCCCCTTCTCGTTTTTGTCGGGGATTAAGTCTTGCGCCGTTAGTGTAGTCGAAGAAAGAAGAGCTACAGCTATGCTGATGATAAATTTGTTCATTGGTTTGATTTTGATTGTTGTTATGTATTTAATCAACACACAAAGGAGAGTGTGAATATGTATCTTAAAAGGAGCAGGTTTTAGACTGCTCCTTTTAAGATAGTTTGAAAAATCGATTATTTCTTCTTGCTGAGGCGGAGGAACAAGCCCGGATAGAGGTCTTTGCCTTTCTTAACCTCAAACTTTGATGCTTTCAAGTTGATAGCTTCGAGTTTAGCGGCAGCATTCTTGTCGCCGTCGGCTTCGAGTTCGGCAGCAAGGTCTTCGGCGCCGGCTTCGTTGTTCCAGATTGCACCTTCTACGGCTTTCACTTTGCCGATTTCTTTGTAGATAGTCTTGCCGTCTTCTTCAACAGCCTCGAGAATTGAATATTCGTCGCCTTTCTCTACGCCTTCTTTAGTACCGATTTGCGCATAAACGAATTTGCCGTCGTCCGACACTTGGAAGATTTGTGTCTTGGTGCGGAACACTTCGTTTTTGACTTGCAGTTTGACGATAGCGCGGTCGATAGCGTTTTCGACGGCGTTCTTAACCATTTCGTTTTCGGGTTTTTTCGAGAAACCGCTGGCAACAACGCGAGCAGATGCTTTGTCTTTGCCGATAAATTTGAGGGTGCAGATGCCTGAAGCAACGAGTTCTTCAATCGGTTTGTCCCAGTATTCGGCATAGAATCGGTCGAGGCGGTCTTTGTCCCATTCGAGTTTGTAGAGATAAGTGTAGGCTTGAACGCCGAAGCCCTTACCGGCAGTAGCGTTGGCGATTGCGCCGGCTGCTTGCGAAGCGAGTTGTCCGTAAGTGCCGAAAGCGCTACCTACGAGGTTGGCTGCTTGTTGAGCCTCTTCGATGATGGCTTTGTTAGAGCGATAGCGGAGGTTAACGGCGAGAACGAATGTGTTGTCGATAAGTTCTTGACCGGCGTCCATAAGTTTAGCGTCGCCGCGTTTGTCGCCGGCAGCCGCGCTGCGGTCAGCCTCCGAAGCGTCTTGCAAGCCGCGCTCTTTGATGAGTGTCAGTTGGTCGTCGTATTTGCCGTCGGTATATCCGAACCATTTGCCGACGAGCATCGGTGCGGTTTTTTGCTCGGCGAAGAATTTTGTCAGCACGGCAGGCATACGATAGTCGACGTCGTCGGTCGGGATAACCGATTGAGCGGAGTTGCCACCGGCTACTACGGCGAGAGCGGCTTTGCCGAATTTGGCGGCACCGCCTTTTTTCTTTTCGCCTTGTGCGTCGGCGGCAGCCTTGATTTCGTCTTCGCTAACGGTTACGGCATCGAAGTCGAGGATGCGAATATCGATGTTGTGGTCGTTGAATTGCGTGGGTATCGGTGTGTTTAAAAATTCCAGTTGCGCCACTTGGCTGCGCTTCATTCCTGCAGTTTCCGTGGTGTCGGCTTTGTCTTTCTTGAAGGAGTCGACAAGACCTGTTACGAGGTTGCTCGATTGCACTTCGGCGTCGAGTTTTTCGTCTTGTGCTGCAGAACGAACGAGGAATGTGTAGAGAGAACTACGACGATACTTGGGTAGTGAGTCTACGTTTTCGGCTGCATAAGCGGGTAGCGCACTGAGCATTGCCAATGCGGCAATTGCGATGTTTACTTTTTTCATAGTGTGATTATTTATGTGTTTAAAAAATGGTTTGTCTAAAATAACAAGGGTACAAATTGTACCCTTGTTTGGATGTTACCAAAGCCAACCTACGTTGTAGGTAATCGGTTGCTGATGGTTACCCCAAGCCACGCCGACATCGCGAGCTGCTTTGATGCGTGCTTTTTCGAGGCTTATTTGGTCTTTGTATTTCGTTACGTTTTCGAAATCCCAGTTAGCCTTAACAACCTTTGCAATTTGGTTGGCAAGAGTCATAGCTTCGCCGTAGCACTTTGCTTGCGGGTTGATTTGAGTGATATATCCGTAAGCCTCCGAAGCTCCTGAAGCGTCGGGATTAGCACCCCAAGCGGCGCGTGCCTGGTTGAGAAGACGAAGTCCTTCGAAGTCGATATAGGCTTGGTAGATGGTGTTGGTGAGCGCTGCCGCTTCGGCATAGCCGCGGCTACATTCGGGAATTTGTGTCGAATAGTAGAGCGCTTCGTCGTAGTTGTTCATCTTCATAGCCTGACGCGCTTTTTGCAGAATTTGCGGGTAGTTGGCATCGTAGTAGCTAATCACTTTCTCCTTACCTTTGGCAATGAATCGAGCAAATTGGTCGTTTTTGCCGTTTAGCGACTTGATGGCGTTGAGGTAAGCGCGGCTGTCGCTGGTGCCTACGCCTTTGAGCTCGAAGCTCTGCGAAGCAAACACTTTGCGGTCGACAACGTCGCCGATATAGAGCGTAACGAGCGTTGTTACGGCTGTTTGTTGCGGCGGGCCTGCCAATACGTCTTTGAAGTTGTTGTTGAATTTTGCCGTGATGAAGAAACGACTGTTGTCGCTGCCCACCACGCCGCTTGTTGCTGCGGCATTGGTCAAACGTGTAACAATCATATCGCTGACATCTTCGGGCACTTCGTCGCCTTGGAAGACGGGCACTGCCGTGATGTTGATGTCGCATTCTTCTGCCCACGCGCCTACGCTCATGAGCGCGGCTACTGCCAGTACGGCTATTTTATGTAGTTTCATAGTTCTTGCTTTTTTGTGGGGTTATTTTTCGCCGAGGATTATGATGCCATGACCCAAACCGCGTGTGTTGTCTTTCGACACGATTCCGTAGGGTTGAGCCTTGAGGAATTTGCGCAACTGGTTGACGAAGCGTTTAGCGTCCATAGCGCGACCGCGTTCGTCGTAGAGCGGGATGCGTACTTGGTTGAATTCGAGGCGTGTAGCCGACGAACTCTTCAGAGAGTAGCGATGTTGAACGGTGTTTTCGTTCATCCAATCGTCGATGATTTGCGAAAGTTCGTCGCCGTCGTATTCGTCTTCGAACGACAGACCTGAGCCGTTGTCGAACAGGCGTACCGAAACGGCGATTTCGCGGCCGTTAGCGAGCAAGTCGTCGAAGTGTGCTTGCAGTTGCGACACGAATTGGTCCATGTTTTCGAGCACGGCTTCTTCGAGGAGCACGGCGGTTTCGGCGGCGATTGACGGTTGTCCGGTGCCGCTGGCATTGGCAATCTGTTTGCCGGTGTAGGCGTCGCGGCCGGTGAGCGTATAGGTCACGCTACGGCGCGGTCCTGTTTGGTTGATTTTCCAGTCGACGTAGACGCGGATGTCCGATTTTGCGGTGTTCATGATGCGGTCGTAAGCGCTTTCTGCCATCGATGCGCCCGAGGTCGACGATTCAACGAATTCGTCGATTGCCGAGTTTTCGTCGATGTTGCGCATCATTTCGGCGAGCGATTCGAGATTCATGCCGCGTTCGGTCATCATTTCACCGATTTTGGCAACTACGTTGTTGATGTCGCGGTCGGTCTGGAAAGCGTCTTCGTAGCGCGGCACGCGTTTCTTGCGGCCTTGTACGTTGACTTCGTCCATATAGTTATGGTCGGTCATCCACACGTCGTGAGGAAAAATCATAATGGTAGGCTTCTTTGCTTGTGCTGATGCACCTACGGGGATAAGAAGCATTAATGCTATTAGCGAAAGTAGGTATTTCATAGTGTTATGGTTTAATAATTCCGTCATCGATTAATCTTTGCTTGAGTTCCGAGCGCTTTACGCGAATTACGGTCGACCAGTTTTCTTGGGCTTTTCCCTTGGCAACAATGCGTGCGCGGCGGTTCTCGTCTTCGAAGGTTGCGTAGGTGGTATATTCGCCGCCGTCGGCAAAGAATTGGTTGAAATAATATTCATACTTGGTTTCGGCGTTTACTTCGTAGATAATCGGGCGTGCGTTGAATGTGCCTTCGCCTTTCTTGACGCCTTTGAAGATTACGTCGTAGAGAGCGTTTTTGCGAGCCTGTTCGAGGGCGTCGGCTTTGTCTTTGCCTTTACCCCAAGCGCGCACTGTCATCGAGCCGTCGCGTTCGCTGCCCAAGCCGACTGTTTCGAACGATGCCACCGAACTTGTGCTCGAGATTACTGTATTTTTGCGGCACGAACCAACGGCGATTACCATTGCGCATGCCATCATAATGCTAAAAATCTTTTTCATAGTCTTTGCGTGTTAGAATTCATAACCGATTTTGAGCGATACGCCTGAGAAGAATTTGTCTTCTTTGGTAGGTTTAGGATCGTCTTTCCACATTTTTGTCGATTGGCCGAGATAAGAGATGCCAATGAGGAAAGCGGCACGGGGCTCGCCGATACGCAGACCGATGGTCGGGCGCAAGAACACGCCGTCGCGAAGAGCGCCGCCCAGGTCAAACGAGTAGTAGGGCACCACCTTGCGGTATTCCGTCGGGATAAAGTTGCCGCGAACGTTGGCGTAGATGGGCACTGAGAATTCGCCCGAGTTGGCGCGGAAGTCGTGGTTGCCGCCGTAGTAGCGTCCGCCGATACCGACGCCGACGCGTACGTAGTCGCTGATGCGATAGCCTGCCACAACGTCAAGTTCGCCGAACTGCATATTGTGCTTGTTGGGGCGTACGGTCACACCGCCTTGAAGCTCGGCGGCAAACCAGAAGCCTGTTTCGTTTTTGGTGTAGTCGACGTGCGAGCCTGACGGCTTTTTCACTTCGGGAGTTTTCGGTGCTTTGCCGTGAGCCACTTTGCGCACTTCTACAGCCTTGTAGGTGTACACTTCGCCGTTAGTGGCGCGGATTGTAACCGATACGTTTTCAACCTCGTTTTCGATAATGCCTTTAACGACCGACCCGTTGTTGAGAAATACGTAGTCGAAATCGCTGTCTTGGGCATAGGCAACAACGCATACCAACAGCGCTGCTACCAGAGAAATAAGTTTTTTCATTAGAATCCGGTGTTAAGTCCTTTTAAGATACCTTTAGCCTCCAGGTCGCGGCGCAACTGCTCTTTGCTGACTGTTACAGTGGCTCCGATTTTGTATTTCTTGCCCGATTTAACAACTGTGCGAGTGTTGCTTACAACCTGTACGTAGTTGCGATATTCTCCGCCGTCGGCAAAGAATTCGTTGAAGAAGTCGAGGTGTTGTTGCTCGACTGTGGGTGAGCCTGCGAGTGGCTTTTGGTGTTGGCGAGTTTCCGTGTTGGAGAATCCTTTAAACAACACGCCGTGGACGCCGCAACGTCCGATGATGTCGTCTGACAACTTCTTGTTGTCTGTCACTACCCAGACTTTAACGAGATAAGTTCCTTGTGCACCGGTGCCGGCGCCTTCGATTTGATAGCTTGCTACTTCGTCTTCGCCTTTTGCTAATGCTATCAACGGCATTAGTAAAAATGCAATTGTGAAAAATAAGAATTTTTTCATAACTATTGTGGTATTATGTTTGTAATTCTCAATCATCGAGCCTGATTTTCAAAGAACAAGTAATTGTTAATACTGATTATGCGTGTCTTTAAATCGACTCTTGTTTGGGCAAAGATAATGAAATTAATATAAAATAGCCAAAATGAAGTGGAAAAAATATCTGTTTATACAAAAATATACATAAAACTACGGGAAACCGGCACTAATACCAATCGATGCCGTTGGTTGTGCTTGAGCGTTTGTCGTACTTGAGGTCGCGCAACAACGACGACTTGACTGCGATGTGGAAGTTGTACGACTTGTAGGGACCGACGGGCACGAAGCTTGCGGTCATGGTGAAGCAGTGGAGGTCGCGCGAGATGTTGCAGTTCATGTACGCCAGTTTGTGGGTGTCGAAGTTGTAGCTTGCCGAGAAGCTGAAATTCCAGTTTTTTGTGGGTTGTATACGTCCGTTGAAACTGAGGTTTTGCGTCAGTTTTCCTTTGTATTCCATCTTCTTTTTGTCGAATTCGCCGTAGCCGTAGTTGACGGAATAGTTGAGTGTCAGGCTCCAGGGGAATTTCCACTTGACGTATCCGTCTTCGTCGAGGTCGAGTTCGGAGCCTTTTTTCTTCTCCGAGCCGTCGGGATTATGGTCGTCGATTCCGTCAATGCCGTCGTCGGGCGGCGATGCAGCGTTGGGGTCGGCGTTTTTGTCGTCCTTGTTTTTGCTGTCGTCTTTTTTCTTCTTGAAGGTATCGTTGTTGAAGGTGTAGCTAAACGATGTGCCGGTGCTCGACAGTTTTGCCCAACCTTTGTGTGCTTGCAAGCGCGTGCGGTCGACGCGCACGGGGGTTCCCGACGGGCTGAGTTGGTAGGTGTAGGGGTCCCAGGTTGCCGACAGGTTGAGGTTGAAGTTTTTGACCAGGCGCAGCGCCAACGACGTGTTGATGTTGCTCCAACGCATTGAGTCGGCGGCAAAGTTGTACGACTGCGAGATTGTGAAGTTTTCGATGAGCGAAATTTTCTTCATTCCGGTGCTGTCTTTGTCGCTCTTTACCTTCATTTCCAAGTTGTTGCTCAACGATACGCTTACCATACCCGACTTGCCTTCGCCTACCGAGCCGAAGATGCCGTTGGAGAAGTGGTTATACTTTTTGTTAATCAAATTCCCGGCGGCGTCTTGGTAGTTATACGAGCCGTAATAGCCCCAGAACGGCTTGGAGAAGTCGGGAGAAGCGCTGAACGACACCGACGGGCTCATCACCGAACGTATCATCTTGATTTTGTCGCCCAAGAACTTCAGCGGCGTGTAGAATCCGTAGATTTTTGTGTCGAACGTAAGCGACGCGTTGAAGTCGAACACGTTGTAGAATCCGTAGATGGTGTCGAGCACTTCCGCCGAGGCGTTGGGGTCCCAACTGCGGCGCACCTTGTTCGAATACATACGGTCGTTCATCGAGATGCTTGGCGATACGTTGAAATATTTGAACATGGTGAATGTTGCCGACACGGGCACGCTGTGGCGCATACCGTTGCTCCAGTCTTTGATGAGGCTCTTTTTGAAGAATTCGTTTTGTTTCGACGTCAGGCTGTTTTGGAATGTTCCGGTGTAGGACATTTTGATTTTCTCGTACCAGCGCTCCGCCCCTACGGCGCGTTTGCGCTTGAACGGTGCAACTTGCGAGAGCGACAGCGTGATGTTGGGGAATGATACTGCCAACGTGGAGTCTTGTGTGCGTTGGGTGATTGATGCCGTTGTCGACATTTGGAACTTCGAACTGAAGCGGTACGACATGTTGACCGTACTGTTTTTGGTGTTTTCGGTGAACGACTGGTTGTAGTAGCTGTTGATGTCGTTACGCGAGTAGCCGCTGGTGGCGAAGTTGACGCTTGCCGAGAGGGTCATTTTTGGGTTAGCCTTGGCGTCTTGCGAATGGCTCCATGTCAGGCGGAAGTTTTTCTGCTTGGTGTAGTCGGGGTCGCCTTTGTCTCCGGTTACGGTGTTGAGGTAACTTATGTTGAAGTTGCCCGAATATTTGTAGCGTTTTCGGTATGACGACTGAGCGGCGAGTCCCCACGAACCTTTTGTGTAGATTTCGCCGGTGAGCGCCAAGTCGACGTAGTCGTTGATGGCGAAGTAGTAGCCGCCGTCGCTAAGGTAGAAGCCTTTTTGGTAGTCGTCGCCGAAAGTCGGCATGATGACGCCCGACGAATATTTCGACGAGAAGGGGAAGTAGCCGAAAGGCAGCGCCAACGGCAACGGCACGTCGCAGAGCACCATGTATGCAGGACCCGACACGACGTTTTTGCGCGGTGTCACTTTCGCCTTTGTCAACTGCATATAGAAGTGGGGATGTTCGTGGTCGTCGCAGGTGGTGTATTTGCCGTTCTCCATGTAGTAGGTGTTGTCTTCCATCTTCTTGGTTTGACCGCCTGTGAGGTATCCTTCGCCTTGCTGTGTGACGACGTCGGTGATGTAGCCGCGACCTGTTTTGAAGTTGTACTTCATGGTTTTCGACTCGTAGTCGCCGCTCTTGTCTTTAAAGACGGGCGTGCCTTGGATTTCGCCAATCGAGTCGGGACGTCCGACGGCATAAATCGTGCTGGTGTTCATGTCCATCTGCATTTCGTCGGCGGCGAGGTCGATGTCTTGATATTTTACGTTGGCATTGCCGTACATAAATGCCGAATTTTGTCCGACCATCACGAGCGAGTCTTTCGCCACAAAGTCGACGGGCGCTTCGATGTCGACTTTTTCCCAAACGATGCGTCCGTGTTTGGGGGCCTTCTTCGTCGGGTTGGTTGTCGGACGGAGGCTGTCGGCGGCGAGCGAGTCGACAATCACCGGCTTTATGCGGTCGGCGGGCGCCGTATCGGCGATGGTGTCGAGCGAGGCAATGTTGTCGGCGCGGTCGGCAGAATCGAGTTGCTCGATAATCGACGAGATAGAGTCGAGCCGAGCAACGACGGAGTCGGTAAGGGTGGTCGTGTCTTGGAGCAAATTGTCGTAGCCGGAGCGTAACGACGGGCGTCGGCTGTGGTCTTTGAATTGGCGGCGTCCGGCAAGCGCATTACGAATCGAGTCGATACGCTGACTCGACCGCAGTTGGTGCTCAACAGCGGCAAGCGAATCGACAATCACTTCGCGGCGCAGACTGTCGCTATCGGCGGCGGCTTTGCTCGGCGGTACGTCTACCGGGGCTTGCTGCGCAAATAGCGTTGAAGACAGTATCAACGCCAACACTATGTATATATGTGTACGCTTCAAATTTCTTTTTTGCCAATTGACGGTGCAAAATTAAGCAAAAACGGCGGAATATTCTGCAAAACGCATATAAAAAGCGTCGACGGGGCGAATTTTTGCCCGGCCGACGCTGTATGGCAATACTTTATCTCACAATTCCAAGGAGTTTTCTTTTACGTTTTAATCCTATTGAAAAATTTCGTTATTTTTTAACATTCTTTTACGCTACTGAAAATTCCTGTTAGTTTCAACACTTTTTTTCAGTACAAAGGTATAACCTGCCTGCATTATTCATACTGTTCCTACTACAAGGACTAACTGACAACTCCTTAGCGCAATGCTCGCTCTTCCTCTTTAAAGGTAGGATTTACTACATTCTGCATCGTCATCGCTGCGCTCACGCTAATGTATTGCCATTTAGCCCTTTCGTAACGGAACAGTATGAATAATGCAGGCTGGATTCTGAATTACAAAATTTCGAGCAATAAAAAGTGTCGACGGGGCAAAAATTCGCTCCGCCGACACTTTGTGGATACGACTCGAAGTCAGGGTTATTTCTTGATGATTCGTTGAGTTACGGTTCCGTTTTGTGTGGCAATGCTAATGAGGTAGTAGCCTGCCGGGAGGTCGGCAACGTTCATCGTATTGCCTTCGGCGCGGCGCACTGCGATGCCGCTTGCCGAGTAGAGTTCAATCGACTTGACGCCGTCGCCGCTCACTTTGACGATGTCGGTAGCCGGATTGGGGAACGCTTTGACGCTTTGTGCAGACAAGCTGCTTACGGCGCCGTCTTTGTCCGGGTCGTTAATGGCGATTATGCAAGAATTTGCTTCGTCGGAGGCTTTTAAGATGTGCGAGCCGGTCGTGGGCGTGTAGTCGCTTATCGATATCTTGTAGCTGCTGCCTATGGTGAATCTGCTCGACGCTATCGAAAACTTAATGGTTGCCGTGCCGGTTGCACCCGCCGACAACGAGATTGTCGACGATGCCGTCATCTTTTTAGCGCCGCTTTCGGCGTCGGAGATGAGGAATTTGAGTGTGCCTTGTGCCGTTTCGTCAGATTTGTTTTCGATGGAAGCGGTGATTATGGCAGTGTCGCCGATGTCGTAAGTCTCTTTGTCGGAAGAGATGGGCGAAGCGAGTTCGATTTCTATGGGTTTTTCGCCGACATAAACTTGGTCGCCGTCGACGGCAACAACAACTCTTTCGGTGGTCGATACGGGAATCCAGTCGTTAGTGCCAACGCCGCTGCGTGTCTCGCGCGAAACGGTTTTGATTATGTATTCGCCGTCGGGGAGCGTTGCCAAAATCGAACCTACATTGAATGTGCAAAGGGAGCTATAGAGGTAGCCGTCTTTGATGGAAATCGACTTCGCCGGCGAAACGCCGAGGAGTTTGCCATCTTCATTGTATACACCGGCAGCCACGAATCCCGACCAATTGCCGGTTGCGTTGTTGAAGAAGTAGAGGGCGCTTACATTGAATGCCGAGCCTTTAGTGGCAGACGTTGTCGTTGCTTTGAAGTAGCCGGCATTGGAGGACGTGTAGCGAGAGTCGTAGAGAAGCAACGGCATTTGCTCGAGCGCACCGCTTGTCGAATTGTTGGCGGTGGGAGTCATAAGAATGGCGCTTTGCATCATGTTGAAGCCTCCGGCACCGCCACCGGTACCGAGCGACGGCGGGTTGAGCGCGTCGATGTTGAAGTAGCCGTCCGACAAGCCGCCCCATCCCCAGTTGATGTGGAGATAGTTCGCCGAGTTGTAGCCGTCGGCAACGAAAGCGTGTCCGCCCATGCTGCCCTGACCGCAGAGCACTATGGGATTGTTCTCGTCTAACGAGGCGAGAATAGCGTCGCGGAATTGGTTTTTGAACGAGCCGTCGCGATAGAGCAAGCGGACGTTATATTTGAAGTGGTCGGCAGCCGCGAGAGCCATATCGCCGTCGATTGCGCCGCTACCGTTGATGTCATATGTCATATACATAGCCACACCGCAGTCCCACATCAGTTTAGCCACGGCAGCCGCTTGTGTGGCGTTGTAGCTGCTGTAGCTGTCGAGCATATTGTTCCAGTCGTAGGTCGACTGCGCAAAGTTGACTGAATGGGAGCCGAAACTGTCTGCGTAGGAGTTTGAGCCGTCGCCGGTTTGCGGCCATTCGTAGTAGTTCATTATCTGAGCCATCGCAGTTGCCGCGCAGCCTGTCGGGCAGTTTTCGCCGGCGCGCGATGAATAGGGGCAGTTGTTGTTGTATGGGGTGCCTTGGTCCCACTTGGTGGTCACCAACGGACTTACAACAACCGAACTTGCGGTCAGTTTGTTTTTGATGGCGGGAACTTCGCCGGCGCGGAAGCGGCGAACATATTCGGCGTAATTGTTGAGTCCGTCTTTCAACGCTGTCGGCAGTTGGTCGATGTCGCCGAAAGAGCCTGTCGATGAGTAGCCGATAACTTCGTCGAACTCGTCGTCGCCGGCAACAACGGCAAAGCCGCCGCCTTCGGCGTCGAACACATAGTATTCGGCAGAAGTCTCTGTGGCTCCCGCTTTCTTTGCCGGCTTGATGTTGCCCGATTTGATTGTCGGCACATACTTTCCGGCAATTGCCGCTGCTTGTTGCTGCGAAATCTGCTTGGCAGTCGCTATTTGGCACATCAACGCAAGTAGCAAGAGAGAAGTTAGTTTTTTCATATCTAATTGTTCTTTATTTTTGTTCTATAATGACTATTGGTTACACTATTCGCCGGGCATTACTTTTTCCTGCCGAAGTCGGCGGGGATTTCGCCCCAGCGGTCGGTTTGCCATTTGAGTATTGGATTTGAGAAGTTGTTCGTACGGAGCCAAAGTTCGGCGCGTTCGACAATTTGCAGGAGTTTTACGTTGTCAGGACGTCGCTCGATGCGAGTGTTGCAACGTCGGCTGCGCACCCACTTTTGAGCCACGCTGCTGTCGCTGTAGACCGGGCAATTTCTGCCTTGCTTTTTCAGCAGAGCGAGAGCGTGAACGATGGCAAGAAATTCACCGATATTGTTTGTGCCGTGAGCAAACGGTCCAACGTGAAAAATCTCGCAGCCCGTTCGGACGTCAACGCCGCGATAGTCCATCACGCCGGGGTTGCCGCGGCATCCGGCGTCGACGGCTATGCTGTCGGCAATGATTTCGGGATTGTCGAGATATGGCGGACGAGTGGCGCCGGATTGCTCTTTTTCGGCTGTTTGTCGGTCCGGCGTGTCTTGCTCTTCGACGTGCCGGGCAATGGCGTTAATCACTTCTGCCGACTCTTTGTCGCTTCGGCGAAAAGCTTCGACCGCCTCAGCCGGGTCGTAGTACGACTTGTAGATGGCGCCGGGGTAGCCCTCGATTTCGGCACGACAATCGTCCCAGGTCTCATAGATACCCGGGTGTCGACCTTCGAACACTACGTATGTTTTTCCGTAAGCCATCGTCGGTTGGAGTTAATTAGTGACAACCGCCGCCGCAGTCGCCGCAGTGGTCGTGGTCGCAGCCGCAGCCACAACCGCAGTGCGGATGCAGTTCTTCTTCGGTGGCGTCGCGCACTTCCAGGATTTCGCCTTTGAAGCGTACGCGTTTGCCTGCCATCGGGTGGTTGAAATCGACGGTAACCTTTGCGGGGCTTACCATGAGCACCAATCCCGACACGGGGAAGCCCTGTTCGGTCATCATCGTCACGGGAGCGCCCGAGCGAATGTGTTCGGCGTCGAATTCGCCCTCTTCGTTAGTGAAGAGTTCGCGGTCGAGTTCCATGATAAGCTTTTCGTCGAAAGTGCCGAAGGCGTTTTCCGGCTCGAGGGTGATGTCGAAAGTATTGCCGACAGATTTGCCTTCGAGCTCGGCGCTAACAGCGGGCAGCAAGCCATCTTCGCCGCCGAATATTGTTTGGTCGGGATGTTCGCGCGTTGCGCTGTACATCAATGTTACTTCTTCGTTGTCGATTTCGTAAAGATCGTAGATAAATTTTACATATTTACCCGGTTTTACCTGTTCCATAAATGATATTTTTTGAGTTTTGTGGATTTGCTTTATCTTTTGCAAAGGTATATAAAAACCTCCAACGGGCAAAAAATGGGCAAAAATTATTGTTTTACAATTTTTTTGCACTATCTTTGCAGTCACAAACCCGGGTGGCGAAATTGGTAGACGCGCTAGTTTCAGGTTCTAGTGGTGTAACAACCTTGTCGGTTCGAGTCCGATCTCGGGTACAGAGGCTAAGCATTGCAAATCGTTGATTTGTGATGCTTTTTTTGTTGCTTATATACCCCTTTCTCTCTCTAACATCTAACATCTAACATCTAACCTCTAACCTCTAACCCCTCCTCCTCGAGGAGTGATGCGAGTTGGCGGATGGTTTTGCCGACGAGGGGATGTCGCCAGTCGGGCGTGAGTTCGAGTAGCGGCAGCAAAACGAAGTTGCGGAGATGCATTCGCGGGTGAGGGATGATTATTTCGCCGTTGTAGATTTCGTTGCCGATGTAGATTATGTCGATGTCGAGTCGGCGGTCGGCGTAAGTGCCGTCGGCGTTTCGATGCACGGTGCTTTGCGCCTCGCATTCGATGGCGTGCAGACGCTCGTAGATGTCGTGGGGACTCTCGTCGGATGAGAAGGTTGCCCCGATATTATAATAGGGGTTACACGACGTGTAACCCCATGATTCGGATTCGTAGATGTGAGAGGTTTGTAGGTCAGAGGCAAAACGGGCGATGCGAGCGAGAGCAAACTCGATGTTGGCTCGGCGGTCGCCGAGGTTTGTGCCTATGTTGATGGCTACTGTTCTCAATCTAACCTGCATTATTCAAACTTTTACTACTGCAAGGACTAACTGCCGGCACCTTAGCGCAATGCTCGCTCTTCCTCTTTAAAGGTAGGATTTACTACATTCTGAATCGTCATCGCTGCGCTCACGCTAATGTATTGCCATTTAGCCCTTTCGTAACGGAATAGTGTGAATAATGCAGGTTACAGTTTCTTCGACACTTCGACTTCTTCGAAGGCTTCAATCATGTCGCCTTCTTTGATGTCGTTGTAGTTGGTGATGTTCAGACCGCAGTCGTAGCCCGAGAGCACTTCCTTGACGTCGTCTTTGAAGCGCTTGAGCGAGCCGAGTTCGCCGGTATACTTAACGATACCGTCGCGGATAAGGCGAATCTTGCTTGTGCGCTTGATTTTGCCTTCGCGGACCATACATCCGGCGATTGTGCCTACGCGCGAAATCTTGTAGGTTTGCAGCACTTCAGCCGTACCTGTAACCTCTTCTTTGATTTCGGGCGAGAGCATACCTGCCATAGCGTCTTTGATTTCTTCGATAGCATCGTAGATAATCGAGTAGAGACGGATGTCGACGCCGTCGTTTTCCGCCAATCGTTTAGCGGCAACAGATGGGCGAACTTGGAAGCCGATGATGACGGCATCGGAAGCAGCGGCAAGGGTGACGTCGCTCTCGGAGATTGCACCGACGGCTTTGTGGATGACGTTGACTTGCACTTCGGGAGTCGACAACTTGATGAGCGAGTCGCTGAGCGCTTCGATAGAGCCGTCGACGTCGCCTTTGACGATGAGGTTAAGCTCGTGGAATTCGCCGAGAGCACGACGGCGTGCGATGTCGTCGAGACCGGGAAGGCGGCGTGTGCGCTCTTTCAGTTCGCGTTGGAGTTGTTCGCGACGGTTGGCAATTTCGCGTGCTTCGCGGTCGCTTTCCATTATGTTGAAAGTGTCGCCTGCGGTGGGTGCACCGTTGAGACCGAGCACGAGAGCGGGCGCCGAAGGTCCTGCTTCTTTGATGCGTTGGTTACGTTCGTTGAACATAGCGCGAATCTTGCCGTAGCTTGTGCCGGCAACCATGATGTCGCCCACGCGGAGCGTACCGTTGCTGACGAGCACGGTGGCTGTGTAGCCGCGACCTTTGTCGAGCGACGACTCGATGACGCTACCGATGGCTTTGCGGTCGGGGTTTGCCTTGAGGTCGAGCATTTCGGCTTCGAGGAGCACTTTCTCGAGCAGCTCTTTGACGCCGGTACCTTTCTTTGCGGAGATGTCTTGCGACTGATATTTACCGCCCCATTCTTCGACGAGGTAGTTCATGTTGGCAAGTTCTTCCTTGATTTTGTCGGGGTTGGCGTTAGGCTTATCGACTTTGTTGATGGCAAAAACGATAGGCACTCCGGCAGCCGAGGCGTGGTTGATGGCCTCAACGGTTTGCGGCATGACGTTATCGTCGGCGGCAACGATGATGATGGCGACGTCGGTCACTTTGGCACCGCGGGCACGCATGGCGGTAAACGCTTCGTGACCCGGCGTGTCGAGGAACGTGATGCGACGGCCGTCTTCGAGTTTCACGTTGTAAGCACCGATGTGCTGAGTGATGCCGCCCGCCTCTCCGGCGATTACGTTGGCATTACGGATATAGTCGAGCAGCGAGGTTTTACCGTGGTCGACGTGACCCATTACGGTGACAATCGGCGGACGTTGTTGGAGGTCTTCTTCGTCATCTTCTTCGACGGTGATAGCTTCCGACACTTCCGCGCTGACGTATTCGGTTTTGAATCCGAATTCGTCGGCAACGATGTTGATGGTTTCGGCATCAAGACGCTGGTTGATTGATACCATCACGCCTAAGTTCATACAAGTGGCAATAACCTTGTTGACGGGCACGTCCATCATCATAGCGAGGTCGTTGGCTGTAACAAACTCAGTGATGCGGAGAATCTTGCTCTCCTTCAATTCGAGTTCGGCTTCTTCGCGTTCGCGCTCTTCGTTGGCTTCGCGTTTCTCTTTTCTCCATTTAGCACTCTTCTTTTGAGGCTTGTTGGTGAGTCGTGCGAGTGTTTCTTTGACTTGCTTCTGAACGTCGTCTTCGCTCACTTCGGGCTTGATGTGCTTTTTGGGCTTTTGACGGTCAGCCTTCTTCGATGCGGCGTTTTTGTCTTTTTTAGAGTCGGGTTTTGCTCCGCGTTGACCCTGCGACTGCTGGTTGTCGGAAGCGTTTTCGATGTCGACTTTTTCTTTGCCGATACGTTTACGTTTCTTCTTTTCTACGTCGTTTCCGGCAGAGTCTTTCGCCATGCGTTCGCGGCGCTTTTCTTCTTTCGACTTTTTCTTGGGACGAGTTTGTTGGTTGATTTCGTCGAGGTTGATTTTACCGATGATTTTCGGCGCTGAGATTTGTTCAACGACGGTAATAATCTCGGTGCCGTCGGCGTTAGTCTTGATGGCGGGTTTCTGCTTGTCGTGCTTTTTTGCGGGAGCGACAGGCTTTTCGCTGACTTTAGGCGCAACGGGTTCGGGCTTAGTTTCGACTACTTCGGGCTTAGGCTCGGGTTTGGGTTCCGGTTTGGGCTCGGGTTTAGGCTCCAGTTTGGGTTCCGGCTTAGGTTCCGGTTTGGGTTCGGGCTTAGGCTCGGGTTTGGGTTCCGGCTTTGGGTCGAGGTCGATTTTGCCGACAATCTTAGGAGCCGATACGGGAGTAACGACTGTCTTGATTTCTTCAACAGGCTGCTGAGGAGCGGTTTTAGCCTTCTCCTTTTCTTTGTGGCGGCTTGTGATGTACATGTCCGACTTTTGTTTGAGGTCTTGGTCGTTTTTAAACGCTTTGACAAGCATCTCATACTGTTCGTCGGTAAGACGTGCGTTGATGTTGTTCTCCACGTCTTGATTGTTTTTATGCAGGAATTCCACCAGCGTTTGGAAACCTACATTTAGTTCTCTTGCTACTTTACTTATCTTTATTGCCATATATTGTATAGTAAGTATTATTCTATGAGCCTGTTTTGAAGTCGAACATGCTCTTAACGTATCTCGCAATGGCGACGCCCGGGGCAAGTCTCAAAGAGCTGCGCGGGGCAAATCGACTTAGTCTTCAAATTCGGCACGGAGCACGTCGAAGACATAGTTGACGGTGTCTTCTTCGAGGTCGGCTTTTTCGATGATTTGTTCGCGAGGGGTGCTCAACACGCTCTTGGCGGTAGTAAGGCCGATGTTTTTGAGCGCTTCGATAACCCATCCGTCGATTTCATCGTTGAATTCGTCGAGGTAGATGTCGTCGCTGTCGTCGGTGTAGCGATATACGTCGATTTGATAACCGGTAAGCATGGTGGCGAGTTTGATGTTCAAGCCGCCTTTACCGATTGCGAGCGACACTTCTTCGGGACGTAGCATCACTTCGGCATATTTCTCTTCTTCGTTGATGCGAACCGATGAGATTTTCGCGGGGCTCAGGGCGCGGCGAATGAAGAGGTCGATGTTGGAAGTATAGTTGATAACGTCGATGTTTTCGTTGCGGAGTTCGCGGACGATGCCGTGGATTCGCGAGCCTTTAACGCCGACGCAAGCGCCAACGGGGTCGATACGGTCGTCGTACGACTCAACGGCAATCTTAGCGCGTTCGCCCGGGATGCGGGCAATTGCTTTGATAACAATCAGACCGTCGTGAATTTCGGGCACTTCTTGTTCGAACAAGCGGCGGAGGAATTCCGGGCTGGTGCGCGAGATGATGACTTTCGGGTTGTTGTTGATGTTTTGCACTTCTTTAATAACGGCGCGGAGCGATTCGCCCTTGCGGTAGCGGTCGGACGGTATTTGCTCGTCTTTGGGGAGGATGAGTTCGTTGTGGTCTTCGTCGAGCACGAGCACTTCGCGCTTCCACACTTGGTAGATGTCGCCGGTTACGATTTCGCCCTCCATGGCTTTAAACTTGTTGTAGATAGCATCTTTTTGGAGGTCGAGAATCTTGGAAGCCAAGGTTTGACGCAGTGTCAGGATGGCGCGACGACCGAATTTCTCGAATACGATTTCTTTGGTAACTTCTTCGCCGATTTGACATTCTGCGTCGATGGCGCGAGCCTCGGTCAACCCGATTTGCATACTTGGATTTTCGACTTCGCCATCGGCTACAACTTCCAAATTTTGATATATCTCGCAGTCGCCTTTGTCGGGGTTCATAATCACAACGAAATTCTCGTCGGAGCCGAACATTTTCGCCAACACGTTGCGAAACGATTCCTCGAGCACGCTTATCATTGTGGTTTTATCGATGTGCTTGTCGTCGTTAAATTCCTTAAAGGTTTCGACCATGCTGGTTTCCTCTTTCTTTGCCATATTGCTAAAACTCTATTAAGTATTTTGTATATTTTATTTCGCTATAGTTAAAAGTCAGTTCGTGAGCCACCATTATCGGGCGTTTTGCGCCTTCGGGTTTTTCTTTTTTCAAGACTGCAATGGTGAAACCTTCGTCATCGGCAGCGCGGAGCTCGCCTTTGAGTTTGCGTCCGTCGGCGGTTAGAACTTCTACGTTTTTGCCAATGTATTTGGCATACTGGCGGGGCATTTGCAGCGGTGCGGTGATGCCTGCCGAGCCTATTTCGAGGTCGTAGTCTTCGGTGTCGCGGTCGAAGCGGGCTTCGACCGCGCGGGTGAGGCTGACGCATTCGTCGATGTCGACGCTTGAGTCGCTATCGATGTCGACCACGATATGGTTGTCGGCGCCGATGGTGATGTCGACCAAAAACAGGTCGGTGCCTTCCATTGCCTGTTCGAGCGTGGCGCGCAGCAGTTCTTTGTCTATCATATTTGTTGTTCTAATTTGTTCAAAAACAAAGGAGAAGACGTCCGCCCCCTCCTTGATTCCATTCCGTTTGCAAAGATATATATATTATTGTATTTTCGCAAATCGACGCGTTCAATACCTCTTTTTTAATGAAAATTATTAAGAATAATTAATAATACAACAAAAAGTATAACATAGTTTAACTATCAAATAGTGCTATTTCCGTGCTTATTTTTCGAGCAACCAGAGGTTGCGAACTTTTCGTCGCACGGCGGTGACGTTGCCGAGGGTGATTACGGCAATCAGCGCGGCGCCGACGGCTGCGGCAACTTCGATGCCTGCGTTATGAGCGCCGAAGGCTTGCACCAAAGGAAGATAGTATGTTCGAGCAACGAGCATTGCCGCTATCGAAAGCACATAGACGGCAATGTTGATGTAGACAATCATACGCACGTACATGCCCGACACTTGCCGTGGCGAGTAGCCTAACAGCAGCAGGTTTTGGAGTTTCTGCGTGTTCTTTTGCAAGAGCAGGAAGATACTCAAGATAAGGATAAAGAACGAGAGGACGCAGATGACCAGCCCGATTGCAACGACGATGCTCAAGATGATGGTGAGCAGGCGGTTTGCTTTGCTGCTGTTGAGTTTGTCGCCGGCAATTTCGTAGCCGTGCGAATTCATATAAGATTCGACGGCGGGGTCGCCGGGATTCGACACTTCGACGATGATTCGCGAAGCTTGCGAGTCGGCATTGGGAGCGTAGCGTTTGTTGCTCCAGTCCATAAACGATTGTGGAACGATGATAGTGTTGAGACGGTTCGAAAAGCCGACGATACGACCTTCGAGGTAGTCTTGCGTGCCGTTGTTACCCGTAAGTCGGAAGACGATGGGCACCATACCTATCATATTTTCGCTCATTTGCGGCATTCCTTGCGAGGCGGCAAAGCCGAAGTTGTAGAGCGACAGGTAGTCTTTCGAGACAATGATGGGTATTTGCGGGTGCTCGGGGTCGAAATGCCAATCCTTGCTTTTGACGTCGAGAAATTTGTCGGGCACGGCTTCGAAGAAGAAACTCGAGCGGAGCGACACCGACTGACCGGCGAGAGAGATAGTGCCGTAGACTTGGTAGTTAGACGTCGAAAATTCGCCGACATCGCGCACCCACGGCTCGTTGCGCAGTTGGGTGAGTTCGTTGTCGGTAAACGTGTTAGCGCCACCGCCCATCATGGTGGCTATAGCGTTGAGTTCGCCGACGCGTTTTGTCACGACGAGATAATCTTTGCGCATAAAGCTGTCTTCGTCGGCAAAGATATTGCGCACGTCTTGGTAGAATTGCACACCCAGGAGCACGATTGTCAGACCGATGATGTTAGCCAGGGCAAAACCGAACATTTGGCTTTTGCTGACGTGCTTTTTGAGAAGTTTCCAAAGAAGTCCTTTCATAGTCGTAGCACCTCCTCTGCGTTGATATCCAGGTTGTTGCCAACCGAAGTAGCGATTATACCGGCGCCGAGACGTTCAGCCTCTTCGGTCACCATTCTGGCAACGATGCTGTTGTTGGCGGCGTCGAGGTGGCTCACCGGCTCGTCGAGCAGGAAGAAAGAGCAAGGTTGGCAGAGCGTGCGGATGATGGCTACGCGCTGCTGCTGCCCAATTGAAAGTTTGCCGACAGGGCTGTTAAGTTTGTCGGCGATGCCGAGGCGGTCGAACATTTCGGTGATTTGCTCAGACGTTTTGTGTCGGCTGAGCCGATTTTTGAGTTCTACGTTTTCGAGCGCGGTAAGTTCGGGGAATAGCCGTAGCTCTTGCGGAAGATAGGCTATATCGTTTCGGCGCACGTTACACCATTCGGCAATCGACAGTTCGCCGATAGAGCGGTTGTCGAAGCGTATGGTGCCCTCGTAGTCGGTTCGGTAGCCATAGATATAGGCGCAAAGCGATGACTTTCCGCCACCGCTTTCCGCCATAATGAGATATTTCTTTCCCGACTCGAGTCTCAGGTCGGTTCGCCAAACCTGCGAGCGAATGTCGCTACGGTCGGCGAAGACCCGTGGCAGAACGTCGGATAGTGTGATTGATTGCATTTGCGTTATAGGTTAATAGCCGTTTTCAAGAAGTAGGCAAGGATATTGCCTTCGTTGTGGTTGGCGTGTAGCTCGAATGATAGTTGTTTATCGTCGAGCGTAATGGTCGATGTGCCGTCGATTTTAGGAATTATCGGATTGAATTCCGACAAAGCGGAGATGTCGGTGAACAATGCAAAAGTTTTGTCGTCGAACGCATTTGCGGCATCTGCTTTGGCAAACGTGTTTGCCGGGAGCGGCACGTTGGTCATATAGAGGTAATCGTCTTTAAAGCCGACGTTGATGTCCTTGCCGAGAAGACCTTTTAGCGAATATTGACCGGTAGCATCTTGCTTGAGGTTGAGTTGATTTTCAATGAGTTGGCGGAGCGAGTCTTTCGAGCCTTCTTTGAGTTTGACAACGGCGGTTGCCGAGTTGTTATACACATCTTGTATATCTTTGGTTTTGACACCTATAGCGATGTCGCCTTCGAGGTTTGCAAGAATCATTTGCGACACCAAAGCCATCATGCCGTTGTTGGTCGGAGCAAGCAATGCCGCTTTTTTGAGGATGTCGTTTTTGATTTTCAGAGCAAAGATGCTGTTCATATTAGCATCGATGAGATTGAGCATATCGGTGTCGAAGTCGCCCAAGTCGGCTGTTTTGAGGATGTTGTTGCCATCGGCATCAACGAAAGTCATAACGCCTTTGATTTCGTTCTTGTCGAAATCGAGGTAGCCGAACGACTTAGCCTTGTCGATGTTGCTAATGCCGATGATTTGCTCCAGCTGAGAGGCATAGTAAGCGAGCGCATCGCCGATGTTGACGTAGAAGTCGATGTCGTGACCGCTCAGTTTGTCGGCGATGTCGGTCGACGATAGGCGCGCCTCGTCGGCAAGGTTGTTGACGAAGTTGACACACTCAGCCATTTTGTTTTTGGAAGCGTCGCCCGTAAATGCGATGCCGTCGACCACTGCTACGTTGAAGCCCGCATTGTCTTTGTCGGTGTAGACGTTGACGTTGTCGATAGTTTCAACCGTCATTTGTTTCTCGAATTTGTCCATATCGTCGATTTCCAACACTAAGAAAATCCTGTCTTTGTATTCGAACGAAACGGCTTTATCGTAGGCAAGACCGTAGTCGCCGTTGACAAATTTTTTTGATTGTTCGTCATTGTCGGGAAGATTTAAATCTTTGATATTCGACTTCTTTATCAAGTCGCCAAGCGAGACTGTTGCGGCAAATTTTGTGTCTGCCGGAACGTAATTGAGCAATTCCGAAGTTTTGGAGCACGATGCAACCAATACAACTAATAACGCCAAAACTGCGCATTTGGCACTCGCGAGCAATCTGTTGTTCATAATTAAAGATTTAGTTGGTTTAGACTTTTGCAAATGTACAATATTTAACGACAAAATGCAAATCGGCAACGACAAAGTTAAACATTTTGTTGTGGTTAGTTCATAGCGTATTTTTTCCACGATTTTTCGGCGTATTTTCGGACGTGTGGTGCAAAATCGTGTTCGATTTGTCCTTTAATATTGTCAGATTAAGGAACGCGCTCTATTATTTGA
Source organism: Bacteroidales bacterium (assembly GCA_004555955.1). Classification (GTDB taxonomy): domain Bacteria; phylum Bacteroidota; class Bacteroidia; order Bacteroidales; family Muribaculaceae; genus Limisoma. The sequence goes on along the minus strand of SFJG01000001.1, from coordinate 54,823 downwards.
ACAAAAAATGTATTCATTTGTTATCTTTGCAGAGTGGTTAAAACCGCCGATTGTGCAGCGCTCAACAGGAAGACACGGACATAAGACCTATATACTTATTTTGACGTTGTGTGCCGTCACGCTGACTGTAAATAGAAAGATAATGAAATGCAAGAGATAAAAGAAATACCGCGAGTGTCACTCGACAAAATCATTTCAATATTCCACAAAGAAGAAGGGGATGCCTATACGCCCGGATGCTTGTTGGCAACGCGCACTCGCCGACAGGCGGAGGCTGCAAGAGAAAAGTATGTCGAGCCGATGGCACATCCGTTCAGCCTCAATGCTTTGATTTTTTTGCTTTGCGAGAGCGGCTCGTTCCGTATGCTGACCAATTCCGAAGTGTATACCGTTGAAAAATATGGTATGTATATCAATATGCCGGGGCAGTTAATGCGTGCCGACACTGATTATGATGCCGACTGCAAAGTGAAAACATTGGTTGTCGACCTCGATTTTATTAAAAAACTTAATCTCGACCTTAAGCCGATGTTGCAAAAATTGTTGGCGCTTAAAAACAATCAAAGTTTAGACCTCGGCGAAAAGACCTATACGGAGGTGTGCAACTTATGGCGCGCCTTGGCTGACGAAATCAACAATAATGCTCACGACGACGTGTCGGACGAGATTATGCGCAGCCTCGTGTCGGCTTTTTTCTTCAAAGTGTGTCGCACCGTGAACAACACAATCGAATCGGCGGTTTCTAACGAAGAATTCGACAAAAATGCCGGATATTTCAAGGAGTTTATGGTCTTGCTCGGCGAATACTACAAAACGGAGCGTTCCGTCAAGTTTTACGCCGAAAAGATGCGCCTGTCGCCGAAATACTTTACCACCATCATCAAACGTTCGAGCGGTAATTCGGTGGCGCAATGGATTAACCATTTCGTGATTCTGGAGGCGAAAAATCTGCTAAAATATTCGACGATGAACGTCCAAGAGATTGCCTACAGCCTCAATTTCCCCAACCAGTCGTTCTTCGGCAAATATTTTAAGCATCACACGGGGATGACCCCCAGCGAATACAAGAAGAGCAAGTAAGAGCCACGACGGCAAATGATGACAATTCTCGTTCTCGGTTGGCGTTTTTCGTTTTTATTCGTACCTTTGCTAAGACGTTAAACAGAATCGAATGAGCGAGATAAAAAACCTACTATTCGACTTGGGCGGCGTGATAATGAACATCCGCCGCGAGAATTGTGTGGCAGCCCTTGAGGCAATCGGCATTGCCGACGCCGACGAAATGCTGGGTCTTTACGCCCAAAAGGGTCCGTTTGCACAACTCGAAGACGGCGCAATCACCGCCGACCAATTCCGCAACGCTATGCGCAGCCGCGCTTCTCGACCGATTACCGACAGCGAAATCGACAACGCACTCAACTGCTTCCTCATCGGAATCCCCCGGGAGCGATTGCGTGCTCTCGAACGTCTGCACGGCAAATACAATATCTATATGTTGTCGAACACCAACCCGATAATGTTCAACAGCAAAATCGACGCTGAGTTTCGCCAAGACGGTCACGACGTGAATTACTACTTCGACGGACTCTGTTTGAGTTACGTCGAGGGCTGTTCAAAGCCCGAGGCGAAGATTTTCGAGAGCGTTCTTGAGCGATTCGACATTCGTGCCGACGAGACGCTCTTCTTCGACGATTCGCAGACGAATATAGATGCTGCCCGAGCAATCGGCTTCAACGTGCACCTCGTCGAGCCGGGCACTGAGTTTTACAACATCGTCGAATGATGGAAACAGTGTGCGGCAGCGAGACAATACGGCGCCCGGTTGTTGCCACAATCGGGATGTTCGACGGCGTCCATCTCGGACATCGCTCGGTCGTTTCTCTCGTTGTCGGTCAAGCCGCCGAGTGCGGTTGGGCAAGCGCCGTAATCACCTTTACGCGGCATCCGCAGACGGTGCTCCACCCCGACAGTCCTGTGCCGCTGCTTATGTCGGTCGACCGTCGCATCCGCGCCCTTGCCGAAACGGGCATCGACTATGCCATTTTGCTCGACTTCGACCGCCGGCTGGCATCGCTCAGCGCCGCCGAATTTCTTCAGCAGATATATAATCGGTATAACGTGCGTCGGCTCATCGTGGGCTACGACCACCGTTTCGGGCACAACCGCAGCGACACCTTCGACGACTATGTCGCCTACGGGCGTCGTATAGGCATCGACGTGGTGCGTGCTCCCGAATTTGTCGGCTCGGGTGCTCACATCAGTTCGTCGGCAATCCGTCGGCTTATTGCCGAGGGCAACGTCGTCGAAGCACAACGCCTGTTGGGCAGCCGCTACAGCCTGGAAGGTACGGTTGTCGAAGGCAATCGCTTGGGACGCACAATCGGCTTCCCGACGGCTAACATTCTGCCCTTGGAGCCAAATCAACTCATTCCTGCTGTCGGCGTTTATGCCGTCATAGTGCACATCGGCGACAAGTGTTATCGCGGAATGCTCAACATAGGCACTCGTCCTACTGTCGACTGTTCCGGCAAAACAACCATCGAAGTCAACATTTTCGACTTCTCCGCCGACATCTATGGCACGACGCTGACCGTCGAGTTTGTGCAACGCCTGCGCGCCGAGCGTCGTCTTCCGTCGCTCGACAGCCTCCGAAGCCAACTCGCCGACGACCGTATCGCTATCGAAAATATTCTAAATTCTATATTATGAAAGTTGTTAATTTCGCTGAAAGTCGTTCGCTTGTCAATCAGTATATGATGGAACTTCGCGACGTCGACATCCAAAAAGATATGTTGCGCTTCCGCCACAACATACGTCGTATCGGGCAAATCATTGCCTACGAAATCTCAAAAAACATTAGCTACAACGAGCAACCGACCACCACTTGTCTGGGCACAGCCACAAGCCACACCGTCAGCGAGCCGGTCGTTCTCGCTACGATTCTTCGCGCCGGACTGCCGCTCCATCAAGGCATGAACGACATGTTCGACCACGCCGAAAACGCTTTCGTCTCGGCTTATCGAAAATATATCGACGAGACAAAATTTCTCATCCATATCGAGTATATGGCGTCGCCGCGCATCGATGGTAAAACGCTGATTATATGCGACCCGATGCTCGCCACAGGCTCGTCGATGGAACTCGCCTACGAGGCGCTCCGCACCAAGGGTAAACCTGCTAAAGTCCATCTCGTGTCGGTCATCGCATCGCGTCAGGCTATCGAATTTCTCGAGAAAAAGTTGACCGGCGACATCACGCTCTGGGTGGGCGCCATCGACGACGAAATCAACGACCATAAATACATCGTGCCCGGTCTCGGCGATGCCGGCGACCTCTGCTACGGCGAAAAAGAATAGAGCGCGCTCTAACGACAAGAAACCCCGATGCGCCGGCACCGGGGTTTCTTATATTGTCATGTCGCTAATTAGCGGTCGACGGGATATTGTATCGGAATTTCGCGATTCATACTTTGCTCCAACGAGATGAGCGTCTCGGTTTCGACCACGCCGTGTATCATCTGGATACGGTCGTTGAGCAATTCCATAAGGTGCTGATTGTCGCGTGCATATAGCTTTATCAACATCGTGTAGGGACCGGTGGTAAAGTGACATTCCACAACTTCCGGAATCTTTTCCAGTTCGGGAACAACGTCTTTATACATCGAGCCTTTTTCGAGCTTTACGCCGATGTAGGTGCAAGTGGCATAGCCGAGCACTTTCGGATTGACGTGATAGCCGGAGCCGGTGATGATTTTCGTGTCAATCATGCGTTGGATTCTCTGGTGGATTGCCGCACGCGATACGCCGCATACAACCGCAACATCCTTCGACGGGATGCGCGCGTTTTTCATTACGATTTCAAGTATTTTTCTGTCAAGATTGTCAATCTTTTCCATTTTATGTGGTTTTTTTTGATTCTCGGCAAAGATATATCTTTTTTTTAGAAAAACAAGAGAATATGTTCAACAACATATATATTTGCGTGGAAAAATGATAAAATACGTGCATTTTGCTTGCATTTTTCAATTTCGAAGGCTTTTTGTGCGTGTGGCGGCGTCGTAGCAGAGGTGGCGACGTTTCACGCTCTGTCAATCGCTTAAGCCAGCGCAGGTTATCCGTGGAACATTCAGTTATTAACAAAATCCCCAAGTTATCAACAATTTTGGCGTTTTTCACAATTTTGGCTTTGCAGTTGGAGAAATTTGTAATTCCTTTGCGTCAGAAATTTTGCACTTATGAGTAAGACAATCGCTATTGCAAATCAAAAAGGAGGCGTGGGCAAGACCACAACCTCAATCAACTTGGCAGCGTCGCTGGCGTCGCTGGGCAAGCGCGTGCTCATCATCGATGCCGACCCGCAAGCCAACGCAACGTCGGGACTCGGCGTTGACCCTAAAAAGATGACGTCGTCGATTTATGAATGTCTCGTCGACGGTTATCCCCTACGCGGCGCCGAAAACAAGACTTGTGTCGAAGGGCTCGACCTTATCGGCTCGCGTATCGACCTCGTCGGCGCCGAACTCGAACTCATCAACAAGCCCAACCGCGAACGCGTGCTGCGCGCTCTGCTCGAAGACTTCAAAGCCAACTACGACTACACAATTATCGACTGCTCGCCCTCGTTAGGGCTTATCACCGTCAACGCCCTTACCGCCGCCGATTCGGTGATTATTCCCGTTCAAGCCGAATATTTTGCTCTCGAAGGCATCAGCAAACTCCTCAACACCATCCGTATAATCAAGTCGAAACTCAATCGTGCGCTCGAAATCGAAGGCTTCCTGCTGACGATGTACGACGCTCGTCTGCGCTTGGCTAACCAAATCTACGAAGAGTTGAAAGGTCACTTCGGCGATATGGTGTTCAACACGGTCATCCCGCGCAACATCCGCCTCAGCGAAGCCCCAAGCCACGGGCTGCCCGCTATTCTCTACGACCCCGACAGCAAGGGCGCTACGAGCCACCTTCAACTCGCTAAAGAACTTCTTGAACACAACAAATAAACACACCTTACCGACAATGTCAACACCAAAACGCAATGCCTTGGGACGCGGGCTTGACTCGCTTATCTCTATGGACGACATACAGACCGGCGGCTCGTCGGCTATCAACGAAATCGACCTCGACTGCATTTCTCCCAATCCGGAGCAGCCGCGTACGACCTTCGACGAAGAGTCGCTCAACGAACTGGCTACCTCTATTCGCGAATTGGGCATCATTCAGCCGCTAACACTCCGCGAAACCGCCGACGGTCGCTATCAGATTATCTCCGGCGAACGCCGCTATCGCGCCGCCCGCTTGGCAGGACTCTCGACCGTGCCCGCCTACATTCGCGAAGCTAACGAGAGCGAACTCACCGAAATGGCGCTCATCGAAAACATCCAGCGCGAAGACCTTAACGCCATCGAGATTGCTCTGACATTCAAAAAACTCATCGAGCAATACCATCTCACGCAAGAGCAACTGAGTGCACGTATCGGCAAGAAACGCGCTACAATCGCCAACTTCTTGCGGCTCATCAAACTGCCCGCCGAGGTGCAACTCGGACTCCGCGACAAGCGCGTCGACATGGGGCACGCTCGCGCTCTGCTCGCCGTCGACGACCCGAAGATGCAACTCAAACTCTACAACGAAATTCTCCGCCGCGGACTCTCCGTGCGCCAAGTAGAGGAACTCGCCAAGCAGTATAATGCTGCCGACGGCGACGCTCCGAGCCGCTCTTCGTCGAGCACTTCCAAAGAATTTGAGTCGCTCAAACGGCACCTCTCGCAGTCGTTCCACACTCCCGTGCTCTTCTCTTGCAACAGCCAAGGAAAGGGAAAAATTTCATTTCCTTTCAAAAATGAGGAGGAACTTGAGAAATTAATTACTATCTTTGACCGACTAAAAGGAAACCTCGACAATTAGCAGACGAGGCGCACTCACGGCAAGGCGGGTTCTCGCCGTTGCCGTGAACGTCGATGTGTTGCAAAATGTTTAACAAATTTGAAAATTTTGGCAAAAATAAAACTTATAGGAAAAGAAATGATAAAAAAGCGGGTAGCCATGCTCCTGCTTTTGGTCGTTTCGCTTCCATTTTGTATATTTGCTGATGAAACAAATCCCGACGGGGAAATCAGCAACATCACAATTCCGGAGCGTTCGAGCCGAAAAGTTGAGCCCAAAGCGGGCAAAACGACGCTCTTTGTTGCCGGCGACAGCATCGACCGTGCCGGTCGTCTGCGAATTACGCCGGAGCTTGCCGACACGTCGGCTCTCGCTATGGACAGCATCCAACAATCTGTGATGAACGCCTCGCTGGCGGCGGATTCCTTACAACTCGACAGCATCCCCAAAGAGTTTTCTCGTCGGCGTAATTTCAACCTCAATCCGACGCGTGCCGTTTGGCTCTCGGCGCTTTGCCCGGGATTGGGACAAATATACAACCGGCGATATTGGAAATTGCCGATTGTTGTAGGCGGTTTTGTCGGCTTGTCGTACGCCACTTCGTGGAACAATCGTATGCTTACCGACTACACTAAAGCCTACCGCGACATAATGGACAGCGACCCGACGACCAAGAGCTACATGGATTTCTTCCCTCCAAACACCAAGGAGAGCGAAATCGATGAAGCCTGGTTGAAAAAGTCGTTGAAGTCGAAAAAGAATTTTTACCGCCGTAACCGTGACCTCTGTATCATCGGTATGGTCGGTCTTTATTTGATAAATATCGTCGATGCATATGTCGACGCTACTTTATCGCATTTCGACATATCTCCCGATTTGTCGCTTCAGGTGGCGCCGACAGTGCTCGGCACTGACCGCGTTGCCGATACGTCGCCGGGCATCCGGTGTGCGTTAACTTTTTAACACTGAGAGAAAAGAGAAATGAAAAAATTATTGGCAATCCTCATCCTTGCCGGCTCGGCGGTTTCCGCTGTTGCTGCCCCTACGGTGCTTTCTATCAAAGAAAGTATCACCGACGATGCTATCGTCTACCCTTATAGTTTCGAAACCGATACGGAGGCGCTTCGCAACAACTGGTATCTGAAAAACTTCGCCGTGCTCGACACCGATGTTCAACTCAAAAACGACGTTCCTACATCTAAGGAAGACTATATAGAGCGACTGCAAGCGCTCCCGACAATCATCGAGATGCCCTACAACGACGTCGTGCGCTCTTACATCAATATGTACACGGGAAAGCGCCGCGGGCTCGTCGAGCAAATGCTCGGCTTGAGCATATACTATATGCCCTTCTTCGAGCAAGCTCTCGAGAAAGAGGGTATGCCGCTCGAACTTAAATATCTTCCCGTTATCGAAAGTGCGCTCAATCCCGACGCCGTATCGCCTGCCGGTGCTGCCGGGCTTTGGCAATTTATGATTGGTACGGCTAAAGATATGGGGTTGACGGTCAATTCGCTCGTCGACGAGCGTCGCGACCCGATTCGCTCTTCTGAGGCTGCCGCACGATATCTCAAGCAACTTTATAAAGCCTACGGCGACTGGTCGCTCGCTATTGCTTCTTACAACTGCGGTCCCGGTTCGGTCAACAGAGCGCTGCGCCGTGCCGGTGGCGGTAAAAAAGACTTCTGGGATATATACTATTACTTGCCGTCGGAAACTCGTGGATACGTCCCCGCTTTCATCGCTGCAAACTACGTGATGAACTACTATGAGGACCACAACATCGGTAAGGCGCTCTCGAAACGACCCGTCGTGACCGATACCGTGATGGTCAAGCAAGACATCTATTTCGAACAAATCTCCGAAGTGCTCGGCATTCCTATTGAAGAACTGAAAATTCTTAACCCGCAATATCGCAAAAACATAATCCCCGGCAATACCCGCCCTTATGCCCTCACTTTGCCGTCTAAACAGTGTTACGCTTACATCTCCAGCGAAGACAGCATAAAAAATCATAAGGCTGATGTTTATCGCCATCGCAGCGAGGTCAACATCTCAGATGCGTCGGATGGATATACAACTGTCGAAAAACGCGTTACTAAGTCGCACAGAGTGCGCAGCCGTGAGACTATCTCGCAAGTGGCTCGCAAATATGGCGTGACAACTTCGCAGATTAAGAAATGGAACGGTTTGCGTTCTAATAAACTCAAGAAGAATCAGGTGCTCAAAATCTATGTGACACAGCGCGTCAAAGTGCCTGTCGAAAACAACGACCGCAACAAGCCGACAACGCCGACAGCACCGACCACGCCGGAGCCGGATTCTTCAACAACGACCGCTCAACCCGACAACTCTTCGACGGAAGTCGACGAATCGACTACCGATGAGACTGAAGTTTTTGAGCCGAAGCCGGAGAAAACCGTCGCTGTGAAATATCACAAAGTGCGTCGCGGCGAAACCCTTGGAAGCATTGCTCGTCGCTATGGCATCTCTGTCAGCCAACTCAAGCGCTGGAACGGCTTGCGTAGCAACACCGCTAAAGTCGGTACAACGCTTAAGGTGTCGAATTCGGCAAAGCAGAGCAAGTCTACAACCACGACCACAACGACGACCTCCAACGAAAAGCAGAAATACTACACCGTTAAGCGCGGCGACTCGCTCTCGTCGATTGCCGAACGTTTCGGCGTGACAGTTGCTCAACTCCGCGAATGGAACGGTATCGAAGCTGATAACATTAACGCCGGTGTGCGCATCGCCGTCGATGCTTCGGCTTCGCGCAGAGTGTCGAAGCCGGAAGTCAAAACTTCGACCTACACCGTGAAGAAAGGCGACGGTCTCGGCGCTATTGCCGAACGCCACGGCATGACTCTGCAAGAGATTCGCGAACTTAACGGCTTGAAGGACAACAATATCCAAGTCGGACAGAAACTCAAAGTGACCGGAAAAGCGTCGGAAGAACGCAACGAAAAGCCGGAAGTCAAAACTTCGACCTACACCGTAAAGAAAGGCGACGGTCTGGGTGCTATTGCCGAACGCCACGGCATGACTCTGCAAGAGATTCGCGAACTTAACGGCTTGAAGAACAATAATATCCAAGTTGGACAAAAACTCAAAGTGACCGGAAAAGCGTCGGAAGAACGCAGCGAAAAGCCGGAAGCCAAATCCTCGACCTACACGGTTAAGAAAGGCGACAGCCTCGGCGCTATTGCCGAACGATTCGGCGTGACCGTCGACCAACTCCGCGACTGGAACGGCATAAAAGGCAACAACATCCAAGCCGGACAAAAGCTCACCATCGGCGGCAAGTCGAAATCGTCGTCGAAGGCAGGCAGCTCGAAGTCGGCTAAGGCTAAGTCCCACAAAGTGCGTTCCGGCGAATCGCTCGGAGTTATTGCTGAAAAGTACGGAACAACGGCTGCCGCAATTCGCCGCGCTAACGGCATAAAAGGCGACAACATCCGAGTAGGACAAACGCTCAAAATCCCGGCAAAATAATAATTTATTTTCCCATTATATCGCCACTAAGACTCGAATTGTCGAGTTTTGGTGGCGTTTTTGTCCGGATTTGTCGGATTTTGTTTACTTTTGCAATACATATAATAAATAGCAATGAAACGATTTATACGAATACTTATGTTAGCAATGTGTGCGTTAACGGCGGTGAATTCAGCAGCTGCGCCGGCGCTTGAGGTGGTGGAAAAAGTGATAACCGACTTGTCGGGGCGTTATCCCGAACGAGGCGAAGACGTTGCGGCGGGTGTACGCCAAGTGGCGCGCCTCTGGACCGATGCCGACGGCTCGGATGCCGAATTTGCCGACTTCTGTGCAGCAAATTTTATCGCCGACGAAGCGCAACGTACCGCTGCATTCCTCAAAATCAGCGAGTATATCGAGTGTGTCAACGGTTACTTCAACGAGATGACGCTCGGACTTCAACGCAATCTGCACCTCGACACGGGCGAACTGCTCGACATCGACAAGCAGTTTGGCGCCTACAACCCGGCGTCGCACTTCACCGACGATATGTATGCCAACAAGATTGCTTTTACGGTGGCTCTCAACTTTGCGCAACTTTCGTTAGAACGTAAGGAGCAACTCGGCGACAACCGCCTTGCGTGGGCTGAGGCTCGTCTGGGCGACGTGTTTGCCTATCGCATTCCCGCCGATGTGCAACAGCGCGTGTCAGACATTCTCGCTGCCGCCGACATCTATATCTCCGACTACAATATTTATATGGGCAACTTGCTCACGTCGAAGGGCAAAACGCTCTTCCCGGCGGATATGCGTTTGCTCTGCCACTGGAATCTGCGCGACGAAATCAAGGCAAACTACGGTCGTGGCGCCGAGGGCGTCGAAAAGCAACGGCTCATCTACGAGGTGATGCGCCGAGTCATCGACCAGTCGATTCCCGTGGAGGTTATCAACAGCAATCGCTATCAATGGAATCCTGTGACCAACGCGCTCACGCTCGATGGAAAGCCCGTTGAGGCTCACCCGGAGACTAACGTGCGCTACAGCCGTTTGCTCGACAACTTCCACGCCGAGCAACTCGTCGACCGCTACACGGGCAACACCGCTATCGACCGCAACTTCAACGAAGATATGGAAATCTCCGTCGAACGCTCCGAAGCAATCTTCCGCCAGTATCTGTCTGCGCCCGAAATGAAGCAAATCGGCAAGCTCATTGCCAAGCGTCTGGGACGCAAACTTGCCGCCTACGACATTTGGTACGACGGCTTTAAGGCTCGCAGTACGATGAACGAGGACGAACTGAGCGCTCTGACGCGTGCTAAATATCCCAACGCGAAGGCTCTTAATGCCGGATTGCCCGAAATTCTCACCAAACTTGGCTTCAGCACGGAGCGTGCGGCATGGCTCAGCGAGCGCATTACGGTCGACGCAGCGCGGGGTAGCGGGCATGCTTGGGGTGCCGAGCATCGTCGCCAGCAGTCGCATCTGCGCACGCGCATTCCCGCTTCGGGTATGGATTATAAGGGCTACAACATCGCCATCCACGAGTTCGGTCATAACGTCGAGCAAACCATCTCGCTCTACGACGTAGACTATTTCATGCTCCACGGTGTGCCGAACACTGCCTTTACAGAGGCGCTGGCTTTCGTGTTCCAAAAGAAAGATTTGCAAATCTTGGGCTTCGACAATGCCGATGCCGACAAGGCTCGCCTCGACGTGCTCGATGCCGCTTGGAGTATGTATGAAATTTGCGGCGTGTCGCTTCTCGACATCTCTGTTTGGAAGTGGATGTACGCACATCCCGACGCTACGGCTGACCAACTTCGCGACGCTGTGATTGATATGGCGAAGGACATTTGGAACGAATATTATGCGCCGGTGTTCGGTGTTCGCGACGAGACGGTTTTGGCTGTCTACAGCCACGCAATCTGCTATCCGCTTTATCTGTCGGCTTATGCGTTCGGTCAGATTATCCAATTCCAATTGGAAAACTATTTCGAGGGCCGTAATTTTGCCGATGAGGTGACGCGCATCTATCGCCTCGGACGTCTTACTCCCAACGAGTGGATGCGCCGGGCAACCAACAGCGATTTGAGTGTTGAGCCGATGCTCAAAGCCGCACGTCAGGCGCTGAACGAGTTAAGAGCGCGCTCTTAAATAATTTAGAACCACAAAGAATAATGTTGAACGGGTAGTTTCGGGTTGCACACCACAACGCCGAAGCGCCCGTTTGAAAATGTCATACCTCCTCGAAGATTTGATTTGACCTCATTCCAAAGCGTTTCCGACTGCTGTTTGTGTGCGATGGCGGTCATAATGATTACGCAACGGTCGGTAAGAAACTCCGTTAGCCGTTCGCTGAGCGACGTCAAGGCATCGCTGTCGACGTCGTTGATGATGACAAACGGGTCGCTTGCCGCCTCGCGATAGGCGTCGATGGCGGTGCGTGCGTCGGCGTAAGTGTTGATGCGCGCGGCGAGTGATGCGGTTACGGCTTTGAATGTGTCGAACTGTCGCGCTTGGATGCCGTAAATCCACAGCCGTGACCGGCTCGACGGCGTCAGCGCACTTGTTGTCGATATGCCATAGTTGGTGCCGATTTGGAGGATGTCGGTGGGGTTAAAGTGATTGACAACGCGAAAAATCATCTTTGCATATTTCCGCGAAATGATTCCCGGGCGCTTGATGCCTTGTCGAGCTATCAGCGCGCGTGCGTCGGCATAGGCACTGTCGATGGTGTCGTAGCCGTAATAGGGAAGGCGCTCTTTGAGCACGCGCAATACGAAGCGAAAGGCAAACGGCGAATGTATGCCGAAGCCCTTGCTTTTGCGCAGTCTGCCCAGCGCCGATGCGTATCGTTTGAGCCGCTTATAGTTCATCGGGTTTACGTGCGCCGCTTTTGACAATGCCGGCAGCGATAAGCGTCAGGTAGATGATAATGATAGCCGCCACGGCAAGGCTTTCGGTGGTCTTTATCGATTGCGGGTCGAAGCGGAAGCGTATTTCGTGGTTTCCGGCGGGGATGTTAAGCGCGCGCAGCACGTAGTTGACGCGGCCGATTTGCGCTTCTTTGCCGTCGATTTCGGCGGTCCAGCCCCAGGGGAAGTAAATTTCGGAGAATACAGCCACGCCACCCTTAGCCGAGCGTGCGGTGTAGGTCAATTCGTTTGGCTTGTACGAGGTTTCGTAGATGGTGTCGCCGACGGCGGTTGTCGTTGCGTTGCCCAGCACGGCTTTGAACGAGTTGTCGGCAACGGCGCGGTGAGCGGGCTTGAGCGTCGACAGGGCGTTCATTTCGGCGTTTGCTCCGGCTACGTAGGTCAGCGTGTCGACAAACCAGCAGTTGCCCAAGGCTTCCGGATTGCGTTGCATGGTGGTGTCGTTGAGGATGAAGTAGCGCGCGTTGAGCATATTGAGCACGTCAAGATTGTTTTTGTTGATTTGATGGTCGATGAGGTCTTGGTAGCGACTGAGTTTCGCCGCGTGGTAGCCGCCGATGCACTTGTGGAAGTAGGAGGGCATGGCGTCGCCGAAGCGCGTCAAGTCCATAACGCGGTAGTTCGGGTCTTTATCTTGCAGAATCTGCAGGTCGACGGGACGCGGCTCGATTTGCGACTGTGTGAAGAGTGGTTTCGGCGAGAATGAGTCGGTGTTGAGGTATCGCTTGTCGATGCTGAACATGTCGACAAGTACGATGGCTATGATTGCCGTAACAAACCATTTCGGCTGAAGTTTTCCCTTGAAGTATAGGTAGAACACAACGAGTCCGGCAACGATGTAGAGGAGGCTGCGCAGCGAGTCGGCGCTAACCATCGACAGGCGTGCCTGCTCGAGTGACATAAAGAGAGTTGTCAGGTCGTAGCCCTGTGCTTCGTAGTTCGACTTGAGTTCCATTTCTTCGGGGGTGATGACGTTGCCGAAGAAGGCGGGCGACAGGATGCCTACAAGGCAGAAGAATACGGGCACGCCGAACGAGGCGTAGAAGCATATACGGTTCTTCTTAAACCAATCGGGCGTGTCGATTATGCGTTGGATGGCGAGCGCGCCGAGCAAGGGCATCGTAAATTCGGCAATGACGAGTATGCTCGACACGGTGCGAAACTTGTTGTACATCGGGAATCGGTCGATAAACCAGTCGGTTAGCCACATCATATTGTGACCCCAAGCGAGCAGAATCGACAGAATGGTAACAAAGAGCAGAGCCCAAGTCATAGAGCCGCGCACGGTGGTCAGTCCGAGAAGGAACAGTGCAACCACCAGAGCGCCGACGTAGACGGGTCCGTTGGTCATCGGTTGGTCGCCGAAATATTGCGGGAACATACCGAGGTTTTGCGCGTCGTATTCGTCGATTTCGCCCTTCATCACTTTCTCTTGAACGTAAGGCAGGTCGGCAACGCTTGTCGGCAGGTTTTCGCCGTGAGTGGGTATGATGGTAGCACCGCCTTTTACGTTTGGAATCAGCAGAGTAAACGTCTCGCTCTTGCCATAACTCCACGCGGTGATATAGTTTTTGTCGAGACCGCCTTTTGTCGAATTTGCGTTGCCCGACGACAATTCGCTATGGCCTCCGCGCATAGTCAGTTTGCTGTATTCGTAGGTGTTGTAGAGGCTTGTGGCGTTGCTCGCAACGGCGAGGAGAGCCGCTCCGGCGAGTGTTGCCGTGGCAATGCCCCAGCGTTTGAGTGCTTTGTCTTTATATGCTTGATAGAGATAAGCCACGACCATAGCCGCGATGACGAAGAGGAAGTAGTAGGTCATCTGGGGATGGTTTGCCGCCAGTTGCAACATTGCGAAGAAAGCAGCGAGGGCGCCGCCGAGGAGATATCTGCCGCGGTAGGCGAGCACGATGCCGGCAATCGTCGGCGGAATGTAGGCGAGGGTGGCAAATTTCCAGATGTGCCCGGCGCCGATGATTATGAAGAAATACGACGAAAAAGCGTAGGCGATGGCTCCGAGCAGCGCAACGTGCCAACGCAGTCGGCAGGCAAGCAGCAGAATGTAGAAGCCCAACATCATGATAAACACGAGGTTAGCCGGGTTGGGTAGCCACAGGCTGTAGGCGCGCTCTACGGCGGTGATGAGGCTCGAACTGCCGTACGACGGCGAAATCTGGAACGTCGGCATTCCGGAGAATAGCGAGTTGGTCCAGCGCGATGTTTCGCCTGTTTCCGCCTCGAATTGTTTCACTTCCTGACCGTTAGCAATGCCTTGCACGGTGTCGTGCTGGCGTAGCACGTTGCCGTCGAATATGTCGGGTGCAAAATATATTAACGTGATGAGCAGAATAATTGCCACGCCGGCGATTGATTCCAAAAATTTGCGGTCGGTTATGGCTTGTACGATGGGGGTTGCCTTGAGTTTTTCTATCATATTGCTATTTCTCTAATTTGGGTGTAAAGGTAGTGAAAACCGCGTAAATAGGCAAATAGCAAGAGCCTGTTTCATAAGAAATGTTAAACAATGAGGCTGTCAGTCATTGAGCAGATTTGTTCGTGCTTATAAGGGCGTGTGGCGAGCCACATAACCGTTAAGCACGGACAAAGATGCCAATGAATGGCAGAGCAGGCTGAAAGAAATGTTAAAGAAAAAAGTACAAAATAGAAAATGACAAATATAAAAAACATAAATAATACCAAAGCATCGCATCTTTTTGTTGCTTTTTGTCCTTCACTTCAGTTACTTAGCTCGCTAAGCTCCTTCAGTTCAGGGCAAAAATCATTCAAAAACCTGCGACCTCATTTATTAACATTTCTTATGAAACAGGCTCTAATTCAACGATTACGCCGTCGCGCATGTGGAGGATTCGGTCGCAGTTGGCTGCCAGGGTTTCGTCGTGGGTAACGATTACAAACGTTTGGTGCAACTCTTCGCGCAGGTCGAAAAAGAGTTGGTGCAGGTCTTGTTTGTTCTTCGAGTCGAGGCTACCCGACGGCTCGTCGGCGAAAATCACGTCGGGCTGATTCATCAGCGCTCGCGCCACGGAGATGCGTTGCTTTTCGCCGCCGGAGAGTTCTGCCGGCTTATGGTCGGTGCGTTCGCCGAGCCCGAGAAAGTCGATGAGTTGGCGAGCGCGAGCGAATGCATCTTTGCGGTTATCGCCTTTTATCAGCGCGGGAATGGCTACGTTTTCGAGGGCGGTAAATTCCGGCAAGAGTTGATGAAATTGGAAGACGAAGCCGATGTTTTTGTTGCGGAAAGCCGCCAAACGGCGCTCGGAGAGGGTCGATACGTCGACGCCGTCGTAGGTGATGGTGCCTGAGTCGGGGCGGTCGAGTGTGCCCGCTATTTGGAGAAGTGTCGACTTGCCGGCGCCGCTGGGTCCGACGATGCCCACAATTTCGGAGCGGTCGATTTTCGCATTGATGTCGCGCAACACCTGCAGACTTCCGTAACTTTTGTTGATGTGTTGTATTTCAATCATAATTGAGTTAGTTTTCGTATAACCTGAGCGCCGAGCATCAGTCCGAACATAGCAGGCAGATAGGCTACGGTGCCGTAACTTGAGCGCTTACCTTCGATTTCGTCGGTCATTATCAGTGCGTTACGCCGCGGCTGTTCGCTGCTCCACACTACGGGCAACGCTCGGCGCAGACCCCGTTGTTTGAGGCGCTCGCGCACGGCGCGTGCCAGCCCGTCGCTGTGGGTCGACCACAGGTCGGCATATTGCACTTTCGTTGGGTCGATACGGCCTCCGGCGCCCATCGATGAGATTATCTTGATGCGGCGCAGTTGACATTCGGCAATGAGTGCCACCTTGGCGGAAATGCTGTCGATGGCGTCAACGACGTAGTCGAACCCGCTGTCGAGAAGCGTCGCTGCTGATTCGGCGGTGATAAACTCTCGGCGAGCATCTACGACGACCTCCGGGTTGATGTCGGCAATGCGTTGCGCCACTACGTCGACTTTCGCCAGCCCGACGGTGGAATGTAGAGCAGGCAACTGCCGGTTGATGTTCGACGTCGACACCGTATCGCCGTCGACGAGCGTGATTCTGCCCACCCCGGCGCGTGCTATTGTCTCGGCGGCATACGCGCCCACACCGCCCACGCCCACTATCAGAACGTGCGCAGCTCGGAGCCTCGCTGCGGCTTCTTCGCCGACCAACAGCCGTGTTCGTTGTTGCCAATCGCTCATTTTCGTTTTTTTTGTTAAGCAAAGTAAGCGAAAATTTTCCGATTTTTATCGGTTTTTTTAACGAATATGTATTTATTTAATAATTTTGCCATTATATTTATAAATTGTTTATATCTTTGTTTGATTATTTACAGTTTATTATTGAGTTATAAAAATAAATTTGTATGGAATTAAGCAATTGCTGTAAAAGCACAAAATTATTGATGTTTGGAGTTATGATGTCAACAATGCTGTTATCGTCGTGTGGTGATGATTCGAACGAAAGTCCGAAGCCGACACCTACCGACAACGAAGCGCGTCTACTCACCGACGAGAATAAGCGCGCAATGGTCTATTCGATGGTCGACCTCGAAGGCGATAAAGGTCGCATCTACGAAATCAACTACACGGAAGATTATAAGTTGGACGCGGCGTTGGATGCCGACATCGACGGCGTGCCTGCGCTTTTAGGATTTGTCATGCAGAATCTTTTGGATGTTCAGTCGACGAAACCTCAAGCCGTGAGCTACGACGCCGGATGCAGTGCGTTTGCTTGCCCCGACAAGACGAGCGGCGACTTCCTTATGGGACGCAACTTCGACTTCAACCACATCGACGCGACAACCGGCGAGCGCACGATGATTCCGGTAATCGCCGTGCATACAGCGCCGAAGGGTGGCAAAAAGTCGGTTTCTTTTGTCGATGGCTTGTTTATCGGCTACAAGAGCGGCTTCTACACCGACGGCAAGTCGGACTTGTCGATGCTTATGGCTTTGCCGTATGTGCTTCTCGACGGTATCAACGAAGACGGCTTTGCAATCTGCGTGCTCAAGCTCGATGGCAAGCCGACGAAACAAGAGCAGCCCGGTAAGAAGAAAATCTTCACCACCGTGGCGATGCGTATGCTCCTCGACCGTGCCTCTACGGTCAAAGAGGCTGTCGAGATGCTCAAACAATATAATATGTGTATGGACAGCGACCCGGCAAGTTATCACTATTTGATGGCTGACGCTACGGGCGATTTCGCTATAGTGGAGTATACTAATGCCGACCTCGAGCAGCATCCCGACAAGATGGAAGTGCACACCGGCGACGACGCTTGGCGATATGTCACCAACTTCTACGTGTCGTCGTCGATGGCTGATACAGACCACGGCTTCAACCACTCTACCCACGGAATGGCGCGTTACCTGACGCTGCGCGACCGCCTGGCTCAACTCAACTACCGCACAACGCCCGCTGAGGCTTTAGCGCTCTTGCAAGACGTGGCTCAGGGTCCCGAGCACCCCGAACTCTCCACCGGGTTTACACAGTGGTCGGAGGTCTACAATCTCAGCCGAAAGTCGTTGACGCTCTCGATTCTTCGCGAATGGGAAAAATCGTTTGAATTCAAAGTAAAATAACGTAATATATCTTAATGAAATCAGCACTTCTATCTTTAGCATTGCTCTTGAGCGGAACTCTTGCATTTGCTCAGAGCAAAATCAGTCCGGAGGGACAGTTGTTGTTGCGCCAAGCAGCGCAGGAAAGTAAGGCTAACGGCGCCGCGAAAAAGAGCGGCAGTTCGGAGGTTGTCAAGGTATTGGTAACGCTCACACCGGGCGCGACAGCCGACGACTTCGCAGACTACAACGTAGATTGCAAAATCGGCGACAAGTACGTGCTTATCGATATGCCGCTTGACCAAATCGAAGAGATGTCGGAACGCGACGATGTGAAATATGTTTCTTTTGGCGCAAAGTCGGAACTCTATCTCGACAAGGCGCATGCCGTAACCGGTGTCGACGTTGTGCACGCCGGAGGTAGCGGTCTGCCCAAAGCGTTCAACGGCGAAGGCGTGATTGCCGGACTCTACGATACGGGTATCGACATCGGCCATTCCTCATTCCGTAGCGACGATGGCTCGTCGTTCCGCATCAAGCGTTTCATCAACAATGTAGAACAAAAGACCTACAACGAATCGAACATGTCGTCAGCCTCTTACGACTATGCTACAGACACTCACGCTACCGCAGTGTTGGGCATTCTTGCCGGTCGTTCGGGCATCAGCGGTTCCTATGGCGAATTTGCAAGTGGCGAATCCAATCCGAGAGTGTCGACGGGCGAGATTCCTTTTGTCGGCATAGCAGGTAAAGCAGACATCTTTATCGGTGCCGGTAGCCTGCAGACCAACAACATTTTGTCGACTTGCCAAAAGATTGCCGAATATGCAAAGGCAGAAAATAAGCCGGCGGTCATCAACCTCTCGTTGGGTCATGTTATGGGTCCGCACGACGGCTCTACTTCGTTCTGCAAGGCTCTCGACGAGATTGCTAAAGAAGTTCCCGTATTCGTGGCTTCCGGTAACGACGGCGATAGAGGTTGCTCTATCACCAAGACGCTTACCGCATCCGACAATAAAATTTGTTCGACAATCGAGCCGAATTCTAAAGAATTTACTCGTACGATGGCGATTTATGCCGACAATGACAAGGCGCTCCGTTTCCGCGTCGGTATCTTCAGCCGCGTTGAAAGATATTTCTTGATTGAATCTGACGTCAATTCGTCGAAAACGATTACCGCTAACATTGATAGTAGCGACGATTTTGAAATGTGTTTCGGCTCTTACTTTACTTCCGATAGCAAAATCGAGGTTATAAAGGGCGTAGATGGCGATAGCGGACACTACATTATCTATGTTAAATTTACCATCAAAAAAGATGATGATACCAACAGAAACGGCTTCAAATTTATTGGCTTTACAATCGAAGGCGACGCCGGTACAAAGGTTGTAGCAACCACCGACGGCTCGTTCGAAAATGCTAACATCGCCGAAGTATTCCAGGGCGGTAGTTCGGACAATTCAATCAACGACAACGCTACCGGATTGAATACCATCGCTGTTGGCTCGTTCATCACGCGGACGAAATTTGTCAGCGCGGCAGGTTTTGGTTATCAAGACTCTTCGAAACCGACAATCGGCGACATCGCAGGCTCATCGTCGTATGGTTATTCGTTCGACGGGCGCACATTCCCCGACATTACTGCCCCGGGACACCTCGTCGTGGCTCCCTTGAGTTCATATTACTATTCTAATCAGGGCATGAACGACGGCAACATTTGTGCTAAAGCTTCTGCTAATGGTCGATACAGCTATTGGGATGCTACTTCCGGAACCTCTATGGCTTGCCCATATGCTGCCGGTGTCGCTTGCTTGATGTTGCAAGCCAATCCGCTTATGAAACCCGAGGATGTGCGCAAACTTATGTTGGAATCGGCAACTACCGACTCGCATATGACTGACAACAAAGCGCGTTGGGGTGCCGGCAAAATCAACGCCGTTGAGGCTGTCAAGAAAGCTTTGGCTTTCGATGCTGCTGTCGGCAAAATCTACGACGACCAAAACCTTCGCCTTATCGTTACGCCTGACGGTAGCAGAACTTACAACGTGTTCCTCGCCGGTGCACAACGCTTCACGGCTACGCTCTACAATATGTCGGGTGTTGCTGTCAAGAACATTACTATTGCGGGAAACGAAGGTACTTTCGATGCTTCCGACATTGCTAAAGGAATATACGTACTCGAAGTGAAGACCGAAGATGCTCACTACACTCAAAAAGTAGCATTAAGATAATAGTAATTGCTTGCGGAGCGTTTATCGTGTGTCGATAAACGTCTCTCCGCTCTGTATTCTAAATAAAAACCACGGACTTTGGCGATGTCCGTGGTTTTTTTCGTCCCTTGTGCCCCGTCCCTCGTTTTCCCTTTCCTGTCGTTTTCGCAATTTTTGCGGCTGCGGCAAGCATAATTTTGCAGTGTCATTAAAAAACTATCATACCATGGAAGACAAACAAATCATTCAGGAAAGTGCGCCGGCGGCAGTTGTGACCGACGAGCGCCGAGAGGTTAACGAACTCGAAGACCGCGTGTTGCAATATCTGGCAACGCATCATCCCGAAGACGAGAAAGCGCTCACTGCATTGATTGACGCGCTTGTCGGGATGCGAGAACCGTCGGAAGCGGTTATCGACAGAGTGTATAAAGGGCTGCGCTACGATGTCGACGTGGCGGCGGCGCGCAGCGAGGGCTTCCGCGACGGCCGTAATGCCCAAATCGACGAGCGCCTGAGCGCCGAGCCCAAGTTGCCCCGCGACGATGGCGGTTTGGAGCATGAGCCCGACGATTTGCCTCTGTTGCGTCACATCTCTAAAAGTGTTTGGGACCTTTAGAACGCGCTCTAAAACCCAACATCGATTTTGGTTAAAACTTCATCTTTATTAACTTTAAATTTCTATTATCATGAACGAATTTAAGATTGACTACAAGAAATTGTTGTTCGTGGCATTGGCAGTGATTAGCGTATTGCTACTGCTGATGATTTCACCCAAGTGTGTGCTCGCCATGCCGATTATCGCAGGGGTTGCCGGCGGCAAGCATGTCGAAGACGAGCCGTTGACCCTGTCGGCCGCTACGGAAGCCTCGCCGGGGCTGTTGATTAACGAAATCGACAAGCGCATTGTCAAGATTCGTCCGATGGCAACGCCAATCGACCAGTTGTCGCGTTGGGCGGGTGCCAAGAAGTCGGGAAGTATGGTGGTCGACTACTACAGCGTCGACACTCGTCCCACGCAGGCTAAGACTACCGACGACTATGAGGGCATCGATGACAATCCGTCGTTAAATATTAGCCAGCGACTTGTCCGACTCACTCTCGACGATGCTTCGGCTTTCGAGCCTTCCGAAACCATCTTGATTAAGGGTATTTCCGGCTATTTGGACGACCGAACTACTCGCGGCGTTCTCGACCTGGTGCTCTATGTCGAGTCGAAAAACTCCAACGTGTTAACTTGTTCGGCGGTCAACGGTCTGGAGAAAAGCGGCGTTGTCTTTTCGCCGTCGATTCCGTCAGGTACCACTGTGGTTCGCATGGGGCGTGCCGCTACCGAACTCGACGTGCAGACCGCCCAGTTTGAGGCTTTGCCCGTTAAGTCGCAAAATTTCTGCCAAATCTTCAAGATGCAGATTGAGCAAAGCACGCTCCAGAAGATTGCCAACAAGGAGGTGGGCTGGACTTTTACCGACCAAGAAGAGGCTGCCGTCTACGATATGCGTCAGGGCATGGAGAAAAACTTCCTTTTCGGCGTCAAGGGCCGCGTCTACGACAATGAGAAGAAGGAGGAGGTGCTGCTTACCGGTGGCATCTGGCGTCAAGCCGGCGGCGAATTCAAATACGTCAGCGGCGCTCTCAACGACGACGTCCTGGTCTCGATGATGCGACAAGCATTTACGGGCAATGCCGGTAGCCGCCGAAAGGTGCTCATCGCCGGTTCGGGGCTGATTGAACAACTCAATCGCCTCGAAACAACCAAGGTGGTTATGGCGAGCGAGAACGTGGTGAAGTGGGGCATCGATTTCTCCGAAATTCGCTCGAAATTCGGTACCGTCTACGTTATGCTCTCCGAAATCTTCGACGAGTGCGGAATGGAGGATAATGGCTTGATTATCGACCCTGAATACCTCCAAAAGTATAGCCACATCCCGTTCACGACCGAGCAGTTGAACCTCAAATCGGCAGGCGTTCGCAATACCGACGCTCTTGTGCTTACCGAGGCTTCGTGCATGGTGCTTCGCTATCCGAAGGCGCACATGCGCATCGTCCGCTCGTAGTTTCTTTATCTCCTTAGGGCAGAGTCCGGGCGACTTTGCCCTTATTAGTTACCTTAAATATAAATACTATGAAACTTGATAATGAAGAAGGTCTTGCACATCTCGATGTTGCGCTGAAGGCGTGGCAGCGCTACGACGACTTCCGCCGACATCGCTTGCGCAATATAAATTTTACCTATGGCCGCCAGTGGCTCGACCCCGTTTGCCTTAACGATGGCTCGGAGGTTACGGAGCAGCAGCAGAGTATGATGACGGGCAAAACGCCGTCGACCAACAATCTTATCCGTCAGTTGGTCAAAAGCGTTGTCGGGCGCTTTCGCAGCCAAGTTGCCGACTCTGCGCCTAAGGATATTGCCGACACGCTGTCGCGAAATCTCGCCGACGAAGTCGACTGCCGAACGTTTGAGGAATTCCTGATTTCCGGCGCTTGTTTTCAGCGTGTCGAACACGGGCGCACCGGTGTGGAGATTACCAACGTCAGCCCGGCGCTGATGTTTACGAGCCGGATTAAGGACTCGCGCGGCAACGATTGTCGCCTCGTCGGGCAACTCCACGATATGGCGATGAGCGACATTCTCAGGCGTCTCGCCGACGGAAGTCGACGTCGTGCCGTCGACATCTGCCGCGCGTTTGCTCAACCCTCGTCGGCGGGCTCCGAATTTTTTACGAGCAGCGACACCGACTGCTATCGCGTTATCGAAATGTGGACGCTCGAAAGCCGCGAATGTTATCGCTGCCACGACCGCAAAAGCGGCTCTTTGTTCTTCGTCACCCCGGCGGAGGCTAAGCATCTCGACAACAATGTGGAGCGCCAATGGATGATTCGCGACGTGTGGCGTTGCCGTTGGTTGACTCCCTCCGGCATTATCCTCAGCCAATACGATGCGCCGATGCATCCTTTCGTGTTCAAACTCTATCCGCTCACCGACGGCGAGATTCATTCGTTTGTCGAAGACGTTATCGACCAGCAAAAGTTTGTCAATCGCATGATTACGATTATCGACCATGTGATGGATTCAACCGCCAAAGGCGTGCTGATTTATCCCACCGAATCGCTCCCGGAGGGCTTCTCCTGGCAAGATTTGGTGTCCACGTGGCGCTCGCCCAACGGCGTTATCCCCTACGACTCGATGCGCCTCGACTCGGGTTTCAAGCCCGAACAACTTATCGTCAACGGTGCAAATACGGGTGCTTATGAGTTGCTTAATCTGCAGATGAGTCTTTTTGAGAAAATTTCGGGTGTTTCGGCTGCAATGCAAGGGCAAAACCTTAGCGGCGTCAACGGCTCGAAACTCTACGACAGCCAGGTGGAAAACTCCACAATCTCGCTGCTCGACTTGTTCGATTCGTTTACGTCGTTTCTTGCGGCGCGCAACGACCGCGTCCGAAGTCTTAGTGACGGCGGTCGTAGGTCGTAAAAGCGTATGGATATGGATTCTTGTCGTCGGCGGCATGCGTCTCCGTCTCGACAAGAATCCATTCGCTTTTGTCAATTGTAGGGAAAAATGTGTCGGCGTCGGGAAATTCGGCATTGATTTCCGTCAGGTATAGTCGGTCGGCAATCGGCATGGCGAGGCGATAGATTTCGGCGCCGCCGATGATGAAGGCATCTCCGTCGGCAAGGCGTAGGGCTTCGTCGAGCGAATGTGCCGTTTCGACGCGTTCTGCCGCAAACGAGGCATTGCGCGTCACCACGATGTTGCGCCGATTTGGCAGTGCGCCTTTCGGCAACGAGTCGTACGTCTTGCGGCCCATAACGACAGTGTGACCGGTCGTGATGGCTTTAAATCGGCGCAAGTCGGCACTCATATGGCACAGCAAGTCGCCGCCTTTGCCGATGGCGCCTTCTCGGGCTATGGCTACTATTATCGAAATCATACGGCAACGATGCCTTTGATGTGTGGATGCGGGTCGTAGCCTTCGAGCGTGAAGTCTTCGTATTTGAAGTCGAAGATGCTCTTTACATCCGGATTTATTTTCATCTCGGGAAGCGGTCGCGGCTCGCGCGACAATTGCAATTCCACCTGCTCGAAATGGTTGAGGTAGATGTGTGCATCGCCCAGCGTGTGCACAAATTCGCCGGCACGTAGTCCGGTCACCTGCGCCATCATCCGGAGCAGAAGCGCATATGAGGCGATGTTGAACGGAACGCCTAAGAACAGGTCGGCGCTGCGCTGATACAGTTGCAGGCTCAACCGTCCGTCGGCAACGTAGAACTGGAAGAACGCATGGCACGGCGGCAGTTGCATATTCTTAAGGTCTGCCACATTCCATGCGCTCACGATGATGCGTCGCGAGTCGGGGTTGTGCTTGATGGTCTCAACGGCTTCGCTGATTTGGTCGATAGCGCCACCGTCGTAGTCTTGCCACGACCGCCATTGGTAGCCGTAGATATGCCCCAGGTCGCCGTCGGGAAGTGCCCACTCGTCCCAGATTCGTACGCCATGGTCGTTGAGATACTTTTTGTTGGTGTCGCCGGCAAGAAACCACAGCAATTCGTAGATTATTGACTTCAGGTGCAACTTTTTGGTCGTTAGCAGTGGAAATCCGTCAGCCATGTCGAAACGCATTTGGTAGCCGAACACGCTCTTTGTGCCCGTGCCTGTCCGGTCGCTCTTTATCGTGCCGTGGTCCATAACGTGACGAAGTAGGTCGAGATATTGCTTCATCGTTTTCGCGGGTTGTGTGATTTTTAATATTGTTCGTTTTCGTTGGGGAAATCGCAGGTCTTGACATCGTCGACATATTTTGCAACCGCATCGTTGATGATGGTGCCTACGTCGGCGTAGCGACGCAAGAATCGTGGCGAGAAGCCTTTGTTGATGCCCAACATGTCGTGCATCACGAGCACTTGTCCGTCGCAGCCGCCTCCGGCGCCGATGCCGATTACCGGGATGTCGAGCATTTGCGACACTTTTGTTGCCAATGCTGCCGGTATCTTCTCAAGAACGACGGCAAAGCAGCCGATTTCTTGAAGCATCTTCGCATCTTCGATGAGTTTTGCCGCTTCTGCCTCTTCTTTAGCGCGCACGGTGTAGGAGCCGAACTTGTTGATTGATTGCGGTGTGAGGCCGAGGTGACCCATCACCGGAATGCCCGCGCAGAGGATGCGCTCTATCGATTCGCGCACTTCGGCGCCCCCTTCGAGTTTGATGCAGTCGGCGTGGGTCTCTTTCATTATTCTTATGGCTGAGGCGAGCGCTTCTTTCGAGTTGCCTTGATAGGTGCCGAACGGCATATCGACAACAACGAGCGCACGCCCGACGGCGCGTACCACCGATTTGCCGTGATATATCATTTGGTCGAGGGTGATTGGCAGGGTCGTTATGTTGCCCGCCATGACGTTCGACGCCGAGTCGCCGACGAGTATTACGTCGATGCCTGCTCCGTCGATAAGTTTTGCCATCGAATAGTCGTATGCCGTAAGCATGGCTATCTTTTCGCCGCGCTGCTTCATTTCGATTAGCCGGCGTGTTGTTACTTTGCGTTTATCTTCTGTGTAAGTTGACATGTCGAATGTGTTTTATTTGAATTGTTTCTTTTCGGGTGGATAGTCGATTGAGTAGTGCAAGCCGCGCGATTCGTGACGCTCTTTGGCTTGTCGCATTATCAGGTAGCCTACGTTGATGAGGTTGCGCAGTTCGCATATCTCTTTCGACGCTTTGCTCTGCTTGAAGAGTTTTTCGGTCTCTTCGTAGAGGATGTCGAGGCGGTTCCAGGCGCGGTCGAGTCGCAAGTTGGAGCGTACGATGCCTACGTAGGTACTCATTATCTGGTTCACCTCGCGGGCACTCTGCGTGATGAGCACCATCTCTTCGTTGTGTTGCGTGCCTTCGTCGTTCCATTCGGGCACGTCGGTGCGCCACGAATAGTGCGAAATTGCTTCTCGGCTGTGGCGTGCCGCCGCATCTGCATAGACTACCGCTTCGATGAGCGAGTTCGACGCCAAGCGGTTGCCGCCGTGAAGTCCCGTGCACGAACATTCGCCGATGGCATACAGCCGCTTTATCGACGATTCGCCGTTGAGGTCTACCTTGATGCCGCCGCACAGGTAGTGCGCTGCCGGTGCTACCGGGATGTAGTCTTTCGTAATGTCGATGCCAAGGCTCAAGCATTTTGCGTAGATGTTCGGGAAGTGCTTCTTCGTTTCTTCGGCATCCTTATGGGTTACGTCGAGAAATACATGGTCTTCGCCGCGCATCTTCATCTCGTTGTCGATGGCGCGTGCCACGATGTCGCGCGGCGCCAGCGACAGCCGCTTGTCGTATTTCTGCATAAATTCTTTGCCGTCGAGCGTCCGCAACACGCCCCCGTAGCCGCGCATCGCCTCGGTTATCAAAAACGACGGTCGGTCGCCCGGGTGGAACAATGCTGTCGGGTGGAATTGGATGAACTCCATATCTTGCACCGTTCCTTTGGCGCGGTAGACCATCGCTATGCCGTCGCCGGTAGCTACCGGCGGATTGGTCGTCGTTGTGTAGACTTGACCGATGCCTCCGGTTGCCATAACCGTTATCTTCGCAAGGAAGGTATCCACCTTGCTCGTCTCCGGATTGAGCACATAGGCGCCGTAGCAGGTGATGTCGGGCGTGCGGCGTGTTACTATCTTGCCCAAATGATGTTGCGTGATGATTTCTACGGCAAACCGATTCTCCATAACGTCGATGTTCGGATGACTCTTGACGGCGCGTATCAGGCTTTCCTGAATCTCCGCTCCCGTGTTGTCGGCGTGGTGGAGTATGCGAAATTCCGAGTGTCCACCTTCGCGGTGCAGGTCGAAATCGCCGTTCTCTTTCTTGTCGAAGTTTACGCCCCAGTCGATGAGTTGTCGTATCTGCGACGGCGCTTCGCGCACTACCTTTTCTACCGCCGAGCGGTCGCTTAGCCAGTCGCCTGCTATCATCGTGTCTTCGATGTGCTTGTCGAAATTATCGACTGCCAAATTTGTTACCGATGCAACTCCTCCTTGGGCATAATACGTGTTTGCCTCTTCGAGTTGGGTTTTGCAGATTAGTGCAACTCGTCCGGTCGCTGCTACCTTCAGAGCATAACTCATTCCGGCTATTCCCGACCCGATGACGAGGTAATCATATTCAAAAACCATAATGCTTACTTTTGTTTATTACTGCAAAAGTAATTATTATTTGCTTATTGGCGACTCCATTTTCCTATTTTTTTTCGTCTCTAAATTCTGAACGTCAAATTTTGATAATCACGAGGTTTGCATTACTTTTGCATCACGAATAAATTTATAGCAAAATTATGAAAAAAACTACAGTTTTCTTATTAATCTCGGCTTTTGCTTTCGTTTCGGCTAAAGCAGACGTATTGCTTTCGCAAGATTTCGAGGGATTGACCGGTCTCTCCGATAACGGATGGACGGTCGTCGTTGACGACCGTGCCGAAGCAGATTGTTGGAAGTTGACAAGTAAGTCGTCGGCAATCTCCGGTGAGGCTTCTGCAACTGCCGGCGGTTACCACGATTTGCCCGCCACCGAGCAGTGTTTGGTCAGCCCCGACGTAACCCTCGGCGAGGACGAATACAAGTTGCAATTCCTCTGGGGCGGCGCTTCTGCGGCTTATGCCATCTCGCAGTCGCAGTACGATTTCCAAGTGCGCGTACAGGTTGTCGGCGAAGACACTTGGACTCGCGTATTCTCTTTTACAAACCAAGCGGATGTAGAAGCCAGCGGCGTGAAATGGCCCTGGGTTAACTGGAATACCTATCAATCAACGGTCGATGTTTCGGCTTTCGCCGGTAAGACAATCCGCGTGGCTTTCGTTTGGCTTAAGTTTAACGACGGCTATTCGGGTAACACCGTTAAAGTCGACGACATCACACTCGAGTCGTACGTCAAGCCTACAGGTGCTATCATCGAATCGGCTACTTCGTCGTATACCTTCGGCGCTACTTACATCGGCACGTCGAGCCATTCCGAAGTGCTTCGCTTCAAGAACGTCGGCGTCGGCAATCTCGAAATTACCGGCATCAGCGGTCTCGAAGGCACCGACTTCTCGACGAGCATTGTCCCCGGCACGGTCAGCCTTCCCAAAAATGAAGAATATCAGTTTGCCGTGCACTACACGCCGACGCTCGCCGGTAAAACCGAGGCTACGATGGTCATTCAAACCAACGGCGCAAACAATCTCGAAATTGCCCTCAAGGGCGAAAAAGTTGCCATCCCTTACGGTTATACCTATGAAGGCTTCGAAGGCGCTACATTCCCGCCCGCAGGTTGGTCGCTCGAAGGCACTTGCTGGCGTTCGCTCGACTCAAGCTATAGCGGCGACCGTTGCGTTTTGGGTACGGCGGCTATGGAGGAATATGCCGCGCTAATCACTCCACGTCTCGACCTTAGCGAAGACAAAGAACACGAGTTCTTCTTCGACTTCTTCGACAGTTACGAACAACTCGTGAGCTCTTATCCCCAGCCCGACAACTACTTCCGCGTTTATCTCAGCACCGACGGCAAGGCTTCTTGGACTTTGCTCTACGAAAACGAGGAAGATTTCAATTCTCGCATTCGCAAAACGCTCAGCTTGGGCAACCCCAAGAGCGACAACTGCTACATCAAGTTTGAATACTATCTCGGCGACATCGAATCGCTGATGCAAACCGCCGACGTCGAATTCTCGCAAGTCTACATCGACGACGTCCTTCTCCCGACGCTATACGGTTCTACGTCGGCTCCCGGCGCTGCCGCTCTGGTCGCACCTGCCGATGCCGCTACCGATATCATCAACCGCGAAGTCGCTCTCCAATGGGGCGAAACGCAGTTTGCCGATAAGTATACTGTCTTCTACGGTACGTCTGCTGACAACTTGGGCGACGGTATCGACGCAGGTAGTGCTACTTCCTATACTCTTCCGCGCCTCGACTACTCGACGACCTACTTCTGGAAGGTCGTTCCGTCGAACGCTTTCGGCAGCGCCGACAATGTGCCTGTTTGGTCGTTCACCACAATGGCTGACCAAACGGTTTCCGAATATCCCTATTTCGAAGGCTTTGAGGATTCCGACGAATTCCCCCTCGGCTGGCGTTCGATTCGCGACGGATATACGAAGTGGAGCATCGCGAAAACCAATCCTTTCGACGGCGCTCGCAGCGTTTACGGCGGCGGTTCGGTTGCAGGTACGCAGGCTGTCCTCGAATCGACCGAATTTGCTATCCCGTCCGACAAAAACTTACAGATTTCCTTCTTCTGGGGTCTTAATGCTCCCGTCAACCTCACTCGCGACGACTTCGGCGAAGGTCAAAACACTTCCACCCAACCCGACGGCATCGATGCTGCTTACTTCGACATCTTCGTCGACAACGAATGGCATCAACTCGCTATCCTTTCGCAAGAATGTCAATACTGGTTGCGCGAAAGCTTCGACCTGTCGCCATATAAAGGCAAAACCGTTGCTTTCCGCTGGCGTTATGCCATCTCGAAGTCGTATAGTTCGCGCGGCATCAGCCTCGACAACTTGAAAATCGACGACCTCTCGGGTTGCTTGGCTTACTTCAACACCTCGGAATGGAATGCCGGCGAAGTCAACAACGCTCAAACGGTTACCGCTGCCGGTAAGTTCTCGCTTAGCAACGGCGGCGCCGACGACCTTACCGTGGCTTCGGTCGCTACTGCCGACCCGCACTATAGCACCAACATCCAAGTCGGTGCAACCATCCAAGCCAACAAGGCTCTGCCGTTCGACATCTCATTCGGCGGCGCTACCGAGGCGCGCACATATCCCGACGCTCTCACCGTTACGTTTACAAACGGTCAAGCAGTGTCGCTCCCGCTTAACGCTACTGTCCTCGCTGCCGATGTGGCTTTCTACAGCTTCGAAAACGACGAATTCGGCTCTATCGCTCCTAAAGGATTCACCGTTGTCGACAAAGACGGTTACGCCACCTACGGCTCGTCGGTCATCAAATATCCTAACCGCTGCGCTCCTTACGCTTTCGTCGTAATCAACGTAACTCCCGAGTGTGCTGACTGGCGCAACGTATATCCTCGAAGCGGCAATCAAGTCTTGGCAGCTATGGCAAGCCCGAGTGGCGCGGTTAGCGACTGGATTATAAGTCCGCTGATGCAAGCAACCGTCGATTCGCGTTTCCGCTTCTTCGGTAAGTCGTATGCTACCGACGATGAGTTCAACGACTTCACACCCCACTACTTCTCGGTGCTCGTTAGCACTACCGACACCAATCCGGAAAGCTTCGAAACCGTTAAGGCTAAAACCGAACTTGCTTACAGCAAGGAAGGCGCTTTCACCGAATACACCGTCGACCTGAGCAAGTATGCCGGTCAGAACGTGTACGTTGCTCTCCAACATACTGCCGAAACTACTGCCTATGTGGCTTTCTTCGACGACTTCTACTACGAGCACTTCAAGTTCGGTCAAGGAGGATTGACTCGCCTCACCTCAGAGCGCCGATGTTGAACAAATTGACATCCTCAGCGCTGCCGGTGCTCTTGTACGTCGTGTGGCAGGCTCTAACGAAGTCAACGTTGCCGACCTCCCTGCCGGCATATACTTCGCTAACGTCAAAACGGCTACTTCAACTACTACCGTACGATTCATCAAACGATAACGGCGTTTGCCATAACAACACGAGAGGCTGCCCGCGGGCAGCCTCTCGTCGTATTCTATGTAGTTATATTCCTTACAGCACTTTGGCAACGTCGGTGTAGGGGAGTCCCCAGGCGTCGCTTACGCCCTTGAAGACCACCTTGCCTTCGACGACGTTCAAGCCCAACAGCAAGTCTTTGCGCTCGGCGCACGCCTTGCGCCATCCCTTGTCGGCAAGCAGCAGTGCATACGGTATCGTGGCATTGGTCAGAGCAAGCGTCGACGTGCGTGCAACTGCTCCCGGGATGTTCGCCACCGCATAGTGTACGATGCCGTCTACTTCGTAAATCGGGTCTTGGTGTGTTGTCGGGTGCGACGTCTCGAAGCAACCGCCTTGGTCGATGGCTACGTCGGCCAGCACCGAACCTTTCTTCATCAGTTTCAGCATATCTTTGGTCACAAGTTTCGGAGCCTTTGCGCCAGGAATGAGCACCGAACCGATTACCAGGTCGGCTTCTTTCAACTCCTGGCGGATGTTATACTCGTTGCTCATCAGCGTCTTGACGTTCTTCGGCATTACGTCGGCAAGGTATGTCAATCGCGGTATCGAGATGTCGGCTATCGTTACGTCGGCGCCTATGCCTGCTGCCGTCCGTGCCGCTGCCGTACCTACCGTACCGCCGCCGATGACAAACACTTTCGCCGGCTTAACTCCCGGTACGCCGCCAAGCAACACGCCTTTGCCTCCGTGCGGTCGTTCCAAGAAATACATTCCCTCTTGAATCGACATACGTCCTGCTACTTCCGACATCGGCAACAACAGAGGAAGACTGTGGTCGTCGCGCTCTACTGTTTCGTAGGCGAGGCATATCGCGCCACTCTTTATCATTGCGTCAGTCAGCGCTTCGCTGCTCGCAAAGTGGAAATAGGTGAACAAGAGTTGTCCCGGTCGTACCAACTTGTATTCCGGCTCGATGGGCTCCTTTACCTTTATTATCATCTCCGCTTTTCCATACACGTCTTCGATGGTAGCCTCGATAGCTGCACCCGCTTCCACAAAGTCGGCGTCGCTGAAGCCGCTACCTTCGCCGGCTGTGGCTTGTACGAGCACGGTGTGGCCGTGCTTTACCAACTGTTGAACTCCTGCCGGGGTCATGCCTACCCGGTTCTCATTGTTCTTGATTTCTTTTGGAATTCCGATAATCATAAGCTCCTGTTTTAGAGGTTGATACTATAATATATTGCAGCGCCGTAGGAGAGCCAAAGCACGACGATTAATATCCATGCCGGGATGGGCTGCGACGCATGTAGCTTGTATGCTATATAGGACACTATTATTACGTAGAGGGGAAAGGTTATGGTGATTGCTATCTCGAGTGTGCTGCTCTTGTCCGGGTTAAGGCGCAACACATAACGCGGCCAACCGAGTAGGGGAAGGAGGCTTGCGAGCGTGGCTATGATTATCCCTCGCGACGGGGATGCCTTGCTCTTTGTCCGGTCTATGCCACTGTCGTCCATAGATTTATATTCGCTTATTTCGCAAATTTAATTTGACCGAAAAATCAAAACCATTTACACTGAAAAATTTCTTCTATTTACAATATTTAACAATGTGACGTTTTGCTCGAAAATTCTAATTTTTTTATTCATATGATGGTTACTTTTTGATATTTGTTGCAATAAATAGTCAAAATAGCAATTTTAAACCATCCGAAGCAGTCTGTATTGCAGCAACACCCCACGCCGATAATCTTTAGAGCGCGTTCCTTAAATTTTTGGGTCGTAGAGGTCGTAACCTTGAGTCGATTTTGATTACTTGCTGAAAGGAGCATACTCTTGTATGTGACTGAAAGCAAGTGATCAAAAGCGGCCAAGGATACGAGACTTAGGTAACTTTACCCTACCTGTGAATAATGATATCGGAAAAATTCGTTTAACTTTTAGAACTTCAAATTAACTTAATTTTACAAAATCGCGATATGATTTATTAAAGAATTCAATGGAGATTACTGCCGACAAATTATCCACATAGGAAGTCTGTCTATAACAAGTGGAGATATTGGAATGTGAAGTGCTGTCAATGCTGTTGATAGCATTGGTGTGTCATACACATATGCCAGGGGAAAACAACTGGTGGTAAGAAATTCCTTGTTATATGGTCGAGAAGTTACCTTTGTCCGGATCTTTTTGGCATATTTCGAAACTCACATCGCTTACAATGCTCGCATTGCGCTCGCTGTGACTTTCAAAATCTGCTCAAAAATATCCGCCTCTACGACCCCAAAAATTTAAGGAACGCGCTCTTAGTTGATGCAGTCCCCGCTTCGGATTTTTTCGTGCCGATTCGGCATCTTCGCTGCGGTTATTCTGCGCTAACGCGCGGTTAGTCGGCTGCTTGCGCAGCGGTTAGAAGGGGAAGGTATCATTAGGCTATTCCACGCAGCGCAAGCTGCCGATCCAAAGTTCGTGGAAAAAAGTGTATACTTTCGCGCAAAGTTCGTGGAAAAAAGTGTATGTTTTCGCGCAAAGTTCGTGGAAAAAAGTGTATGATTTTGTTTTAAGTTCGTGGAAAAAAGTGTATATTTGCATCGGTTTAGATAGTTTAAACGCTTAATACTTATGCTTTTATGGATAGGAAGATAACAAAACAGCTAATAGAGTGGAAAAATTCCGCCGAGCGGAAGCCTTTAATATTGGCTGGAGCAAGGCAGGTTGGCAAAACATATATTCTCAAAAAGTTCGGTGCCGACGAATATGATAATGTGGCATATCTCAATTGCGACCACAATGAGCAAGCGAGGAATTTATTCGCCGAAGGCTACGACATACAGCGTATCATCACGGCTATCGGCGCTTTGACTCACCAAAACATTAAACCGGGCAAAACGCTTATTATTTTAGATGAAATTCAAGAGATTAAGCATGGACTAACGGCATTAAAATATTTCTGCGAAGATGCCCCGGAATATCATGTCGCAGTTGCCGGTTCGCTGCTTGGTGTAACTTTGCGACATGGCGAATCCGCTCCTGTCGGCAAAGTTAACATTATAAAGATGTATCCCATGGATTTCGAAGAGTTCCTTATGGCAAAAGGAAAAACCGACCTCCTTCGGGTACTACAATCG
Organism: Bacteroidales bacterium; assembly: GCA_004555955.1. Taxonomy (GTDB): domain Bacteria; phylum Bacteroidota; class Bacteroidia; order Bacteroidales; family Muribaculaceae; genus Limisoma. The sequence goes on along the minus strand of SFJG01000001.1, from coordinate 21,027 downwards.
CGCGATGTCGCTACCATTTCAATGCTTCATACCACACTTACAAGTCTTCTTCGTGAATACTATTTCGTCGGTGGTATGCCGGAATCGGTTGCAACTTACGTTAAGACGCTCGACCCTAACGCAGTGCGCAAAGTTCAAAACGACATCCTGTTTGTCTATCGTTCCGATATGTCAAAACATGTTTCCACAAGCGAAGCTGCAAGAATCAGCATGGTGTGGCAGTCGATACCTTCTCAATTGGCGAAAGAGAATAAAAAATTTATCTATGGCGCAGTCAAAGCGGGGTCGCGTGCCAAGGATTTTGAAATAGCAATTCAATGGCTTGTCGATGCCGGTTTGGTCTATCGCGTCTCTCGTGTGCGCGACGTCGCTGTCCCTCTGAAATTCTATGAAGATTTCAATGCTTTTAAGTTATTCCTTCTCGACGTCGGGCTTCTTGGTGCACTCAGCGAAATCGAGCCCGCTCAGATGCTCCTTTCCAACGTCGCTATCAAAGAATACAAAGGCGCTTTGACTGAAAATTATGTACTTTGTCAGCTGAAATGCGTCAGCGATTTGTTTGCCTATTATTACTCTCGCGACGATTCGAAACTTGAACTCGACTTTGTTGTGCAACACAACGGAGTTGTCACTCCTGTCGAGGTAAAAGCAGAAGAAAATCTGCGTTCAAAGTCGCTCAGCTCTTTTTTGTCAACACATCCCGACTTAAGAGCAATTCGCTTCTCTATGTCAAAATATATCGAGCAAGACCGAATTACAAATGTCCCGCTTTATGCCGTCGTTCTTCCGTTCTTTTGGCAAAAGCCATAGGAGGTAAAATTTGCTTTTTCGTTCGCCTTGCACTATCTTTGTCGCAAAAAAGGAATTTTCATGAATATCGCATTAATAGGCCACGGCAAAATGGGCAAGACCATTGAGGAAATTGCTCTTAGTCGCGGGCATAAAATTGTTTGCATTATCGACGTCGATAATATCGACGACTTCTCGAGCGACGCTTTCCGTTCGGCTGACGTCGCTATCGAATTTACCACCCCGGCAACGGCTGTCGACAACTACCGTCGCGCTTTCGCCGCTCACGTCCCTGTCGTGTCCGGAACTACCGGCTGGCTCAGCCGCGAACAGGAGGTTCGCAAGATGGTTGACGATTGCGATGCCTCGTTTTTCTACACCTCAAATTTCAGCATCGGCGTTAATATCTTCTTCGCGCTTAACCGCTACTTGGCGAAGATTATGAACGGCTTCAGCCAATACGACGTGGCTATGCACGAAATACACCACATCCACAAACTCGACCATCCCTCGGGTACTGCCATCTCGCTTGCCAACGGCATCACCGCATGCCTCGACCGCAAATCTGGATGGACCGAGAATCCCGACGAGACCGACAAACTCCTAATCACCAACGAGCGCGTCGGTGAGGTGCCCGGTACGCACATCATTACTTACACGTCAGATGTCGACGCAATTAAAATCGAACACGAAGCGTTCTCGCGTCGCGGTTTCGCTCTCGGCGCCGTTCTCGCTGCCGAATGGCTCCCGGGGCATAAAGGCTGGTGCTCGATGAACGATATGTTAAACTTCTTAAACGACTGATTTTACAATGGTTGATATAAGAGATGAAAAGAACGTCTTAAATGCGCATTCTAATTCCTCGAATAGAACGCCGAATAAATCCAACAGCGACGACTCGGGCGAACGCCCCGAAAAGGGCAAATCGTTTGCCGAACGTTTGCGATTGGTCAAAACGACTCGTTGGGTGCGTTTTGCCATCGTCTCGTTAATCTTCTTCGCATGGGTCTTCTGGCTCCAAAATCCATGGGTGCTCCTTGCCTATCCCCTGCTTTTCGACATCTACATTACGCTCTACATCCCTTGGAATTGGTGGAAATACTCTAAAAACAAGACAGTTCGCACCATTATGAGCTGGGTCGATTCGATTGCTTATGCGCTCGTCCTGGTATATTTCATTTTCGCTTTCGTCGGTCAAAACTATAAAATTCCGTCGTCGTCGCTCGAAAAGTCGTTGCTTATCGGCGACTTCTTGTGGGTCAACAAGGTGGTCTACGGGCCTCGCGTGCCGCAGACGCCAATCCACTTCCCGCTTTGTCAAAACACTTTCCCCATAATCAACACGAAGAGCTACCTCGACCGCCCGCAACTCAGCTATCATCGCCTTGCCGGACTCCGTAGCATCGAGCGCGGCGACATCGTCGTGTTCAACTTCCCCGCCGGCGACGTAACCGCCTTCAAATGTCAGAACCCCGACTACTATACGCTCTGCTACAAAATCGGCGAATCGTCGGCAGCCCAACAAGGAATAACAACTCCCGAAAAAGGCTCGTATGCTTATTCTCAGATGGTTATGGATATCGGTGCCCAAGTGGTTAGCAGCAATCCCGAACAGTTTGGCGACGTGATTTATCGTCCCGTCGACCGCCGCGAAAACTACGTGAAACGCTGCATCGGTCTCCCCGGTGAATATCTCAAAATCGATAACAACATCGTCTATATCAACGGAAAACCCCTCACCGAGCCAAAAAACGTTCAGTATAACTACTTCGTGTCGACCAACGGCACTCCAATTGCCGACAGCATTTGGGAGTCGCTCGACGTCAGTCTTGCCGACCGCGGCGAACCACAAACAGTCGACATGGGCGGCAACAAACGTCTCGTCTACGCTCTGCCGCTGACATATGCCTCGGTCAACTACCTTAAAACTCTCGACAACGTCGTCAGCATCGAGCGTATCGCAACCTACGAAGAATTCCCCGTCTATCCGGTCTATCGCGACTACGGTTGGACGCGGTCCGACTACGCCGTTAACCTCAAAAACGGCATCTGGATTCCTCGCCGCGGCGCAACCCTTCGCCTTACGCCTTTCAATGCACCTATCTACAAGCGCTGCATTGAAGCCTACGAGGGAAACACGCTTACCATCGAGTCTGACCGTGTGCTCGTCAACGGCGTCGAAACCGACAGTTATACTTTCAAGATGGACTACTACTGGATGATGGGCGACAACCGCGATAATTCAGCCGACTCACGCTACTGGGGTTTCGTCCCCGAAGACCACATCGTCGGTACGCCGATGTTTGTAATCATCTCTATCGACGAAGAGAAAGGCTTATTCTCCGGTTTCCGCTTCGACCGTATGTTTAAAGCGGCTAATCCCGACAAATGATTACTCGATTCGATTCCGAATACGCCGCCGGCGTTGAGGCTTACGCTGCTATGCTTCGCGCCGGTTGCGTCTGCTTTGCCGCCGATGCCCGCTACGACAAGCGTCGACGTGCCCTGAACCGTATGCAGATTGCAACTCCCTCCGGACGCCAAACGCTCACCGTACCGCTGGCGCGCCCGCACGCCTCGCAGCCCATTGCCGACGTCGCTATCGCCGAGCATGCCAACTGGCGACACAACCATTGGGGGGCTCTCTATTCGGCTTACGGTCGAACGCCGTTTTTCGAATACTTTGCCGACGACCTCCGAAACATTATCTTCGACGAATCGAAGACGCGTATCTTCGACTTAAACATGGCTATCCACAATGCCGTGGTCGATTTTCTCGACCTCCCCATAACTACCGTCGCCGACACTGCCGACGCAGTCTCTGCCGACATCGTGCCGCTCCCGGGTAAATACTACCAAATTTGGCAAGCGCGACACGGTTTCATCTCCTCGTTGAGCATACTCGACTTGCTCTTCAACGTCGGGCGCGAGGCGGTTCTATTCCTTTCAAATAAATAGTCATTTAAAAGGTGGATTTTTGCTAATTTGTGGTCAAAAGTTCTTATTTCCGTATCTCTTCATGAAAAAATAATCCCTAAAAAACGAAAAAATTTGAACTTTTTCGTTGTGAGTGACAAAAATTTACTATTTTTGGAATTCTTTTCCATATTAAAATTTGTGTCGCAATATTGAGACTATGAAACGTATCCTAACATTAACCTTAGCCATTATTATGGCATTACCTCTGCTGACAGCGCAGCAGAAGAATTACAAAGTTTTTGGAGTGGCATTCTACAACCTCGAAAACTTATTTGACACCATTAATAATAATGGTAAATACGACCTTGAGTTTTCGCCTAACGGACAACGTCAGTGGGACGGCAACAAGTACTGGAGCAAAGTTCACAACATGGCGTTCGCCATCAGCCGTATGAAAACCGACATAACCCCGAAAGGACCGGCTATCATCGGCGTTTCCGAGATTGAAAACCGCACAGTGCTCGAAGACATCGTCAAAGACCCGCAACTGAAGGAGCTCAACTATCAAATTATCCATCACGACAGCCCGGACCGCCGTGGTGTCGACGTTGGATTTCTCTACAATCCGCGCATGTTCCGTGTGCTCAATGTTACTCATCACACGCTCTCCATCCCCGACATGCCCAACTTCCGCACTCGCGACCAAACCTGTGTGACCGGTTTGCTCGCCGGCGAAAAAATCAGCATCATCGTCAACCACTGGCCTTCGCGCTTGGGCGGTGAAGCGTCGAGCCGTCACCTCCGCGTGGCTGCCGCTAATCTCTGCAAGCACATCGCCGACTCTTGTCTGGCTGTCGACCCCAACCAGGGCATTATCATCATGGGCGACCTTAACGACGACCCGAGCAACGACTCTTGCGCTAAGGCTATCGGCGCTGTTAAGAAAATTAAAGACGTCAAAGAAGGCGGCTGGTTCAACCCGTTCTGGGAAGTGCTCGACAACGGCGTCGGCACCCTCGCTTATCGCGGACAGTGGAACTTGTTCGACCAAATCATGCTCAGCTCTTACCTTATCGGCGACGACCGTTCTACCCTGAAATATTTCAAGTGTAAAGTTCACAACGACGTGCCCGAGATGCGTAACGAGTCGGGGGCTCCCTTGCGTACCTTCAGCGGTGGTGTGTTCCTTAACGGTTTCTCCGACCACTTCCCGACGCAAGTGTTCCTCGCTCGTGAAGTCAAAGTAAAACAATAATTATAATAATATTAATATCTAACCCGTAGTTTAATTATGAAAATCAAACTTTTCTTACTGCTACTCATCTTTGCAGTACTGCCGGCTGCCGCACAGCGGACAGGATTGCGAGGTGCTGTAGTCGACGCCACAGGGGCTCCCGTTCCCGGCGCTACTGTCCTCTTGACGAGTCAAGGGATTAGCGCTACTACCGGCCCCGGCGGTGATTTCCTCATTTCTAATGCTGCGCCGGGTACTCAAACCGTCAACATCATTGCTTACGGCTTTGAGGATTTCGTCAAAGACATCACCTTTGTAAGTGGCGTCATCGACGACCTCGGCACTATCAAACTTACAAGCGAAGATGAAGACTCTAACAGCTACGACACTGCAGTCATCATCGACCAAAACCAACTCGAAGACGAGGAGGGCAATGACCAATCTATCGGTATGCTTTCCGGCGCTTCCGACAACGTGTACTACTCTGCCGCTAACTACGACTTTAGCGCGACACGCTTCCGCATCCGCGGTTACGACTCGGAGTATTCACAAACTTACATCAATGGCGTGCACTTCACCGACGCTATCCGCGGCCGTTTCAGCTACTCCATGCTCGGCGGTATGAACCAAGCCTTCAAAAGCCGTTCGGTGTCGACGGGATTAAACACTTCGGCGTTCTCCCTCGGTGAAATCGGCGGCGCTACAAGCATCAACTCTACTGCTTCTGCTTTCGCTCCCGGTTTCCGCGGTAGCCTGGCTTACACTAACGGCTCTTACGCTTATCGCGGTATGATTACTTATGCTACCGGCGTGCGCAAAAACGGTTGGGCTTTCGCGCTCTCCGCTATCGGCCGTTACAGCAAAGAAGGTATTGTCGAAGGTACTTTCTACCACTCCGGAGGCTTGTTCCTCTCGCTTGAGAAGCAATTCAACAGCCGTCACAGCTTGAACATTACAGCTTTCGGTGCGCCTACAGAACGCGCTACCAACTCGGCTACTTTCGAAGAGGCTTACCAACTCGCCGACTCTTACCTCTACAACCCGAACTGGGGTTGGTATCAAGGCGAAAAACGCTCCGCGAAAATCGTTGAATCGTTCGACCCGACTGTAATCGTCAACTGGATTTGGAAACCCAAATCGGGCTCGCAAATCAACACGGCTGCCGCTTTCAAGTCGTCGTTCTACTCTTCGTCGGCGCTCAACTGGTATAACGTCTCTGACCCGCGTCCCGACTACTATCGCTACTTGCCGTCTTACTTCGACGACAAGCCCGAAGCTTACGAATACTATAAGAACTTGTGGGAAAACAACGTTTCGCAACGTCAACTCGATTGGAATCGTCTCTACAACGTCAACTCGCTTGCTTTGCTCGAAAGCGAACAAATGGGTACGGAATATCGCGGCTCGAGCTACATCCTCGAAGACCGTCACAGTGATATGAAGAACTTCATCCTCAACTCGACGCTCAACCATCGTCTTAACGACCACATGACTCTCCAAGCTGGTATCGGCGTGAACTGGTCGCGTGCTTCTTACTACAAAACAATGCGTGACCTCCTCGGCGGTTGCTATTGGATGGATACCGACCAATACTCCGAACGCGACTTCCCCGACAATCCCGACATGCTCCAAAACGACCTTAACAATCCCGACCGTAAAATCTACGAAGGCGACCGTTTCGGTTACGACTACGATATCAACTCGTTCATCGCTGAGGCTTGGCTCCAAAACATCGTCAACCTCGCTCACTGGGATTTCAACTACGGCTTGAAGTTGACATACACTCAATTCCAACGCGATGGTAAGATGCGCAACGGTCGTGCCCCCGAAAACTCTTACGGAAAAGGCAAAAGCCACTCTTTCGACAACGGTATGGTTAAAGTCGGCGGTACTTACAAGCCTAACGGCAAAAACTTCATTACCCTTAACGTTTCTTACGGCACGCGCGCTCCTTATGCCAACAACGTATACATCTCTCCGCGTATCAAAGATACTGCCATCGATTATACGAACGAACGCGACCTCGCTGCCGACCTTACTTATACGTTCAACTATCGTAAGTTCCACGGCTCGATTTCCGGTTATTGGACTAACTTCTACGATGCCATTGAGCGCTCTTCGTTCTACGACGACGGTCTCTCTACTTTCGTAAACTACGCCCTCACCGGTATCAACAAAACTCACAAGGGTGTTGAACTCGGCGTGGCTTACAAGGTTACTTCCGACCTCACTATCACTGCTGCCGGTTCTATCTCAAAATATCAATACAAGAACCGCCCAACGGCTTTCCGTAGCGCTGAAAACGGTGCTATCGAAGACCGCACCGATGTGGTTTACCTCAAGAACTTCTACTTGCCTAACGGCCCGCAAACTGTTGGTAGCCTCTCGGTGAACTATAACGCTCCTCACATGTGGTTCCTCGAACTCAACGGCTCTTGGACCGGCGACAGCTACATCCAAGTTACTCCGCTCCGCCACATCTATATAGAAGGTATGCTCGGTTGCGACTCGAAAGAAGAGTATATCGAAAAAGTTAAGGAAATCACTCACCAAGACAAGCTTCGCGACGCTTTCACGCTCAACGCAAGCATCGGTAAACTTATCTACGTAAACCGCAAAATGTCGCTCAACTTCAACGTGAGTGTCAACAACATCCTTAACAAGAAAAACATCCAAACCGGTGGTTACCAACAAAACCGTTTCGACTACACCGACTACGATGTTAACAAATACGCTAACAAATATTACTACACTCAAGGCATCAGAGTATTTGCCAATGTAGGTATCAAATTCTAATAAACATTTTCGAACAAATAAAACAAACTAAGATATGAAACACGTAAAATTATATCTATCGGCGATGCTCTTTGCCGCTCTCGGCATTACAAGTTGTGATGACGACTGGGACACACCGCCTTTGGCAGGCCCCGTTGCTACTATCGAGGCTAACACTTCAATCTACGACTTGAAGGCTAAATATTGGTTCGACGAAACTAACGGCGTCGACACTATCGGTCTTACCGACGAAGGCGAACACATCATCATCAAGGGTCGCGTTATCAGCTCTGACGCTTCCGGCAACATCTACAAAAACCTCGTCATCCAAGACGAAACTTCTGCCGTTACGTTCTCTATCAACCAAAACAGCCTTTACACCGACTACCGAATGGGTCAAGAAGTGGTTATCGACGTTACCGACATGTATCTCGGCAAATATGCCGGCTTGCAACAATTCGGTTGGCCCGACTACAGCGATACTTACGGTTGGCAAACCACTTTCATGCCGCTCGAACACTTCCAAGCTCACGCGCAACTGAACGGCCTTCCCGAGCCCGCTAAGATGGACACTATTTGTACTTCCATCAGCGCGCTCCCGACCACTAAAGAAGGTATCATCAAAATGCAAAGCCAACTCGTTCGCTTCGACGGCGTTTCGTTCGAAAACGGTGGTAAGGCTACTTTTGCTGAATATCAAAAAACCACTTCGCAAACAATCACCGACGGTACTGCTTCTTTGACGGTGCGCACCAGCGGTTATGCTAACTTCTACGGCAAGACTCTTCCCGAAGGCGAAGGCGCTATTGTTGGTATCCTCGGTTACTTCAACGGTAGCTGGCAACTCACGCTCCGCTCTTACGAAGACTGTATCTTCGGCGAACCTGTTGAAGGCTCCAAGATTCGTCCTTTCACAGTGGCAAGCGCTACTGCAAACAAGGGTAAAAACGGTTGGGTGAAAGGTTATATCGTTGGCGCTGTCGCTCCCGGCGTTTCTTCTGTTTCGAGGGCGAGCGACATCGAATGGGCGGCTCCGTTCTCTTTGCCTAACACGCTCGTTATCGCCGATAGCCCCACAGAAAAAGACTTCAACAAGTGCATCGCTATCGACCTCCCGCAAGGCTCTGAACTCCGCAACCGCGCTAACCTCGCCGACAGCCCCGACAACCTCGGTCAGGAAATAACCCTCAAAGGCACTATCGGCTCGCTCTACGGCATGAACGGTTTGACCGACAACCAAGGTACTCTCTCTGAATTCGTATTCAACGCTATTGTTACCGTTGGCGAAATCGACGAAAACTTCAACAGCTACAGCGCAAAAATCGACAACCTCGCCGCTAACGGATGGACTTATGTTTCGGTTAAGGGTAACAAAGACTGGTATCTCCGCGAATTCAACAGCGACACATACGCTACTATTTCCGGATACAATGGTACTGCTCCTTTCGACTCTTGGTTGATTACTCCGTGCATCAACGTCAACAAACTTGCCGAGAAGGTGCTCAACTTCCAAACTCAAGTAAACGGCTACGGCTCAAAGAATACCACTTTCGAAGTTTACGTTCTCGACAGCAACGACCCGGCTACCGCTAACATGACAAAACTCGACGCCACTATGGCAACAGCTCCCTCGTCGGGCTACAGCGATTGGGTATCGTCGGGCAACATCGACCTCAGCGCTTGGGCAGGCAAGAAAATCTTCATCGGCTGGCGCTACCAAGCAACTACCGATGCCAACTACGCTACTTGGTGTGTCGACAACGTCCTCGTTGGCAAGAAGGGCGCAGGTCCTTCGTCGAGCAACGACGGTTCGGAGGCTAAACCTTACCTCGCCGGCGACGTCCTTTCAGGTGCTACCGGTACAGGCGTTTGGGTGAAAGGCTACATCGTTGGTTTCAGCAGCGGAACTAACGCTGCTACTGCTGCGAAATTCACTGCCGAAGGTGCTAACGCTACAAACGTTCTCATCGCTGAAAGTGCTGCTGAGAAAGACGTGGCTAACTGCATCGCCGTTTCGCTTCCTTCAGGAGCTATCCGCACCGCTATCAACCTCAAAGACAACCCCGCTAACCTCGGTAAAGAAGTCACTGTAAAAGGCACGCTTTCTGCTGCCGTGCTCGGCATCAAGGGCGTTAATGCTTTGACCGACTACAAATTCTAAGACACTTTTGTCGTAAAATAATCCACAAGGCGCAGACCCGTCGCGGTCCGCGCCTTGTGATTTTTTAACGCCACTCTTGTTTTTATTTTTCGCCGTTTTCTTTCATTTTCTTTCATTATGCTTAAATATTTGGCTTTTTGAGATTATTTTGCTATCTTTGCTCGCTAATTATAAATAATCATACCAATGGGACTCATAATTCCGGAGAAATATCACTTAAAACTTCTCCCTGAAACGACTGAAATCGCAATCAAAATAATCAAAGACGCTTTTCAGGAGCGCCTGTCGAAGGCGTTGAACCTCCGTCGCGTCACCGCACCGCTGTTCGTTCTCTCGGGCACCGGTCTTAACGACGACCTTAACGGCGTGGAGCATGCCGTGGGGTTCGACATCGCCGACATGGGTAATCGCCATGCCGAAGTGGTTCACTCTCTCGCAAAGTGGAAGCGAACCAAGCTCGGCGCTTACGCAATCCCCGCAGGATATGGTCTCTACACCGATATGAACGCTATCCGTACATTCGAAGAGCTCGACAACATACACTCGCTCTACGTCGACCAGTGGGACTGGGAGCGGACAATCAACGAAAGCGACCGCACGCTCGACTATCTCGTGGCTACGGTCCGCGAAATCTATGCCGCGCTCAAAGAAACCGAGATGATTATCTACGAGCGATTCCCGCACATCATTCCGCGCCTGCCCGACGACATCCACATCGTCCACTCGCAGCAACTCATAGACATGTATCCCGGATTGACCGCTAAAGAGCGCGAACGTGAGGTGACGCGCAAGTATCGTGCCGTGTTTATCGTCGGCATCGGTGCTCCGCTCTCCGACGGCAAGCCTCACGACAATCGCGCCCCCGACTACGACGATTGGATTACCCTCAATTCCGACGGCTATCGCGGTCTGAACGGCGACATCATGCTCTGGAACGACGTCCTCGACATTCCTTTCGAACTCTCCTCGATGGGCATCCGCGTCAGCGCCGAGAGTCTCGCCGAGCAGCTCCGTCTGCGCGGCTGCGAAGAGCGCCGTCAACTGATGTTCCACCGCTCGTTGCTCGCCGGCGAATTGCCTTACTCTATCGGCGGAGGAATTGGGCAGAGCCGTCTCTGTATGCTCCTGCTCCAAAAGGCGCACATCGGCGAAGTGCAAGCAAGCATTTGGCCCGAAGAGCAAGTTGCAGAGTGTCTGAAGCATAACATATATCTAATGTAAACTCGTCAAATTAACTAATCTTGTAAAAATGTCACGAACCGACAACGAACTCTCCGGCGTTACCCTTCTCGGGTGCAACGCCACAAAATATCCCGACAAATACGCTCCCGAGGTGCTTGAAACTTTCAAAAACAAGCACCCCGAGAACGAATATCTCGTCACCTTCACCTGCCCGGAATTTACGAGCCTATGCCCGAAAACCGGACAGCCCGACTTCGCGAAAATAATCATCAACTACATCCCCCGCGAAGACATGGTCGAGAGCAAGAGCCTCAAGCTCTACCTCTTCAGCTTCCGCAACCACGGCGACTTCCACGAAGACTGCGTAAATATCATTATGAAAGACCTCGTGGCGCTGATGAATCCACGCTATTTGGAGGTGCGAGGGCTCTTTACGCCGCGCGGCGGCATCGCCATTCTGCCTTTTGCAAACTACGCCGACGACGAACATCAGCAGATGCGCCGCGAACGTCTTATGGCGGCTTTCACTAACGAATTTTAGTATGAAAGATTCTCTGATAGTACTTTCCGGAGGAATGGACTCCGTGACGCTTCTCTACGACTATCGCGACGTCGTAGCCCTTGCCGTGACGTTCGACTACGGGTCGAACCACAATGCGCGCGAGATTGCCTGTGCGCGGCTCCACTGCGAGCGCCTGGGCATCGAACATATCGTCATTCCCCTCGCTTTCGTGGCACAATATTTCAAAAGTTCGCTGCTCAGCGGCGCCGACGCAATCCCCGAAGGCAATTACGACGACGAAAATATGAAGTCGACCGTCGTGCCTTTCCGCAACGGTATTATGCTTGCCGTGGCGTGTGGCATCGCCGAAAGCCGCGACCTTCGCCGCGTGATGCTTGCCAACCACTTCGGCGACCACGCTATCTACCCCGACTGCCGTCGCGACTTTGTCGACGCCATGAGCGAGGCGATGCGCTGCGGCACTTATTGCGGCGTTACCGTTTTTGCGCCTTATACCGATATCACAAAGGCTGACATCGCTCGCCGAGGCGCTCTGCTCGGTATCGACTACGCCGAAACTTATTCGTGCTACAAGGGCGGCGAACACCACTGCGGGCGCTGTGGCACTTGCCGCGAACGCCGTGAGGCTCTCGCCGAAGCCGGAATCGCCGACCCAACGCTCTACGACGAGTAAATTTGCCTATTTTGGTGAATATTTTTGCCGTTTAGACAACGTTATTGAAGAGTTATTTGCTAATTTTGCACCGCTATTTATGTAGGCATATAACATTTTTATCAACACAATATGAAAAAATTTTTAAATCTACTAATCGCACTTCTTGCATTTCCGGCATTTGCAGCAGCGCAAGAAGGTACGGTTACACTTACAACTAATCTTGAAGCAGGCACCGAGATCACTCTCCGTGTCTGGACCTCATCGGTCAACGACCCTCTAACAATCGACTGGGGCGACGGAAACGCCAAGTCGTACACTATCGACCCCAACGGCTGGGCGTGGACTCTAAACACCAAAGGCAACGTCCTCGGTCCGACAATCACAATCACCGGCTCGCTTGCCAACCTCGAATGCTCTTCGGCAGGAATCACCGCTTGTGCTATCGAAAATCAGCCGAATCTCAAATACATCAACTTGTCGAAAAACGCCCTTACCGAGTTGACTCTCCCGTCGTTGCCCGCACTCGAAACCCTCGACCTCTCCGAGAATCAAATCGACAGCCACTCATTCGACATCTCCGCTGTCGGCTCGACGCTCAAGGAGCTCAACGTGTCGAAAAACGGCGAAAACTTCATCACGCTCAACCTGATGGGTTTCACCGCGCTCGAATCGTTCTACGGCTATAACAACCCCGAAATGACCACCGTCGTTTTCGCCGACAATGCCGACAACCTCAAGCGTATCGACATGCACGAATGCCACATCATGCATTTCTATTCGCGCTCGATGCCCAAACTCATTTCGCTCAACCTCAACGACAACGCTTTGCTCGACTTCGAAGACGGCAACTATCCCGCGATGACCTATTTCTACATCGCCAACAACTACCTCACCGAGCTCGACATCACGAAATATCCCAAACTTTATCAGTTTACTTGCGCCGGCAACGACATCACAACAATCAACCCGTCGAACTGCCCCGAACTCATTTCGTTCAACATCTCCGACAACAAAATCAAGTCGGTCGACCTGTCGAACAACAAAGCTATCACGAATCTTTACGTTCAAGACAACCAACTGACGAAAATCGACTTCACCGGTTGCTCGAACATCCAATACGTCAACGTCAGCAACAACCCCGTGACGTTCGTCGACTTGACCAACGCCTACTATCTTCGCTCGTTCGAGGCGGCAGGCACGCAGTGCGAATTCTTCTACTTCAACTACGTCAACCCTTACGGACGCTTCAACACCGTCGATATGCGCAACAACGTCAACATGACCTCCGCGTCGCTGTCGGCTACCTTTAAGACAATGCCGTGTATCTCTTCAGGCTCGGGCAACGTCTACATCGAAGGCTCTAACGGCGAACACTCCAACACGTCGTATCTGACAGGCATCGACATGGGTTGGACCGTCGACGTTACTGGCGACGGAACAGCCACCAACGACGACCTTAACGTGACCGTCGACGCCACTAACACCGGCGAAACTGTTACCGTCACAGGCCAATACGGCGGTATGGTTGCCGACCAAACTTTCACATTTACGAAATACGCTACCGACCACGGCACATTCACTCTCGCTCAATGGTCGGGCAATTTCTATCAACAACTCGCCGACGTGACAACTACCGCCAAATTGGGCGTGCCTATCGTCGTTACCGCCACTGCGGAAGAAGGTTACCGCTTTAAAGGCGTAACCGTCAACGGCAAACTCATTACCGACCCGTGGTTCGTCATTAACCAAGACGCTACAATCGCCGTCGTCTTCGAGCCGCTCGAACGCTCGTTCAGCTTCACTTGCGCCGAAGGGCAAGAACTCTCGTTCGCTCTCTATGGCGTCGACGCTTCGACCACCGTCGGCATCGACTGGGGTAACGGCAGCTTCGAACAAAAAGAGGTGGGCACATACGCTCGCATCGACGGTACTTCGGTAGGCACGACAGTTACCATTTCGGGCGACGTCATCGGCGCCAACTTCGAAAGCTACGGCGAATACGGCTATTGGATGGGATTGCCCGACAACCAAATCACAGGCTTCGACTTCTCCGGAAATTCCACGCTCGTTAGTCTTAACCTCTATATGAACCCGATTGAGACCCTCGACGTGTCGAATCTCGCCGACTTGCGCATACTCGATTGCTCGTACTGCGAACTCAACAACCTCGACGTGAGCCACAACCCCTTGCTCGGCTCGCTCTCGTGCTACGGCAACTACCTCGCCACGCTCAATCTCGAGGCAAATACGCTTCTCGAAGAGCTCAACGCAAAAAACAACTCGTTGACCGCAATCGACCTGTCGAAAGCGCCGTTGCTCTACTACCTCGACTTGACTAACAACCAATTCGCATCAGTCGATTTGGCTGCCAACACCAAACTCGAAACGCTCAACATCGCCGGCAACCAACTCTCGACAATCGACCTGTCGCATCAACCCGACCTGCTCGACCTGAGCGTCAGTCGCAATGCGTTTACAACACTCGACCTCAGTGCTAACAAGGCTTTGCGTCGACTCTTGTTCAACAACAATGCAATCCACTCGCTCGACCTCTCGGAACTCAAATATCTGAGCGTCATCGATATGGGCGGCAACGGCATGACCGCTTGCGAATTGGACGACTTCTACTTCGGTTTGCCCGAATGGTATCCGCTCGAAGAAGGCGAAGCCGGCAATGTTTCGACTACGCTTACGCTCCTCACCGGCACCGAAGAAACGCCTAACGATGCCGACAATTCGGATACGCTCATCGCCACCGAAAAAGGCTGGACTGTCAACCGTCATGGCAATGCTTCGGGCTGCGACGTGGCTCGCGTGATTATCGAGCCGACCACCAACGGCACAATCGCGCTCTCTGTCGACGGCAACACTATCAATTCCGGCGACAAAGTCAAGAAAAACGTGCCCATCACCGTTACCGCTGTCGCCGACCCCGAATACCGCCTCGGCACGGTTACTGCTAACGGCAAGGAAGTTGTCGACGGCACGTTCAAAATCGCTCGCCTGACGCGCGTCATCGCTTCGTTTATCAAAGACGGCGCAGTCGATTCTATCGCACTCGACGGCGTTAGCATCAGCGGCAAGGCAGGCGCTATCGACGTCGTTGCTCCCGCCGACGCTTCTGTCGAAGTCTACACAACTTCCGGCAGCTGCGTCTACAGCGGCAACTTCGACGGCAAGGCAACCATTTCGCTCGCTCGCGGTGTCTACGCAGTGCGCGTTGCTACCGCTCAAGGCAGCATGGCTCGCATCATCGCCGTTCGCTAAGAACCTGTATATAATGATATTTGCAGAGATGCTCCGACCATTTTCGGCGGCGCATCTCTGCACTTTTTTGCGAAAAAACATTTTTTCTTGCGCCATTATTCACTATATTTGCGGTCAGTCTTATTGCTTACGCACCGCGCACCGGACTTCGTCCGACGTTCGCTATAAGCTGACACGCGAATATAGTTAATTTTGCTAATCTGAGTTATATTTGCGGTCAGTCTTATTGCTTACGCACCGCGCACCGGACTTCGTCCGACGTTCGCTATAAGCTGACACGCGAATATAACACATATCGCAAAATTTTTGTATATTTGCACTAATAAAAACAGCATAATATGAAAGAGCCATTAAACATTGACTGGTCAGGACTATCGTTCGGCTATATGACAACCGACTACAACGTGCGTTGCTCCTACAAAAACGGCGAATGGGGCGAAATCGAAACCACTTCGTCGGAGTTGATTCCCATGCATATGGCAGCAACTTGCCTCCACTACGGACAAGAGGCTTTCGAAGGGCTTAAAGCCTTTCGCGGCAAAGACGGCAAAGTCCGCGTGTTCCGCATGGACGAAAACGCTCGCCGCATCCGCAAGTCGGCTGAAGGCATTATGATGCCTCCTATCCCCGAAGATAAGTTCTACGAAATGGTAAAACTCGTCGTACGTCTCAACGAGCGCTTCATCCCGCCTTACGGCACAGGCGCTTCGCTATATATCCGCCCGTTACAAATCGGCATCACTGCTCAGGTCGGCGTTAAGCCTGCCAAGGAATATCTATTCCTCATCTTCGTTACGCCCGTTGGCCCATACTTCAAAGGCGGCTTTGCAACCACGCCCTACGTCATTACGCGTCGTTACGACCGCGCCGCTCCGCTCGGCACGGGTACTTTCAAGGTGGGCGGTAACTATGCTGCCAGCCTTCGCGCAAGCCAAGAAGCCCACGACGCCGGTTATAGCGCTGAATTCTATCTCGACGCTCGCGAGAAAAAATACATGGACGAATGTGGTGCTGCCAACTTCTTCGGCATCAAAAACAACACCTACATCACGCCTCTATCGACCTCGATTCTTCCATCGATTACCAACAAGAGTCTTATCCAACTCGCCGAAGACCTGGGTATGACCGTCGAACGCCGTCAAGTGCCCGAAGAAGAACTCGCTACGTTTGAAGAAGCCGGCGCTTGTGGTACTGCTGCCGTAATCAGCCCCATTGAGCGTATCGACGACCCCGAAAACAACCGCTCTTACGTCATCGCAAAAGACGGTAAGCCCGGTCCTGTTTGCACTCGCCTCTACAACACGCTTCGCGGCATCCAACTCGGCGAAATAGAAGATACTCACGGCTGGAACACAATCGTTATCGAATAGCCGCTATGACCGTCGACCAAGCACGACTGACGCTGCTTAAATACTACAATCCCGACTCCGACCTCTTCCGTCTGCTGTGGCTCCATAGCAGCCAAGTGGCGGAGTTGTCGGTTGCTATTGCACGTCGCCTTGATGAGCCTGTCGACGTCGATTTAGTTGCCGCTGCTGCCATCCTTCACGATGTCGGCATCTTCCGTTGCCATGCGCCCTCGATTCTCTGCACGGGTTCGGAACCGTACATCCGACACGGCGTTATTGGCGCCGAACTGATGCGCGCCGAAGGACTCGACTCGTTTGCTCGAGTCTGCGAACGTCATACCGGCGCCGGTTTGACTGCCGCAGAGATTGCCGCTCAAGGGTTGCCTTTGCCGCTCGTCGACCTCGTCCCCGAATCTGTCGAAGAGCAGATTGTCTGCTATGCCGACAAATTTTTCTCCAAGTCGAGTCCTGACGGATGTAAGTCGGTCGACAGCGTTCGTGCTTCGATGGCGCGATTCGGCGACGACACGCTCCGTCGTTTCGACGCTTTGCACAGCCGTTTCGGATTCGTTTTCAACACGACAAAAAATTGACGTATGAAGTATTTCCTTATCGCCGGTGAGGCTTCGGGCGATTTGCATGCCTCGCTTCTCATTCGTGCCCTCAAGGAGGCAGACGCCGACGCGCAATTCCGCTTCCTCGGCGGCGACTTGATGGCTCGTCAAGCCGGAGTTGAGCCCGTGATTCACTACCGACGTATGGCGTATATGGCTTTCGCCGAGGTGATTCGCCATCTGCCCGAAATACTTTCGAACATGCGCCGTGCTCGCCGTGCTATCGACGAGTTCTCTCCCGATGCCGTTGTGCTTATCGACTATCCCTCGTTCAACCTTAAAATAGCAAAATATGCCTTCTCGAAGGGCATCCCGGTCTACTACTACATTTCGCCGAAAGTTTGGGCGTGGAAGCAGTGGCGCGTGCGCGACATCCGCAAGTACGTTCGACGCGTGTTCTCTATTCTGCCTTTCGAAACCGAATTTTATGCCCGCCACGGCTACAACGTCGACTATGTCGGCAATCCTACCGCCAACGAAATTGCCGCCGTGCGCTCGTCGCTGATGCCTTTCGACGAACTGCTGCGCTCTATCGGCGTCGCCGACCGACGACCCGTCATTGCGCTCCTGCCCGGCTCGCGACTGGGCGAAATTCGCAACAATCTCCCCATAATGTACGCTGCCGCGGCGCGGTTCGCCAACTTTCAGCCGATTGTTGCCGCCGCTCCCTCTGTCGACCGCGATTTCTACGCTCAGGTGCTTGCACGCGCCGGAATTAAAGCCAATCCCGTGCTCGTCGAAGGTCACACGTTCGACTTGGTTGCTGCCTCGGCTGCCGCTCTCGTCACTTCGGGTACGGCTACCCTCGAAACCGCCGTGCTCCGTACGCCGCAAGTGGTGTGCTACCGCGCAAACGGCTCTAAACTGTCGTATAAACTTTTCGAGCGCATTCTCAAAGTGCGATTTGTGTCGCTGCCCAATCTCATTGTCGACGAAGAAGTTGTGCCGGAAATGCTTTTGCACCGCTGCACGCCCGATTTGGTTGCCGAACGCCTCGAGCCGCTTCTCTACGATTCGCCCCAGTATCGCGCACAAGTAGCAGGCTATCAGCGTATTGCCGACCGCCTTGGTTCGAGCGACAGCGCAGTTACCGCCGCAAGCCAAATTATCGAGGATTTTCGCTAAAAATTATCGCTCGCTATAACGCCGCGAGCAGTGCCGTGCTCACGAGCATGTAAATCATCATGCCTATAATGTCGTTGGTAATGGTGATAAACGGTCCCGTGGCAATTGCCGGGTCGATTTTCAAGCGCTCGAGCATCAACGGTACGAAGGTGCCGAAAATAGCGGCAAACATCACTACCGCAAAGAGCGACACCGACACGGATACTGTTGTTTGGATGTCGGGCTTGAACAGGAAGAAGTTGTAGGCAAACACCAACAGCGATATGATGCAGGCATTGATGACCGCTACGCCGATTTCTTTGAAGATTTGTTGCATAGCGTGCTTCAGGTCGAGCGAACCGTTGGCAAGACCTTGCACAACGATTGCCGACGACTGTATGCCGACGTTTCCGCCCGTGCCGCCAATCAGCGGAATGAACAGCGCCATCGACGGGTTGGAGGCAAAACTTGCCTCGAAATTGCCCAAAATCAGCGAGTTCGACAGTCCGCCAATCATACCGATGAGCAGCCACGGCAGGCGTGCCTTGGTTTGGTCGAGGAGTTTGTCGCGCGTTTCGACGTCTTTCGACAGACCGGAGGCTCTTTGGTAGTCGCGTTCGTTCTGTTCGCGTGCCTCGTCCATGATGTCGTCGAAGGTGATGCGACCCACCAGACGTCCTATGGAGTCGACCACCGGCATTACCGGCAAGTTGTATTTTTCGAAGGCGATGACCACTTCGTCGAGAGGTTCGTCGGCTTTCACGCTGTAGGTCTCGGTCTCCATTATATGCTTGATTTTCGACACCGAAGGGTGGGTGATAAGCGTCTTCAGCGGAAGAATGCCTTTGAGTTTCTTATCGTCGTCGACAACGTATACGTAGTACACCTCGTCCAACTCTTCGGCTTGTTCGCGCATCCGTTTGACACATTCGGGCATCGACCAATTCTCGTTGACGACAATCATTTCTTTACCCATCAAACCGCCGGCGGTGTCGTCGTCGTACTTCATCAGGTCGATAATCGAGCCTGCTTGCTCCACGTCGTTGACGTGTGCCAACACCTCTTCCTGGTCCTCTTTGTCGAGTTCTTGGATAAGGTCGACGGCGTCGTCGGTGTCGAGGTTTTCGATAAACGTCTTGGCGATATCTTTGTTCGGGATGTGCTCGAGCAAGCGGTGGCGGTCGTCTTCGTCGAGTTCCATGAGGGTCTCGGCGGCGGTTTCGTCGTCGAGCAACGTAAAGACGAACACGGCATCGTCGATGTCAACCTCTTGCAGAAGTTCGGCAACGTCGGCGGGGTGCATATCCGCAAGTGCGTTGCGAACATCCTCTTCCTGTCGATTTTCTATCGATTTTACTATCTCTTTTTTCTCTACCTCTTCTTGCTCTTTCATACTTGTCCGAAGATTAAATTTGTGAGGTTAACGAAGTCGTCGACGCTGAGTTGTTCGGGGCGACGGTTGAAAATCGGGTCGGCGGCGATTGCTGCATCGCCGATGAGCGGTTTGAGCGGTTTGAGCGAATTGCGCAGCGTTTTGCGACGCTGTCCGAATGCCGTCTTGACTACGGTCTTGAATTTCGCCTCGTCGCAGCCGAGCGTTGTCGCGCTGTTGCGCGTAAGGCGGATGACGCCCGACTTGACTTTTGGCGGCGGGTTGAACACGTGCTCCGACACGGTGAACAGATATTCGCAGTCGTACCACGCTTGAAGCAGTACCGACAGAATGCCGTAGGTCTTGCTGCCGGGCTTGGCGGTGATGCGTTCGGCTACTTCTTTCTGCAACATGCCCGAGCAACACACCACGCGGTCGCGATAGTCGAGCACTTTGAAGAATATCTGCGACGATATGTTGTACGGATAGTTGCCGATTATGCAAAACTGACCGTCATAAATTGTCCCGAGGTCGAGCCGCAGGAAGTCGTCGGCTATGATTCTGCCGTCGAGTTGCGGAAAGTTGCGCTCCAGATAGTCGACCGATTCGCCGTCGAGTTCGACAACGCGCAAATCGTGCCCTTTCGCCAAGAGAAATTCGGTGAGAACACCCATACCCGGTCCCACTTCCAGAACCGGCGAACCCACATAACCTTGGAGCGTATCGGCGATACGCTCGGCAATCGACAAGTCGACAAGAAAGTGTTGTCCGAGAGCCTTTTTTGGTCGCACTTTTTGCATCGTTGTTCTACTTTAGTTTTTATTATGCGCCGCCCGGCGCCTCTTATTAAAGCAAAGGTACTATATTTTTTACCAAAATGCAACAAAAAGTTAGAGCGCGTTCCTTAAATTTTTGGGGTCTATAAAAATAGTTTTCCTTAGATTTTCCACTCACTGAATGGAAAATCTAAGGAAAAACTCGTAGACCTAAAATCCGCAACTATCATCCAATACACGATTAAGGGTAGATTTATGAGTCGTTAGTAGCAGCTTTCAGTAAAAAGCAACAGCACAACATCAATAT
>SFJG01000094.1 GCA_004555955.1 Bacteroidales bacterium | reverse complement strand
TGCCATTAATATGGCACAAGAACAAACTTGATGTGAGCCCGCGAGCAACACTATGGGTTTGTTCTTGTGTATTCAATCACGCAAAAAAGAATTATTTCTTCTTATGACGATTCTTTCTGAGTCTTTTTTTGCGTTTGTGGGTCGCCATCTTGTGGCCTTTTCTTTTCTTTCCGCTTGGCATAGTGTTTATATTTTAAAGTTTATTATTTAACCTCGTCCATGAACACTTTAGCCGGTTTGAATGCCGGGATTTTGTGCTCCGGAATGATGATTGTTGTACCCTTAGAAATATTACGCGCTGTTTTCTCCGAACGGGTCTTTACAATGAATGAGCCGAAACCGCGCAAATATACATTTTCGCCATTGGCGAGAGAATCTTTAACAACATCCATAAACTTTTCGACTGTTTCGAGAACAGCGACTTTGTCTATTCCTGTTGTTTTTGCAATCTCATTGACGATGTCTGCTTTTGTCATAATTGATTATATTTTTTTATTTATTATAATAGTTGTTTGTTTTCCGTATCCAATCTCGATTTGTTACACAAATGTAAAAAATCGAATTGCGAGTGCAAATATCGCACTTTTTTTTGAAATAGCCTTGATTTTGAGCGAGAAAAATAGATAAAAATTTACAAAATAGGCTTTTAATGAGTTATTCTGACGAATTTTGCGTCATTTGCGCACCGTCGACGGGCGAAAGCCCATGTTCGGCGGCAAGTTGAATCATCATTTTCCAAGCCTGGCTGCGGTCGTTTTCGATTTTGCCGTCGAGGATGGCTTCTTTGATGGCTTCTTTGATTTGGCCGACAATCGACGAAGGCTCAATGCCGAATGTTTCCATTATATCTTGTCCGGAAACGGGTGGCTGGAAATTGCGGATGCGGTCTTTTTCCTCGATTTCTTCAAGTTTTTTGCGCACCAAGACATAATTGTCGAGAAAGCGCTTGACTTTTTCAGAGTTTTTCGACGTGATGTCGGCTTCGCAGAGGGTCATAAGGTCGTCGATGTCGTCGCCTGCCTCGAAGAGGAGTCGGCGCACAGCCGAGTCGGTCACAATGTCTTCGACGAGCGCTATGGGGCGCATATGCAATTCCACAAGTTTTTGTACATACTTCATACGGTCGTCCATCGGAAATTTCATTCGCTTGAAAATCGAAGGAATCATTTTTTTGCCGACGAAGTTATGGTTATGGAAAGTCCATCCAAGATGCGCATCGTATTTCTTTGTAACGGGCTTTGCCACATCGTGAAACAGAGCTGCCCAACGCAGCCACACGTTATCGCTACGCTCGGCAACTCGGTCGAGAACTTGCATTGTGTGGTAGAAGTTGTCTTTATGACCGCGACCATCTTTGACCTCCGAGCCTTTCAAAGCTGCCAATTCCGGGCAAATCAATGCGAGTAAGCCTGAGCGCTCGAGCAAAATGATGCCTGTAGATGGACGACTCGACTTCATTATTTTGGTCAATTCGTCGTAGATTCGTTCTTTCGAAATAATCTCGATGCGATAAGCGTTGCGCTTAATGGCTTCGAATGTTTCGGGAAAGATGTCGAATTGCAACTGCGTGGCAAAGCGAATGGCACGCATCATGCGCAAAGGGTCGTCGCTAAAGGTGATGTCGGGGTCGAGCGGCGTACGAATGATTTTTCTGCCGAGGTCGTCAATGCCTCCGAACGGGTCGACAAGTTCGCCAAAAGAGTCGGCATTAACGCTGATAGCCATCGCATTGATGGTGAAGTCGCGTCGACGTTGGTCGTCGTCAAGCGTACCGTCTTCGACGATGGGATTACGGCTTTCGCGGTGATAGGATTCGCGGCGAGCGCCGACAAACTCGAGTTCGAGGTCGCCGTTCTTGACTTGCGCCGTGCCGAAATTGCGATAGACGGCGAGCGACGTTTTTCCACCGAGCGACGTTGCCAATCGCTCGGCGAGGGAAATTCCGCTGCCAACGGTAACAAAGTCGATATCCTTCGACGTGCGGTGCAAGAACAAGTCGCGCACATAGCCGCCAACGACATAACACGGTTGGTTCATGCCGTCGGCAACAATGCCGACAGTGTGAAAAATTTTATCGCTTAGTTTGTCTGCTAAATTCATTGGCATAAATCTGCTAATTCTTCGGGGAAATTGGTTAAACACTCAAGGCCGTTGTCGGTGACAAGGTAGGTGTTTTCGACGCCGACAGCACCCACGCCGGGAATAACGAATTTCGGTTCGATAGCGATTACGTTTCCGGCGCTAAACACGTCTCGGCTGCGCGGAGCCAACACGGGCAGTTCGTTAACCTCGATGCCAACGCCGTGTCCGATAAATCCGGCTTTCTGGCGATGGCCCATAAAGTAATCGTCGAGTCCGGCATCGGCAACCATAGCGACAGCGAGATTATATGCTTCGGCAGCAGCGAATCCGGGACGGATAGCCTCGCGCAAGCGGTTGTGAATGTCTATCGAGAGGCGATGTGCGTCGATTGCCAACTGAGGCACTTCACCGATACGGAACGAACGCGTCATGTCGGTCATATAGCCTGTAAAGTTGCCGTTCATGTCGACCATCAGAGTATTGCCGCGGCGCAGAACGGTGCCGTTGCACCCTATCGGAAGCGACTGGTCGAGCCCTTCACCTCCCATGGCGAAATCGTATGGTGTCGGCGTGTCGGCATTTTCGCCACCAAGCACATTCCCCATAAATAGTTCCATCGTCTCGCCGCTAATGCGAAAAATGCCGAGACATCCGTCACAACGCAGCACGCGTTCCATCTCGATTTGAAACTCGACGTCGGTCATACCGACTTCGAAAACGCTATCGATACGCTTATAGCTGTTGCTATGACGAATGCCCGATTGGCGGATGAGTTCGATTTCGAAAGGAGTCTTAACCGAGCGGCTCTGTGACAATATCGGCGAGCCGTTGAAAATGTCGTCGACATTAAAGGCTGCCTGTAAACGCTTTGCCATATTGTAAGGCAAGCGGTCGAGCTCGAGAGCGAGTCGTGCGGGCTTTGCGATGCCTACCGACTCCAGAACGTCAAGAATTTGCTCAGGCTTGCGAATGTAGACAACTTGCGGATGCTCGATGCCGACAGGTCGACGCACCAAGTAGAGTATGTTGCCTTCGGCAGGCACGTAGGCATAGCCTGCATAGACAGCTCCTGAAACGTAGTAGAGATTGGCATTGCTGCTCACAAGCAAACCGTCTAATCCTTGCTGACGGATAAATTGTTGCAACTTTTCCTGTCGCAATTTTTGTTCCTCTATATCTAAAAATTTCATCTCTCCAAAGTTTTAAAAAAGTCGGTTAATTCAGAAAATGTATCAAAAACGATGTCGGGACTATCGCACGTTCCGAATCCGTAAGAAACAAAAGCGAATGGCACCTGAGCGAGATGCGTGCTCGTGCAATCGCTTTGGGTGTCGCCTACGTAGACGGGGTGACGCAGAGCGTGGCGCGCCATAATGCTGCGAATGTTTTCATCCTTTTGAAGGCGAGTTTCGCCGAATGTCACAGCCTCGGTAACGAAATCGGTAATGCCGATGTGGCGCATCATATTGTTCAAGCCGTCGGCACCGCAATTGCTCAACAAAAAGATAGGATACGAGTGCGAGAGCCGTTCGATACCCGCAACGACGCCATCGTACGGCGTTCCGCCCAAGAGCGGCATCATTTCGATTTCGAGATGCTCGAGTTGCGGCATAAACTGCTCGGCAGGCACCTGCGGATTGGGTCCGGCTATGCTAAAGTAGATGTCGAGAAGTGGCTTTCCCATCATACCAATCAAGTCACGTCTATTAACCTCGCGCTCAATACCGAATCGACGGAAACACTCAATCCAGATTTTACAATACGAGTCGACAGCATCCCAGAGAGTGCCATCCATATCGAAAATCAGGGCATCGGTCTTTGTCCAAACAATATTCCGATTTACAATGTTCATAAATCTATTCGTTTTTAACTAAAGCAAGCCCTATGTTTGCAATATTTTTCACCGTATCTTGACGAAGATTATGCCAAATAGTAACTTCGTCGAACTGACCGGGAGCAACCTTTGAGCGCAATGGCACGGTAAGTTGATAGAGTCCGCCGAGTCCGGAGCCGTACCAGTTGCCAAACTTGTCGGCAAGAGCCACATTGACATCGCTCGTTGACACCTGCTTTCCGTTCTTAAAATAGTCGATTTTGACATATAGATTGCGATACGGATAGTAGTTGTCGTGGCGGAGCTGCAACACGAGGTCGCTCTCCGGCTTGACTATCGAGTCGGCAAAATCGAAGTCGAACGACTGTTGCTTAGCCCACCCCGCCTCATCGATATCGCGGAAGTCACTAAAATAGACTCCGTCTGACGAGCAGGCGGAGACTAAAAGCGCAAACAAGAGCGCAAACAAACTATTTCTTTTCATTATTATCTTGGTGTTGCCTGTCATTTGGCGTACGTTGCATATCCGAATTTTGGCGGGGTCCCTTCGGTCGATTCTTCGGCTTGTTGGGACGCTGCTGACGTTGCTGTGCAGGTTGCTGAGCATTCTGCTTCGGCGAGCCATCTTGCTTGGGTTGGCGGTTTTGCTGCTCGCGGCGTTCTTGCTGCTTGGGCTGATTGTTGTCGAATTGTCGCTTCGAGTTTTTCTTCTTTTTCTTCTTTTTGTCGAAGCGAGTAACGCTATCTTGCCCGAGGATGTCGCCAAACTCTCGAACCACAGCCTTGTCGCGCTCGCTTTCCAAGCGCAGGTCGTCGGGCTTAACGCCGTTTTTGTTAAGCGCAATAATCTCGAAAGCGCGTTCGGCGGAGATTGTCACGAGATTTGCCGGCACGTTCTTGTCGGTAGAATATGTCAACTCCTTCTTGAAAATGTCGCTCTTGAAGAAGTAATATGTTCCGGTAGTCGTTTCCAGATGCACCTCCTTCGACGGAAGTTGCTTGACACATTCTACGTAGGAATCAACCTCGTAGTTGAGGCAGCATTTGAGTTTTGCACACTGCCCGGCGAGCTTCTGCGGATTGAGCGAAATGTCTTGAAAGCGCGCGGCGCTTGTTGCCACAGAGACGAAATTAGTCATCCAACTTGAGCAACACAACGGGCGTCCGCAAGGACCGATACCGCCGATGCGGCCTGCCTCCTGACGGGCACCGATTTGCTTCATTTCGATGCGGATATGGAAAGTCTCGGCGAGCACTTTGATGAGCTGACGGAAGTCGACGCGCTCGTCGGCAATATAGTAGAAAATCGCCTTATTGCCATCTCCTTGATACTCCACGTCGCCGATTTTCATATCAAGTCCGAGGTCTTTGGCAATCTTGCGCGAACGTATCATCGTGTCGTATTCGCGTGCCTTTGCCGCCTCAAACTTTTCAATATCGGTAGGCTTAGCCTTACGGAAAATACGCCGAATCTCGGCATCGGCACGCAGATTGGCCTTCTTCATCTGAAGGGCAACGAGTTTGCCAACCATCGACACCGTTCCGATGTCGTGGCCCGGGCAAGCTTCTACCGCAACCAAATCGCCGACGTTCAACTGCAGACCGATACTATTCTTGTAGTAGCCCTTGCGAGTGTTTTTGAACAGCACTTCGACCATGTCGAAATTGTTCATATCGCCGGGCACGTCGCCAAGCCAATTGTAACTAACAAGTTTTCCACGCGGACATCCGGCAGACTTGCACGTAGAAATGCCGTCTTTCTTTTCAGAGTTATCGTCCATGAGGTAAACTGTTATTTAGCAAAACTTACGGCACGCGTTTCGCGGATTACGGTTATCTTAACTTGACCCGGATAGGTGAGTTCGTCTTGAATCTTTTGTGCAATTTCGGTCGAAAGCTTTTCGGTTTCGACGTCGTTAATCTTGTCGGCTCCAACGATTACGCGCAACTCGCGACCTGCCTGGATTGCGTAGGTCTTGATAACGCCGGGATAAGACAAAGCGAGTTGCTCGAGGTCGTTAAGGCGCTTAATGTAAGCCTCAACCACTTCGCGGCGAGCACCGGGACGAGCACCCGAGATGGCGTCACACACTTGTACGATGGGCGCCAAGAGCGAATTCTGCTCCACTTCGTCGTGGTGTGCGCCGATTGCGTTGCAGATATCGGGTTTTTCTTTGTATTTCTCAGCGAGTTTCATACCGAGAATTGCGTGCGGCAATTCAGGCTCTTCGTCGGGCACTTTGCCTATGTCGTGGAGCAAGCCTGCACGGCGCGCTTTCTTCGGGTTCAAGCCGAGTTCCGACGCCATGATGGCACAGAGGTTAGCCGTCTCGCGCGAGTGTTGCAACAAGTTCTGACCATAGCTCGAACGATATTTCATCTTACCGACAAGGCGAATCAGCTCGGGATGCAAGCCGTGGATACCCAAGTCGATGGTTGTACGCTTACCTGTTTCGATAATTTCTTCTTCGATTTGTTTGCGCACCTTGGCAACGACTTCTTCAATGCGAGCCGGGTGAATACGACCGTCGGCAACGAGTTGATGGAGCGCCAAGCGAGCGATTTCGCGACGTACGGGGTCGAAGCCCGAAAGGACGATAGCTTCGGGGGTGTCGTCGACGATGATTTCGATGCCGGTAGCAGCCTCAAGCGCACGAATGTTGCGACCTTCGCGACCGATGATGCGTCCTTTGATTTCGTCGCTGTCGATATGGAAAACGGTTACGGCATTCTCGATAGCCGTTTCGGTTGCTACGCGTTGGATTGTTTGAACAACGATGCGCTTTGCCTCTTTGTTGGCGGTCAACTTTGCCTCGTCCATAATGTCGTTGATATACGAAGCAGCGTTAGTTTTTGCCTCGTCTTTCAACGACTCAACTAGACGCTCTTTTGCTTCTTCCGCCGACAATCCGGAGATATGCTCAAGGGCTTCCTGCGCCTTTTTGTGAAGTCTTTCGACTTCGCTATTGCGAATTTCGAGCGCTGCTTGCTGCTGCTCGAGAGACTTCTGCTGAGCTTCGTTCTCGTTTTTCTTTTTCTGCACTTCCGATTGCAACTGATTGAGCTGCATTTCGCGTTGTTTAGCCTTAGCCTCTGCCGACTGCACTTTCGCCATACGGGCATTCGCCTGCTTTTCAGCCTCGGCTTTCATGCGCATTTCTTCTTCCTTGGCTTCAAGAATCTTGTTCTTCTTGAGCACATCGGCTTCCATACGCGCTTCCTCGATTATATTTTTGGCACTGCTGTGCGCCATTTTCTTAGTAATGAATAGCGTGACCAGCGAACCGACCACCAATGCTACCACTGCTGCAATAATTCCGACAATTATTTCCATTAAAAATTAGTTTTGTTTTAGTTATAAAAAAAGCACTAATGCTACACCTGCAAAGGGCGCAACATCAGTGCGGTTATCTCAATTATTAAATACTCTAAAAAATAACTACCCGCCTATGTTTTCGACGAAATAGCCGAAAATCGATGGATATTAAATTTTTGCCGGCTCCTCCGAACGCGGCGTTGCATTTATCTTGACAGTGCACAAGCTACTCATTGAGCTGCTCGATACACTTTTCGACGTCCCGCACCAATTTGGCAACAAGTTCACGACTTTTGGCGATTGACTCTTTGTCGGGAGCGGATATGCGCGCTATGCGAAGATATTGATTTTCCATCGTCAGCACTTCTATCTCTTTTTTCTGCCGCTGTATTTCTTTTTCGAGCGCCGACTTCTCCTCGTTAAGTTGTTGATTATAAGCCTTTAATGCGTTATATTTCTCAACGAGAATCTGCAATCTGCCGAGCATCCGCCCGAAAATATCCGACAACGTATCAGCCATTATGCACCAAATTTTGACAAAGATAAGAAT
>SFJG01000093.1 GCA_004555955.1 Bacteroidales bacterium | reverse complement strand
CAGGAAACACCGTATTAGGTGCAATCATTGCGACTACGGCTGTAGTCCTACCCTCTTTTTTCCTCGTACTTTTCACAAGCCGATTCATCCAACACCACAAAGACAGCGCTATTATTAAAGGTATTTTTTCCGGACTTCGCCCGGTTGTTGTCGGGCTTATCGGCTCGGCTGCCTTATTGCTGATGAACCGCGAAAATTTCCAAGAATTATGGTCGAGCATCACCATTTGCGTTGTTGCTTTTATTTTGGCGTACTTTTATAAACTTCATCCTATTCTAATTGTCACGCTTGCCGCTATCGCAGGTTATCTAATTTACTAACAGTATGGACTACCAATCAGCATTAGACTATCTATACAACAAGACACTTGTGTTCCAACACGTTGGCGTACAAGCATATAAGCCCGGGCTGGAAACCGCCCTCGAACTTGCCAAACTATTTGGCAATCCACACAAATCGCTCAACACAATCCACATTGCCGGGACCAACGGCAAAGGTTCTACTGCGCATCTGTTAGCAGCCATCCTGCAAAGCGAAGGCTACCACGTCGGCCTATATACGTCACCTCATTTGGTCGACTTTCGCGAGCGAATAAGAGTCGACGGAAAAATGATAAGCGAAGAATTTGTAACCGAGTTTGTCGACACATTTCTCAACTCAGACTACACCGGACGAAAGCCTTCTTTTTTCGAGTTGACAACGATTATGGCGTTTACTTATTTTAAAAAGAGTAACGTGGATTTTGCCGTCATCGAAACCGGCTTGGGCGGACGCCTCGACAGCACAAACATAATCGAGCCGATTGCGTCGATTATCACCAACATTTCGCTCGACCACACTGCTCTGCTCGGCGATTCGCTTGCTCAAATTGCTAAAGAAAAAGCCGGAATAATAAAGCCTTCAGCACCTGTTGTCATTGGCGAAACCACCACCGAAACCGAGCCGGTGTTTCGCAAAAGAATTTCCGAGGTAAATACTTCCGGGATTTTTGCCGAACAAAACAACGAGATATTCGATGCACGGCGCATCAACGACCGATGGGTCATCGACACGTATTCTTTCGGACAAATTGTCGACGAACTTAGCGGAGAGTGTCAATTGAAAAATGCCAACACCGTACTCGTCGCCGTCAAAGTACTGAACGAGTTAGGGCTATGCATATCAACCCGAAGCGTAACAAACGGATTTGCCAACGTATGCGAATTGACCGGTCTGATGGGACGATGGATGAAAATCGGCGACCGTCCGCGCACCTTCTGCGACACGGGGCATAACATCGGCGGATTTGAATACATTTCACGTCAACTGGCTCGGGAAAGCTACAAAACACTGAGAATTGTTATCGGTTTTGTAAGCGACAAAGACGTAGCCCACATTATGCCTTTGTTGCCTAAAGACGCCGCCTACTATTTCACTCAAGCCGGCGTAAAACGCGCTATGGATGCAACCACTTTGCTGTCGATTGCTCGACAAAACGGCATCGACGGTGTTGCTTTCCCTACCGTCGAGCAAGCTTACCGACAAGCCAAAGCCGACAGTTGCTGCAGCGACTTTATATATATAGGTGGCAGCACATTTGTCGTTGCAGATTTAATTTCGGCAATCCAAAAGAAATAGCCTTGCCGATTTGCTTTTCTTCAATTCTGTTTATATCTTTGTAAAGACAAATACGGAGAGACATGAAAGACAAAAAAGATTTATCAAGAAGGGAATTTTTGAAGAAACTATCGATGGTAATAGGCGCAGGGCTTGTTGCCCCGGCATTATTCACGGAAGGAAGTGGTGTAGCCGAAGCAAAGGCAGATGGGAAATGCGGCACATCATATAGCTGCACCGGAGGTGGCGGTAAATGTGGTTCGTCATATAGTTGCACCGGGCAAGGTTCCGGCGGCTCAGGCAAATGCGGTACAGCCTATGAATGCTCCGGTGGCGGCGGCAAATGTGGTTCGTCATATAGTTGCTCGGGACAAGGCTCAGGCGGCTCAGGCAAATGCGGCACAGCCTATGAATGTTCCGGTGGCGGCGGTCGTTGCGGCTCGTCATACAGTTGCTCGGGGCAAGGTTCCGGTGGCTCCGGCAAGTGCGGTACATCCTATGAATGTGCCGGTGGCGGCGGTCGTTGCGGCTCGTCTTACAGTTGCTCGGGACAAGGCTCAGGCGGCTCCGGCAAATGCGGCACAGCCTATGAATGCGCCGGTGGCGGCGGCCGTTGCGGCTCGTCGTACGATTGTGGCGGTCAAGGTGCTAACGGTGTTGGCAAATGCGGCACTTCCTATGAGTGTGCCGGAGGTGGCGGAAAATGCGGTTCGTCGTACGATTGCTCGGGTAGTTAGCCATGAATCTGTTATCTCCCGACACACTGCAACGATTTCGCCGCAATGGCAAGGTCATTATCATCAATCCCGACGTTCCTGCATGGATTGTCACTAACGACATCGGAGACCTGATTATATCTCTCTTCGACGGCGAAAGCACGAACGACGAAATTATCGACTTTGCCACGCAGGCAATCGGAGAACAGCATCGCAACGCTATCCGACAATTTGTCGTCCGGATTGCACAGTCGCGGTTGTTCCGCTCTCGACACAATTGCGAACATCACCGCATGCCGCTCGCAAACGTCCATTTGTCGCTGACAAATCATTGTAATTTGCACTGCAAATATTGCTATGCCGCAGAGCGGAAAGAGTCAAGCGAGACACTGATGACTCTCGACGATTATCGAAACGTGATTGCGCAGATATGCCAAATAAATCCCGATGTCGGCTTCACTCTTACAGGAGGAGAACCGCTACTAAATCGCAATGTGCTCGAAATCGCTGAAATGATAAAGCAACGTGGAAATAACATAATGCTACTCAGCAACGGCACTCTCCTCACCGAAGATTTGTGCAAACGGTTTAAGGGACTCATCGACCTTATAACAATAAGCATCGACGGCACCGACAGAGAATCGCACGGCAGAACTCGCGGCGACAACTACGACCAAGTGATTCGAGCCGTCGACCTACTTGACCGTTTTGGCATCGACTATACACTGTCGATGACCGTAACCCGACTTAATCTCGACCAAGTCGAGCCGATGGCAAAACGCTACGGAAGTCGTTTGAATTTTGCACCGCTTTTCCCGGTGTCGGACAAGGCAAACGCCGAACTTTCAATAACCGGCGAAGAATACTATCGCGTGCTCAAAGGTGCTGCAGGTGTCAACCCGCTCGGCTACTGCGAATCGTCGCTGAATGCGGCAAAACTGTCGCCATGCCTCAAATGCGCCATCGCCGACGGCGAATTCAGCATAGCCCCAAACGGCGACGTATACCCTTGCCAACTACTGCACGACACCCGTTTCCTTTGCGGTAACGTCAAGACCGAATCGGTCGAAAGCGTCTACAACCGCTCACAAATGATGAAGCAGATTCGCTCGACCACTGTCGACGATATCCCCAAATGCAAAGCCTGCGCAATCAAATACATTTGTGGTGGAGCTTGTCGCGCTCGCAATTTCTACGAAACCGGCGACTTATACAACGTCGGCGACTTCTGCAAATACGAATTTGAGGCTTATCTCGACGGAATTTCGACAATTTACTCCCACGACATCATCGAACCGTGATTTTTTAGCGAAAAAATCTGCGCAAAACGCTTTTTGTTATCACTATTATTTGTAACTTCGCAGAAGATATAACCACTAAACCAATAAAACAATTATGATATACAAATTTCGCTTAATATCAGATGAAGAAAGTCGCTTTAAATTAGAGATTGAAGCGGATGCTGATGATACATTTTTCAATCTACGCAACGCAATTCTTGAAGCGGCAGGTTACACGAAAGACCAAGTGGATTCTTTCATAATCTGCGATGAAGATTGGAACAAAGACAAAGAAGTGACTCTCGTCGATATGGGTAGCGACAGCGACCAAGACATTTGGCTTATGGATGAAACTCGTCTGTCGGACCTTATCGAAGATGAGGGACAAAAACTGATGTTCGAATTCGACATCCTATCCAATCGCGGATTCTTCATGGAAATGAAAGAGTTGATACCGTCCAAGCATTTGAGCCAACCGCTGTGCACACGCAAGTCGGGCACCGCACCCAAACAGATTCTCGACCTCGATGCTTTTGAACCGACGTCGGCCAAAGGCGCAACAGCTGTGGGCATCGACGACCTGGGCGAAGACTTTTACGGATCCGACGAGTTTAACGAAGACGAGCTCGACGCGAGCTACAATGACGTCGACTTCGAATAGGCCGAACGTCGTTTCTTATATTTATTATGATTAATTTCCAATACGAGAATCCCGCCAAAATAATTTTCGGCAAAGGTGTAATTGCCAAAGTCGGAGAAGAAGCAAAACGATATGGAGCCGTCAAAGTGCTATTGGTAGCCGGAGGCGGTTCCATTAAGCGTAACGGCGTATACGCTCAAGTTGTCGAATCGCTTGGCAAAGCCGGCATCGATTATTGCGAACTGTGGGGCATTCAACCCAATCCATTGCTCGACAAGGTCGAAGAAGGCGCTCGAATATGCCGAAGTCAAGGCATCAATTTCGTGCTTGCCGTTGGCGGCGGTAGCGTTATCGACACAGCAAAAGCAATAGGCGTAGCCGCAAGCAACGAAGGCAATGTTTGGGATTACTATATGGGCATACGCTCTACCATCGACCACTGCCTGCCTATCGGCGTAGTGCTTACGATTCCCGCAGCCGGCAGCGAAACAAGTTATGCTTCGGTGATAACAAACAGCGACGGCAACTTCAAGCGAGGAATTCACGACAACATCATAATTCCAAAGTTTGCCATTATGGACCCGCAAACAACATATTCGCTTTCGCAATATCAAATGGTTTGCGGCTTGTCGGACATCTTGGCACACCTCATGGAGCGCTATTTCACCAACGTCGAAGGCACCGAACTCACCGACCGAATGATTGAGGCGGTTTGCGTTACGGTAATTAACAACGCCCTAAAAGCATTGAAAAATCCTACCGACTACGACACTCGCGCCGAAATAATGCTTGCGGCAACCTTTGCGCACAACAATTCGCTCGACTGCGGACGAATCGGCGATTGGGGCAGCCACAACGTTGAGCACGAACTTAGCGGCTCCTACAACATCGCTCATGGCGCCGGACTGTCGATTATCTTCCCGGCTTGGATGAAATATGTTTGGAAAACCAATCCGGCTCGCTTCGTCAATTTCGGCAAAAACGTTTGGGGAATTACTTCCGACACCAACGACACCGAAATTTGCGTTGAGCAAACGATTCATCGTCTCGAAGATTGGTACAAGCAACTCGGTCTGCCCACCAGGCTTTCGGATATAGGCATCGACGACAGCCAATTCGAAACGATGGCAAATCGAGCACTTAAGAACCGCGAATCAGGCATCGGACAATTTGTAAAACTCAAAAAAGACGATATAATCAGTATATTTAAGTTGGCTTTATAGAATGATAGACCGCAAAACAGTAGAAAAAATCATCGACGCCGCCGATATTGTTGACGTTGTGTCCGACTTCGTTAACCTACGACGTCGCGGTGCAAACTACATCGGGTTGTGCCCGTTTCACAACGAGAAGACCCCATCGTTTAGCGTGTCGAGAGCCAAAGGCATTTGCAAGTGTTTCAGTTGTGGTAAAGGCGGTACTGCCGTCAACTTCATTATGGAACACGAGCAAATGACTTATTATGAAGCACTTAAATATCTCGCAAAGAAATACAATATCGAAGTTGTCGAAAAAGAGCTGACAGTCGAAGAAAAGCAAGAACAAACCGACCGCGAAAATATGCTTTCGGTCAACGAATTTGCCATGCGCAAGTTTGAAGACAACATATTCAACACACCGGAAGGTCGCAACATCGGCTTGTCGTATTTCTACGACCGCGGCTTTACCGACGACATTATAAAGAAATTTCACCTCGGCTACTCCCTCGACAACAGCACTGCCCTCTACGAACAAATCAAAGACAGCGGCTTCAGCGTCGAACACGCCATTGCCACCGGTCTTTGCGGCAAGAGCAACGACAGAATTTACGACCGATTCAAAGGTCGTGTAATGTTCCCAGTGCTGAATATTTCGGGCAAAGTAATAGCCTTCGGAGGCCGCACGCTCCACCCCGACCGCGACAAGGCAAAATATATCAACTCGCCGGAATCGACCATCTACAAAAAGAGTTACGAGCTATACGGACTCTTTCAAGCAAAAAAATCGATAGTCAAGAACGACAAGTGCTACCTCGTTGAGGGCTATACGGATGTGCTGTCGATGCATCAAGCCGGGATAGAAAACGTAGTGGCATCGTCGGGAACCTCACTTACCGAAGGTCAAATCCGACTGATACATCGATTCACCAACGACATCACCGTGCTCTACGACGGCGATGCTGCCGGCATAAAAGCTTCACTCCGCGGAATCGACATGATTCTCGCCGAAGGCATCAACGTGAAAGTGCTACTCCTTCCCGATGGCGACGACCCCGACAGCTTCGCAAAAAAGCACAATGCCACCTATTTTCAAGATTACATCAAGTCGCACGAAACAGACTTCATCATTTTCAAGACCACAATACTTCATCAAGGTCTTGAAAACGACCCAATAAAGCGGGCTGAAGCCATCTCGAGCATTGTACGCTCAATCAGTGTCATCCCCGACCCCATAACGCGCTCCGTCTACATCCAAGAATGCAGCAAGCGCTTCGAGATGGACGAAAAATTGCTCGTTCGCGCCGTGAACAAGGATATCCGCGACCGCCGAAACAAAACAACAAAGCCTGCCGCCTCGGAAACTGATACCCCCGAGACTGTCTCATCAGAGATAACGGCTGCCGTCAACAAGCCTAAACCACAACAGCAACCGGCCGACAGCGTTGCGCATGCCAAAGCAGAGGCTCGCACTAAGTTTTTAGAACCCTTCGAAAAAGAGGTGGTTTGCCATATCGTTCGCTACGGCATGATGCCTTTCAGCGTTGTGTCCGACGTCGACAACTCGGTAACGCAGATGACTGTCGTTGAATTTATCAACTCCGAACTAAAAAAAGACGGCTTCGGGTTTAGCTCCCCCAACTATCAGAAAATCAACAAAAAAGCTCTATCGTTTGTTGAAGGATTTCGTGAAGACCAAGCTGTAAAACTCACGGAATTGGCAGCCGAAAGCAACCGCCTAATGACGAATGGTATAAACGAAATACGCACAAAATGCGATAACCTCGAGGCAATCCAACGCGAAGAATCGCTACTGAAAGAGAAGGTTGATTTGCAAATCGCAGAAATGCTTAAGCAATTCCAATCGAAATATCTCGTTATGAGGCTATGCTCCGACAGCGACGATTCCATCCGCACAATTTCGCTCGACCTTGCCGACGAAAAGTATCAGCTTAGCAAAGTACATTCCAAAATGGCGAAAATCGAAAAGGAGTCAGACCGTCTTAACGACCTTGTTCCTAACGCTATTCTGGCATGGAAAGACGCCATCTTGGCATATGAAGTGAAGCATTTGCAGCAACAGATTCGCGACTTTGCGAAAGCCGGCGATTTGAAGAACTTGGACACATACCTATCGCAATTGTCACAAATCAACGAAATGCGCATGTCGTTGGCAAAATTGCTCGGCGATAGAGTTATTATACCTTCGTAGTTTTAAATTACGCTTTTTTTCGCTATTTTTGCAAAAATATATATAAAAATGAAAAGGTTAGCCTGTTTACCAATACTCTTTACGTTGTGGCTCATGGGAAGCGCACAGCTACAGTTGCCGGTACGAAACATCGGCGGCACCGACTATTACTATCGCCTTGTGAATAAAGGGGAAACAATCTACAGTATTGCAAAAGAGT
>SFJG01000092.1 GCA_004555955.1 Bacteroidales bacterium | reverse complement strand
CGACCGTATCAGCCTATCGGGCTACGACAAGACTCTCTACGACCGCAACGAGACGTTCTACGTGAGCAACGGCACGCCGTTTCGGCTTTCGCGTGTTGTTGTGAAGATGGTCTATACGAACGAATCGGGGGAGATGCTCCACGAGCAGACGTACGACATTGCGTGCGACATACCGTCGGGCGAGACGCGCCAATTGTCGGTTCGCTCTTTCGACACGCAGCACACACATTACTACTATAAGAGTCGCAAGCCTCGTCGCAGCGCCATTCCTTACAAGGTAGAATATACGTTGGAGCGCTACGACGTGGTCGTTCAGTTGCGATAAGTTGTTAAGGAAGGCGCTCTATATATGCATTAGGTCGCGGTAGATGTCGAGAGCGGCTTTGACCGACTCTTCGTCGACGACGCATCCGGTAAAGACGTCGCCGGGCTCGGCAAGCAGGGTGAAGTTGTATTCGCCGTGCTCGCTTTTCTTGTCGTGACGCATATAGTTGAGCAGCGCATAGTAGTCGTCGCAGGTGATGTTGAAGACGCCGTAATGGCGGTAGATGTAGTCGGCGAGTTCGTAGAGCGTAGTGCTGTCGAGCGATTTAATCATTTTCGAAAGAACGGCTTCAACGACCAATCCCCATGCGACGGCATATCCGTGAGGGATTGGCTCACCGCGGTGCAGGGCGAGGCTCTCGAAGGCGTGACCGGCGGTGTGTCCGAGGTTGAGCGCGCGTCGCAAGCCTTTCTCGAAGGGGTCTTGGACGACGATGTTGCGCTTAACGTTGACCGACTCTTCGAGCAGCGCAAGAAGTTGGTTTCCGGCGATGTCGGAGAAGTCGAAATCGATGAGTTTGCGGTAGGTTTGATAGTCTTCGAGAAGCCCGTGCTTAAGCATTTCGGCGTAGCCCGATTTGATTTCCTTTTCGGGCAGAGAGTCGAAGAACGTGGTGGAAATGAGCACGGCGTCAGCCTCGCGGAAAGCGCCGATTTCGTTCTTCAAGCCGTTGAAATTTATGCCGGTTTTGCCGCCGACGGCAGCGTCGACAGCGCTGAGCAACGTGGTTGGGACGTTGACGAATCGAATGCCTCGCTTAAACGAAGCGGCAGCGAATCCGCCGAGGTCGGTAACGACACCGCCGCCGATGTTGATGAGCAGCGAATTGCGCGTTGCGCCGCCGCTCTGCAGCTCGAGCCACACTTTTTGGAGCGTGTCGAGGTTTTTGTTGGTGTCGCCAGGCGGGATTACGATGATTTGCGGGTCGAGTTTGCCGAAGTCGATTTTCGAGAGCACGACTTGTGAATTTTGGTCGACGAGCACGAAAGTGCGGTTTGCCGGAAGATTCTCGAGGAGTTCGGCGAGCGACTTCGACACTTCGTTGCTGAAAATTATGGGTTGATGTTGCATAGCAGTGTGGATTTTAGAATGAGAAATTTCGAGCGGCGATGATTCGGGTGATACCGTCGGCAAAATCGCGCATAGTTGGATAGACGATGTCGGCGCCGTTGCCGGAGAGTTGCTCTTGTGGCACGGGTCCGGTTGTGATTCCGATGGTGAAGCAGCGAGAATCGCTGCCCGACTTTACGCCGAGGGGAGCGTTCTCGATTACGATGGCGTTTTCGGGCTTCGCACCTGCCTTTTTGAGCCCCATTAGATAAGGTTCGGGGTCGGGCTTTCCGTGCTTGACGTCGTGAGCAGTGACCTTTAGGTTGTCGGAGAAAACGCCCGGATAGGCTGCATTGACGCGGTCGAGCAGCGAGGCTTGTCCGGAGCCTGTGACGAGTACGCGAGCGATTCCTGCAGAGCGCAGCGAGTTGAGCATTTCGGCAGCGCCGTCGATAGGACCGACTTCGCCGAGTTCGATGAAATATTTCGACTTTTTGGCGTAGATTTCGCGCGCCTCGTCGTCGGAGATGTCGTTGCGCCCTATACGGCTCATCATCAGGCGAATCGTAGCCGCTCCGGTCATCCCTTCGTAGAGGAAAAATTCGTTAGGCTCGTGCTTCCAGCCGTATTCGCGTGCGAGGCGTTCCCAGGCTTTTGAGTGGTTTGGCATCGAGTTGAAGAGCACGCCGTCCATGTCGATAAGTGCCGTAGTAATCGGGCATTTTGCGAATCCCGTTCGGCTGAGATAATTGTCGTAAGCGATGCTTTCGGGGGTAGGTTTGAGTTTCTTTTTTGCCATATTATTTTTCGTCAGGCTTGGTGGCCTCAATTTTTGTTCTACTTATATTTTTCGTGCCATCGCCTTTCCTGTTGCGCTTTGGTTTGGTTGCGGCTGGAGTGGCATCGGGCACGGCAAGCGTATCGGGCGACTCGATGATTCCTTCGCTGATGAGGTTCAGGCTATCTTGTTTCGACAGTTGGTCGTCGTCGGAGATGTTTTTACGCATCTTTCGCAGTTGCGACTTTTTGCGTTCGTCGTAGAGGTCGGAATTCTGCAAAGCGGCTTGAGCACCTTTTCGGAGCATCGATTGCATTTGTTTGAAGAGGTTGACTTTGGTTGTGTCGTTGACCAGCGAAGTCCGCGCCACCTCGTTTTCCTTGATTTTCGCTTTACCGAGGCGTATTTTCATATCGTCGGCGTTTCCCGAGATGTTGATTCCGAACTTGAACGGCAATGGCGACTTGAGAATCGACACGTGGTAATTGTAGTTCATGTCGAAGTCGTTGTAGCCTGACATGCCGAGTCGGTATCGGTCCATAGTGAGCATGAACGGGTAAACGTCGATGCGCGAATCGTAGGCGGCAACTTCGACGGCGAGGCTGTCGATAAGGTTGCGCTGCTTGTTCTTAAACATCAGCATTTTTGCGATTTTGCGGAATGTTTCGGAGTCGAGCACCACGAGGTTTTTCCCTTCGATGTGGAGTGCGGCGTTGGTCGACGGAATGATTACGTTCATGAGCGAGTCGATGCGTGTAGAAGCGAGCAGACGGGCATCGATAACGCCGTCGACGCCTTTGAGCATCGGCATTATAGAGTCGAGTCCGGGCATGAGTTTCAGGAATTTGCCGACCTGGATGTCGGTGAGTTTGAGGTACATGCCGGCGCCGATTTCGTTCTTGTTGGCGGAAGCGTAGACGAGGTCGAGGTCGAGTTGACCGTCGTAAGCGCGTCCGGAGAGGTTGCGGAGGTTTAGCACGCCGTTGTTGACAAGCAAGTCGCTGCGGAGGTTGGTGACGTCGAGGTCGGCGTAGCGGGCGTATTTGTTGCGAACTTTCAGTTCGACGGCGATGTTCTTGGGGATTAATATGGCGCGATGTTGCGTAGTGTCGGTGGTAGCGTCGTCGATAGATGATTGCATCTTCTCTTCTTCGTCGTCGTCGATACCTGCTATGTTGAAAGTCGACCTGGCGACTGTGTCGTCGGAAAATGCTTGACCTTTATACATCGTGGCAATCAGTTGGTTGACGTCGAGTGTGTCGGAATTGATGTCGAAGTCGATTGTCAGCGGATACTTTTTCGAACCCAATAGTGTACGGCGGATGTTCCGGATTTCGCCGGCGATGCTCATGTCGGAATGTCCGGCAGAGTATTTCATGCTCCGGATTGCAAACGTGTCGAGGTTGAAGTCCATATCGACGTTGCGCAAGCGGTTGCGCAGCGGGAAGTAAGGCGTAAACAGGGAGCCTCGTTTTGCAGTAAGTTTGCCTTGGAAATCCCAGTTACGGAGCAGTTTTCTCAGTTTGTTGTCGACGGCGAGATTTACGTAGTCGTCATCGTCATCGCTAATTCGGTTTGCTTTGCGACGCTGAGCGCGGTAGAGCGACATAAGCGAGTCGCGCGAGAGTTCGGGATAGATTCGGCTGAGCGAGTCGATTCGGGCTTGAGTTCGGTTCGTCGAGCCGGATTTACGCTTGCGCGCGAAAGCAGCGAGCGAGAT
The DNA here is from genome assembly GCA_004555955.1 of Bacteroidales bacterium. Lineage (GTDB taxonomy): Bacteria > Bacteroidota > Bacteroidia > Bacteroidales > Muribaculaceae > Limisoma. Next base: position 3,967 of record SFJG01000092.1, on the reverse strand, counting down.
GTCTCCTTGTCGGAGGTTTATACTCGTCGTGCGGTCGGTGGCGCGGATACGTTCTGCTTTAATGCCGAAGTCGAAGCGCGGCTTGCCGCCGGGCGTGTTGTCGCGACGTATTGAGCCGTTGCTTTCGAGGCCGGTAAGTCTCAGACTTGCCGAGTCGGCGGTGCTGAGCATGCGGAGTTTGCCGATTTTAAGGCGCGCACCGATGGGCGTTATTTTTGTAGTGTCGAGCAGGTCGGAAGCGGCGCCTATGCTACCTGCGCCGACCGAAGCGTTGCAGAGCGTCAGTTGCAGCCCCGGCATTGATGCTTCTGCCGAGTCGATTGCGATTGACGCCATCAAAAGGTTTTTGAGTTCGTTGTTTTTGTTGGTAAATTTCGCATTGGTTCCGAATCGGATAGTTGCGTGGTCGACGAAAGCGAGGGTTGAGTCTTTTGGCACGTTGTAGAGCACGTCGGCAAAAGTGACGTCGCCGTTGACCTGAATTTTGTGAAACGACTTGACGTTAAGGTCGCTGAGCGCGAATTTGAAGGTCGTGTTCAAACCCATCGTACCGGAAAGTTGCAACGGGAGTTCTTTGGGAATCAATTTAAGCAGTCGTGCAAAGTTGAGGTCGCCCGAGAGAGCGCCGCTGATGTTGGGGTCTTTGAGCAAGTTGGTTGCCGTTCCGGAGCCTTTAAGGTTGATGCCGAATCCGTCGAGCATGAGATTCTGCAGTTCGACGACGCTGCGGTCGGGATGGTCGCCGTTGTAGGCGAGTTTTGCTTTTGCGCCGAAGCGGTTTATACGGTAAGCGTCGTAGCGACCCGGACGGATGTAACATTCGGGGATGTCGACTTGGGCGTGGAACGACGGCTGACTGTCGATAGTCGGGCGGTATGGGCGGTCGAGTTGCATCGACATAGCCGCCGAAATATTCGACTTTATGCGGTCGATGCCGTGGAGATATTGCTGTGGAATTTGTTCGGTAATGTCGGAGTAGCGAATCGGGCCGACGTCGAGGCGCAGAGCGTTGACAGTCAATGTGTCGCCGAGGGCAACACTCGTGTTGATGGTTACCGGAACTTTAGCAACTTCGGCATGGAAGTCGGTGAGCGAGCACAGAAGCGGATTGTCGGTGTTCCAGCCGATGCGTCCGTCAAATCGGAAAGGCACTGCTTGGTCGATGCCCAAATCGGTAAGTTGCGCAAGCACGTCGCCATCGAAGGTTAGGTCGTAGGAGTCGGTCTTTTGGTCGTGCGTCAGAAGAAGCGTGTCGGTGCGTAGCGTGGCAGAGAGATGCCGGCTCAGGTCGGTGTAGCGAATGCCGCGGTTGTTGGTCAGGGAGAATCGTTCGACGACGATTTTCGGCAGCACGGTCATCTTCGATTTGGTCGTGTCGGGCTCCGACGGCGGCGTGATGAGGAAATTGGCTGTCGAATCGTTGAGCGCCACGAGGTTGATTTGTGGGCTGTCGATTGTCACTTCTTTGACGTAGAACTGCATTAGCGGAACTTTAGCAAGGTTGATTTCCGCACGCAGGCGACCCACCGAAAGCAGCGAGTCGGCATAGGTCGGGATGCTGTCGCCGCGGAGAGCCGACGAAATTATTTTGAGGTCGTTGACTTCGACCGACGCTTCCGGGAACGTCTTCCATACAGTCAGTTCGACGCGGCCAATCGACACTTGCGCATCGACGAGATAGTCGTTGGCAAAGCGTTCGGCGAGCGGTGTAAGTCGTTCAGGCGTAAGAATCCAGACCACGAGGCATAGCACCAACACGATGAGCGTAATGATGCTCACGGCGGTCCAGCCGATGGTTTTGAGCGTGATGCGGAGCCACCTCGGCAGCCAATGGCGCTTCTTCGGCTCGGGCGTCTGTGCCGCATCGGGCTCCTGCTCGGGCGTTATAGGGTGTATTTCGTTATCTTCGGTCATAGAAAGCAGATTCTATATTATACAAAGGTAAACAAAAAAATGTAACTGCACTTTCAGAGCCGCCATGTTATAACATTTTTTTGTATAGATTAGTTGACGAGTTTCATCCGAAAAATTTAAGGAACGCGCTCTAACTAAACAGTTCGTGAAGAGTGTCGAGCGACTTGACATCGCCGAGCGAGGAGTTGTGGAGCTTGTAGTAGCGGAGCATTTCAGCGAGGAGCAAACGGCGCTGCTCGCGGTTGAAGCGGTATAGGTGCATATTGCTGTAGTTGATGCGCGACAGGCGTGCGAGCACAGCCGACTCTTCTTGCTCGAGGAAGTCGTTGTGGAGCGGCCTCATTCGCAGAAAAACGCCGTTTTGCAGGTCGAAGTAGGAGCCCTCAACGTAGGTGTCCATGTCCGGCTCTATGCCGATGAAAGAGCCTAAATTGTAGAGAAAGCAGATGTGGAAATTCGCCACGCCGGAGTCGATGTTGTCGAGGAGCATCACGCTGCGCGCGAGAAAGGCATAGAGCGGTGCATCTTGCTCCTGCTCGATGATGATGTGCGAAAGTAACTCGGTGATAAACAGAGCAATGGCGCACTTTGTCGGGTTCGTGTGAAGCGACGGAGTGGCGACTACGATAGAAGCGTGGCGGATGCGGTGGATGTCGCGGCGTGGTAGAATGGATGCATCGATTTCGACCAGCGAGAGGGGCTGAAATACCGCACGACGCATCCTTGCCGACCGCGAAGCACTCTCGGGCAGCAGAAACGACAGCAATCCCCGGCTATCGGTATAGACGCGAACAACCGAGTTTTTGTCGTTATATTTATATGTCCGGAGCACCACTCCGCGAAGACATTCGTCCATAATCGACCCCAAAATTACAACAATCGTGGTGAATAAGTTCTTAAAATCTATTAAATTCCGCAATCGCTCAGTTGCCTAACCATCTTATCCGTGAGAAAGTGTAGAATCCAAAACGAAGTGCAGCACTAAGGGGGCTACATTACTGTAGATTCAAAGGGAAGCGTTAACTTAGCCCCGTGAATCAAAGAGGATGCGAGCTCTGCTGAGGAGCAACTCGACCAAGCAACAGGAGACCGAAGTCGTTGCCGACTTCTGCACTTACTACGCTTCGCATCGCAATAAGACTGTGGTTTATTACTACGATGCTACCGCTCTCGGCTCAAACTATGCCGTCAACGAACAAGACTTCCGTTGGGTAGTCGTCCACGACTGCTCGTGCCAACTAGAGCAGAGCGGAACTTGTTCCTGCTATGCCGAGTGCAGCCGAGCTTTGTGCACTTGTGCACAAATTCCCGTATCGAGAATTGTTTCGGGGGTTATTTGATACTTATCTTTTGGGCGTTCCGGCAACGCCGTCGGGCTATCGTAAACGGAGCCTCGGTCTCCGCCATACGGCATCAATCCCTATCGCACGTCAGCAAAAATTTGCCTATTTAAGATTAAATAAGATAGCTGTGCTCAATTTTTGCTCATCCTCGGTATTATCTTTACGGCGGATAACTGCAAATCCACGGAATATACATTATATATGCCCTTAAACATATAGTTTTCGGCATCTTAGTTAAAAAATATTTCGTAAATTTGCAGTTAATACATAAGCATCAGCTTAATTAACGTATTCAATCTTTCTATATATGGCAAAAAAGAAAAAGAAGAAAAAGAGATAAAACTTGAAGACATACTCTTTAACTGCCGTGACTACTTGCATGGCAGTGCATCACTTAACGATAAGCGAGATGTCATTCTTACTTTAGTCTTTCTTCGATTTATAGGCGAGAAATTTGAAGATGCACAAGCCGAAATGAGGCAGATTGGCTAACAAACAAGAATGTAAGAGCTGAACTTAACCAAGATTTGTTCTTCCTTCTTGATGAAAACGGCTATCCTCCTGAATGGAACGATGAAGTTTTTGACCAAGTGCTCGAACAAGTAGAGAATTACAAAACAAATAACTAAAAATTGAAAACTATGAACGAAGAACCGCCAGAAGAAACGGAATGCACTTGCGGACGTAGTGGCGATGGTCATTGCCACTGC
>SFJG01000014.1 GCA_004555955.1 Bacteroidales bacterium | reverse complement strand
CCCCACAGACTCCGACATCGCCGCCACTGCTGCCGCTGCAGCAGCGGACAAAACAAACGAAACAAAAGCATAACAGACTATGAAACCAAGCTTCTACTTAGCAGCCTACTTCGGCGTGAAAGATTTTATAGCATGTATCCGCACTAAAACCCCATCGGCAAAAATTATGGAATAACTATTTGGATATGAAACATCTGCTGACGACAGCACTGCTGTTTACACTTATCAGTTGTGCGCCGACCGAGTCACGGCAACCGGCGGCGCAGGTAAAACCGACGCAAACTAAGCCTGCCGACACTCTTGTAACGGTGTCGAAAATTTCGGTTCAGTCGACCGATTTTATCAAAATGCAAATGAATTCCGACAAAGCCTATATAACTATGGCAGACTCAGTTATCCCATCAGAGGCTGACCCGACAATCGGCATTTGTGTCGAGGCTGCATTCACCGGCGAACTTCTGCCGGAATTTAAGAGCAGCAATGTTGCCGGCAACTATGTTATTGACGGCGAGTTGCATAAAGGTTATAAATGCAAAGCCAATACAGGTTTTCTCTATGCCGATAAGTCAACTTTTGCAATTTTGTCATCACAGCATTGCTCTAAATGGATAAAAAAGGCGCAAACCTCAAAAGGCTGCTTATTCCAACAAATGCTTCTCGTGAACAACGGGGCAAACGTGTATCGGGGGAAACCGATAAAGCCCGGTTCGTCGAACATCTATCGTAGCGCATGCATAATGGAAGATGGAAGTTTTGCAGTCATTCAGTCGAAAACAGCGCTACCGTTGGCGCAATTCATCAACTCGTTGATAGCGATGGGCGTAAAAGATGCCCTATATCTTGATATGGGAGTAGGTTGGAACTTTGGTTGGTATCGCACGACAACCGCCTCCGCACCCGTACGACTTTTCAATTATAAGAGTAAATATCAAACCAATTGGCTTGTGGTAAAAAGCCGAGAATAGAAACAAAAATGACGAAAAATGCGACCCGACTTTCACTCCGAATGTCGGGTTTCTGCTATAAAAACCGGCAACCCATCTCGCCGTATGGTTTTGCGAGATGGGTTGAACCGTTGGATTGTGGCTTTGTGTCGTCGTTAACGGATGATGATTTTCTTTCCGTTGCGGATGTAAATGCCTTTTGTGGGGTTCTTGACTTTTCTGCCCCAGAGGTCGTAGATGGCGTCTTTTTCATACCTGCCGGTGGTGTCGACGCCGGTGATTTCGTCGACGCCGGAAGTGCCGATATTGTCGGGGAACGCCAATACTTGTGCCGTGGCTTGTGTTGTTGGGTCGACTGCATTAGTGCGCGCCACTTTCAAGTATGCCTTTCCGGGCATAACGCTAAGCTTTGAGCCGTCGGACGATGTGACGTTGCCGTTGGCGTCTTTCGCTTGACCGAGGTAGAAAGCAAGGTTTGCGCCTGTGCTGTCGAATGCCAGGTCGTAGAAGCAATAGCCGTTGTCGGCGGTGATGGTCTGCGCCGTTGCCGGGGTAGCCACCAGGTTGTTCAATTCGGCATCTTCGCCGATGAGGCTTGTGTCGACAAGGGGCATTGCGCTCAAGTATTGGCAGTCGGTTTTCGCCAAAACACCTTCGCCGGCAGCGACTTGGCTGTTGTAACGCGACGTAAGGGTAAGTTTGCCTGCGGATACTGTGGCATTGCACACATTGAGCGAATTGCCTGACGGTACGGAGAGTTCGCTGTCGGACGTCAGGTCGCTGAACGTGGTCCAATAACTGTTGTCGGCTTCTTTTTCGGCGCGGAGCACTTTGTTGCCGGAGTCGATAACGGGATATTCGTCCGAACCGAGATGCTGACCCCAATATTCACCGTCGAAAGTTGTTGTTTTTCCGTTAGCTGTGATTGTTCCGCCTTGCGATAAGGTGTATGCCACTTCTCCGCTACGGAATGCCTTGGAAGATTTGCCGACGACATTTTCGGCAAGGTTGTTATTCGGGCATGCCTCCGTGCTTTCTCTGTCGCTGTCGTAGTAGCAGTATGCGATAGTTGCGTTGTTGATTCCGCAAATTGAACCTACATTTGTGTCTCCGTTATTAATAATACCTTTATAGTAACAGTTTGCAATGATTCCTGCTTTGTTCTCTCCGACAATGCCGCCGACGCAATCATTTCCTTCTATATTAACGGAGCTGCAGCAATTTAGAATAGTTCCTCTGTTCAAACCGCACACACCGGCGCTATTAACTATAGGAGTTTTTATGTCCAAGCTTTCAATCTCGCCGGCTGCACTGCAGTATTCAATTGTCCCAGAAGTTAAGTTCTCAGCACATATACCCCCCGCATTCTTTAAGCTTGATAGTGTGCCGCTATAATTTGTGCAGTGAGAAATTTTTCCGCTGTTGAGTCCGCAAATTCCTCCACTACCGTTAGGAGAAGTAACACTCTTTTGATTACTACAATAAAGAATGTCACCTTCATTATGACCGCAAATTCCACCTGCATTTGTCATGGAGTCAACAATGTCTGTATTCTTACAATTCGATACAACGCTTTTATTATGCCCACAAATTCCACCGACACAATTATCGCCGGCTGCAGGATAACTTGATACACAATTAATTATGGTGCCTTCGTTGTCACCCACGATGCCTCCAACATATAGTCCGCCTTGTACTGAAACATTGTTTTTGCAATTGTCAACAGTACCGTAATTCACACTACAAATGGCCCCTGTATAATCCGGCTTTGATTTGCCTTCTATTATTGTTCCCGAAGTGCAGTCGGCGATTGTACCGTAATTTATCGAGCAAATGCCACTGCAATAATCTGTATTATCGCTTATAACACTTAGATGACCTTGAGTAGAGCAGTTTCTGATAGTGCCTTGGTTTATCGAGCATATTGCACTGCTATTATCCCATCCGGAAATAGAGAAATTTTTGAGAGCAAAGTTTGACACTTCTCCTGTTATGGTCTTAAACATTCCATTTTTCGAATAGGCAGATGGCATATATAAACCGCTTATAATATGATTATTGCCATCAAACTTTCCGCTAAAACTACTTATCTGAACCCATTGATTACGATATTTTGAAAAATCCCCCGACGATGATATGTCAAAGTCGTTTATATATACATCGTCTGTAAGAACAGCATTCGCCGAGCCGTCTTGTGATTCGGCAAACCAGCATAATTGACCGCCGTTTTCGATGGCGTAGTAGCCGGAATGAGTTTCGAGCAACTCCGGATGGTGCGTTTCGCTGACCGGCTTTGCTTCTTGATGAGCGTGGCACACATCGCAAAATCCGTGTATGTTGTAAGAGTGGTCAGGTTGCGTCGTCGGCAACTCTTCATTTGAATATTTCAATCCGGCGCAATCATAGCCATAGTATACAGGGTCACCAAATATGACGGGATATTTGTCCGTGCCGATTTTTTGTCCCCACACGTGAGTGCTCTGATTGCCTTGCAAGAGGTAGGCAACCTTGCCGTTTTTGAATTCCAATGCCCCTTCGAATTTGGTTACCCCTTCATTATTTTTGTCTTTTGAGTATTCAAAGGTACAATAGCAGTTCGTAATGGTTCCCGAACCGTAGTCGCTGCATATTGCAGACTTGTTGACTGTTTCGGCTTGTATTAATCCGATATTATAGCAGTTTGAGATGCTTGATGTGGTCGAGCCGGATATTCCACCAACATAGTCGGTACCTATGATGTCGCAATGGTTATAACAGTTTGTGATTATACCTCCCAAGTTGTATCCGCAGATGCTACCTACGTATTTGTTGCCTTTGATGTGGGATTCTACAATTCCGAGATTCTCTATTTTTCCGCCGTTTGCACCAAACAGCCCGACATAGTTGCAACTTGTGTCAATAATGCACAATCCGCGGATAGTCTTGCCATTGCCGTCGAAATTGCCGCTGTAGAGCAACTTGTCGTTCGCACTGTTATAATAGCCGATAGGTGTCCATTGCAGAGCATTGTTTGCGTCTGTTTCGTCGTATTCTAAAGTTCCATTGATGACGATATTCGATGCCAAAACGGCATTGATAGCCGTGTTGCCGGCATTAACCTGTTCGGCGAGCCAGTAGAGATTGCCCGGGCATTCGATGGCGTAATAGCCGTTGTGCTTTTCGCACATTTCCGGATGGTGGCTTGCGCTGATGATTTCTGCCGGCTTGTATGCGCCGCAGGCGGTGCAGAAGCCTTTCTTGTCAAAACTGTGCGTCGGCGTTGTGTTCAGCGGGCTGTTTGAGTAGACAGCATTGCAAGTGCCTTCCTCATAGCCGAAATATACTTTTCTACTTCCTAAAAACGGATAGTCGAGAAGTCCGAGGATTTGTCCCCAAGAGTTGCCGTCGTACTTCTCTCCATCGATTGTGCATCCCAACGATAGCAGGTATGCCACTTCTCCACTTTTAAACTGTTCGAATGTTTTGCCCTCAGCCTTACCGCTGATATCCGCTCCGCAAATGCCTCCGACTGCGCTCTTCGTCGAGTCGTAGTAGCAGTTTGCCACGATGCCGTTGCTTTTACCGATAATGCTGCCGACGTTTGATGAGCCGGAGATTTTGCCGGCAAAGAAACTGTTGTTGATAACGCTGAGAGTATTTAAATTCTGTCCGCAAAGACCTCCTACATTTGAGGAGCCTTGCACCGTGCCGTAATAATAGCAGTTAGTAATCGTGCCGTCGCCCCAGCCGCAGATGCCTCCGACGTTTGAACCGCCCTTGAGGACTGAATTTATGACAGCCAAATTACTTACCGTGCCGCCGTAATAGCCGATGAAGCCTACATAATCCGTATTGCCATTGGCGAAGTAGAGCCCGTTGATGTAGTAGTTGTTGCCGTCGAAAACGCCGTTGTATTTCACGTAGCCGGTTTCGGTATGATAACCAATCGGATTCCAAACTCGCAATTCGCTTGCGTCGCACGAAAATTCAAAATTATCATTTAAAACGTGGTTGTTAACATTAATATTGGCAGTAAGCACTGCGTCAATACTTGCTTGACGGTCGTTGTTCACTTTGTTTGCATACCAATATAGCTGCCCGGCATTTCCGATAGTATAATAGCCGGGGTGCGTGCTCATAAGCTCGGGGTGATTGCTCGAGCTTACGACCTCTGCGGGCTGAAGAGCGCCGCAAACGGTGCAAAAGCCGTTGTCGTAACTATGCTTGGGCGTGTCGCTTGTCTCGTTGTTAGAGTAGGCGATGTCGGTGCAATTTATGTAGCCGTAATACACCTTTTTACCGCCTAATGTCGGGTAAATGTCGCTGCTGATGGTTTGTCCCCAGATTGCGGAACTTTGGCTACCTTGCAGTTTGTAAGCCACTTCGCCGCTTAGAAATATCGACGAGGATTTGCCTTCGGCTTGGCTTGCCACGTCGGCATTTGCGATGCCTCCGCTAGAGCATTTCGACTTGTCGTAGTAGCAATTCTTAATCGTGCCGCTGTTGTAACCACAAACGCCACCTCTGTTTGTTGTTGAGCCGCTTACCGTTCCGGCGCTGTAGCAATTGCTTATTTTGCCGTATTGATTTGCTCCTACAACGCCACCGACATAGCTACCGGTGCCTACAACCTTGCCTTGATTGTAGCTGTTTTCGACATTTCCGAAAGCCGTCGAGCCGCACACGCCGCCGATTCCATCCGTGCCGCTCGCCGTGCCTTTGCTATAGCATTGGCTCACAGTGCCTTCGTTGTAGCCGTAGACCACTCCAACGTTTTGATTTCCCTTGAAATATGAATCCACGATGCCCAGATTCGTTATCGTACCGCCACCGTATCCGCAGAAACCTATATAGCTGCGGCTTGTGTCGTTCAAATACAATCCGCTGATAGTCTTGCCGTTGCCGTCGATAGATCCTGTAAAACGAGCATAGTCGGAATTGCTGTTGTGGTAGCCGATTGGCTCCCAAACGGTATAAGAGTAAGTGGTCGGCAAAAGATTTCCGTTCGGATCCAGCACTGGGGGATTGACGGTGATATTTGCCGTCAATTTTGCGCAAGCGCTCGTGTTCTGACTTTCGCTGCCGGTACCGTTTACGAGCCTCGCAAACCAATACAATTCGTTTGCGTTGCTGATTAGATACGGGTCGCTACTCGTGCCGGAGCCTAATGGCTTGGTTGGCGAAATCGCTCCGAATGCAAGAACAGGAACAATCAAACATAAGCAGATTGTAACCAAGCGAACAGTCTGCTGCCATTTTCTAATTGTCAATTCCTTCTTCATATCTTTTAATATGTTTTTTGTTTGTAAGTCGTTTTGAATGATTGAGTTACATTACTTTTATGAACTGCCCAAAGTTACAATATTTTTGTGAAACATTCGATTTTTCTTGCCGTTTTTTGTAGGCGCAAATAAAAAAGGTTGCTTCGCCGGATTGGTGAAGCAACCTTTTATGTTATAGTATGTTATGCTAATTAGATGTTTGCAACGTTGTAGTTAGCAAATTCTTTGTCGACAGCGGCTTTAGCCTTGAGTGAAGAGTCGAGGCTTGCAGCTTTGCGGAGGTTAGCATAAACGGCTTGTTCGTTGCCGGTGCGAGCAGCTACGACTGCCATCATGTAGTAAGTAGTAGCGTTGGGGTTCTTAACGGCGTTGAGAGTAGCTTGAGCCTTGCTGTAGTCGTTAACGAGGATTTGAGCAAGAGCGGCGTTGTTAGTCTTAGAGTCGCCAAATGCTTTTGCAGCAGTTTGGTAGTCACCTTTCTTGATGTAGTAAACGCCCATAGCGTCGTTGAGTCCGTCTACGCCGGCAGCGCTACCGAATGCTTGGCGAGCACCTTCGTAGTCTTTGTTGAGCATCTTGATAAGACCGAGGTTCATCTTAGCCTCGTTGCTGCTCGGGTTGAGTTTCGCAGCTTTTTCGAAGTTAGCCTTAGCAGCATCGTATTCGCCGTTAACGAATTGAGCCTTACCGAGGTTGTTCGCTGTGCGGTAGTCGTTCGGATAGAGTTTTGCAGCTTCTTTGTAGATTGCTTCTTTCTCGTTGTTGTTGTCGGTCAAAGTAGCGCAGTAGAGGAGTTCGTCAACAGAAAGTTTGGAAGCGTCTTCTTTGAATTGCGCTTTGATTTCGTCGTCACTGCGACCGATGGTGTTGATAGAAGCAGTGATGCGAGAGTAACGAAGTTGCGGGAGAATCTCTTTTTTGAGTTGGTCGAAAACAGAAGAAAGGTTGCGGATTTCTTTTTCTCTCACTTCGGGGTCTTTGTACATAGAAAGCACGCTGAGGATGAGGTCTTTGTCTTGGATGTTGCTTTGCGAAACGAGTTTCTGGAAGCCTTCCCAGTCTTGCGGAGTAAATTCGGAAGTAAGTTTGCCGAAGTTATCCACCTTGTCAGCCTTGAGGTTCTTTTCCATGTATTTGAGGGTAGATTGCTCACGTTTTTCAGAAAGTTTTGTGTTGAATTTAACACCACCTTCCGGAGAAGCGAACGAAGAAATGTGGATGCCTTCAACTTCTTTGTTGTCGGTAGCGGCAGCATCTTTGACAGTGCTGTTGAGGCTCTTCACGCCATCTTCGCGTTTGAGCTCGGTAGCGCGGATGTCGGCTTTGTTGACGAGGAACATGATGTCGGCGTCGACTTTGTCGTTGATGATGCGTTGATATTTGTCGGCAGCGGCAGCCGGGTCAACAGTGCCTGCACCGGCGAGAGTAGCTGTAGCGTTAACGCCTTCGCCAACTTTTACGCGCGGAAGTGCGTATGTCTTTTTGCCTTGAACAACGTTGAAGTTCAAGTAGAGGTCGCTCTTCATCATAGCGGGGTCGTAAGCCCAGTTTGCAGGGATAGTGAAAGTACCGCCGTTAGCATAGCTGACTGTCGGAGCGTTGCCATTAACTTTTTCACCTTGGAAAGTGCTTGATTGAGCAGCTACAGAGTCGTTGCCGAACACGAGGTAAGGAGTGACTGTAACTTGCGCATTTTTCTTGAAGAATTTTTGCGGAACGTTAGCTGTGATTGTTGCCGGAACGTTGTCGCCTACTACTTCGAGGGGAGTTGGGTTTGTTGTAAAATAATCAGATGCGAAAGGACCCATCTTCTTGTTACAACCGGTCAGTGCGATTGCGCCGACCATCAGAAACATACCAATCTTTTTGTTCATAATTTTATTTGTTAAAGTTGTTTGTTGTCGTCTATATGGAGTCAAACTCTAACTATATATTTTGACCTATACAAAGGTATAACTTTCTAAACAAACTTACAACTATTTTATTGATTAATAATACTAAATAGCGGTAAAATAACTGTAAAGAGTCGTTTTTTGTGGAAATTGGGAATTGAGTTTTGCCTTGAGAATGTAAAGCAAAAGCGTGGCGAAAGGAGTTTTCGCCACGCTTTATGCGTTTGTGAAAATCTAAATGTTTGGAACGATTTAGAGTTTCGGACCTGCAGCCACGAGAGCTTTACCTGCTTCGTTACCTTCGAATTTAGAGAAGTTTTTGATGAAGCGAGCAGCGAGGTCTTTAGCTTTTTCTTCCCACTTGCAAGCGCAGTCGTAAGTGTCGCGCGGGTCGAGGATGTTGGTGTCGACGCCGGGGAGTTCTGTCGGAACTACGAAGTTGAAGTAAGGAATAGTCTTTGTCGGAGCTTTGTCGATAGAGCCGTCGAGGATAGCGTCGATGATGCCGCGGGTGTCGCGGATAGAGATACGCTTGCCTGTGCCGTTCCAACCTGTGTTAACGAGGTATGCTTTAGCGCCGACTTTTTCCATACGTTTTACGAGTTCTTCAGCATATTTTGTGGGGTGCAACGAAAGGAATGCTGCGCCGAAGCAAGCTGAGAATGTCGGAGTCGGCTCTGTGATGCCACGTTCTGTGCCGGCGAGTTTAGCGGTAAAGCCGGAGAGGAAGTAGTATTTTGTTTGCTCAGAGTCGAGAATCGAAACGGGAGGAAGTACGCCGAATGCGTCAGCCGAAAGGAAGATAACTTGGTGAGCGTGCGGACCTTTCGAAACGGGCTTAACAACGTTTTCGATGTGGTTGATGGGGTAAGAAACGCGAGTGTTTTCTGTTACGCTCTTGTCGGCGAAGTCGATTTTGCCGTTAGCGTCAACGGTAACGTTTTCGAGCAGTGCGTTGCGCTTGATAGCGTTGTAGATGTCGGGCTCGCTTTCTTTGTCGAGGTTGATAACCTTAGCGTAGCAGCCGCCTTCGTAGTTGAATACGCCTTCGTCGTCCCAACCGTGTTCGTCGTCGCCGATGAGCAAACGTTTCGGGTCGGTAGAAAGGGTAGTTTTACCTGTTCCAGAAAGGCCGAAGAAGATAGCAGAGTCGGTGCCTTCTTTGTTGGTGTTAGCCGAGCAGTGCATAGAAGCGATGCCGCGAAGAGGATTGTAGTAGTTCATGATTGAGAACATACCTTTCTTCATTTCGCCACCGTACCATGTGTTGATGATGATTTGCTCTTTCGAAGTGAGGTTGAACACGCATGCTGTTTCCGAGTTCAAGCCGAGTTCTTTGTAGTTTTCTACTTTTGCTTTCGAAGCGTTGTAGACAACGAAGTCGGGTTCGCCGTAGTTAGCGAGTTCCTCAGCAGTCGGGCGGATGAACATGTTAGTTACGAAGTGAGCTTGCCAAGCAACTTCAACGATGAAGCGCACTTTAAGGCGAGTAGCGGGGTTAGCGCCGCAGAAAGCATCAACTACGTAAAGCTTCTTGTTTGAGAGCTCTTTTTGTGCGATTTTTTTCAACTCTGCCCAAGTAGCTTCGGTAACGGGCTTGTTGTCGTTTTTATATTCGTCGGAAGTCCACCAGATGGTGTTTTCGCTTGTAGCGTCTTTTACAAAGAATTTGTCTTTAGGAGAACGTCCGGTGTAGATGCCGGTCATTACGTTTACTGCACCAAGTTCGGTTTCTTGACCTTTTTCGTAGCCTTCGAGAGCCGGATTGGTTTCATCTTTAAACAGTTGCTCGTAAGATGGGTTGTGCAAAATTTCGGTTGCACCTGTGATACCATACTTTGTTAAATCGAGTGTACTCATTTTCGATAGATTATAAATAGTGAATGTTTAAAATATCAAACCTTAAAAACTGTGGCAAAATTACAACATTTTTCGGATATAACAATGAATTGTGGAAAAATTTCCTTATTAAAAAATATTAATTGGGCTACGATATAGAAACTTCGCCGCAAAGGGAGAAGTTGAGATACTTTTTCACTTCGTCGGCGGTGAGTCCCATGCCGAAGAGGTACATAAGCTTAGTGAGAGCGGCTTCGCTGGTAATGTCGTTTCCGCTGATGACGCCGGCAGCCGACATTGCATTTCCGGTCATATAGCGCTCGGAATTGACTCCGCCGTTGACGCATTGTGTGACGTTGACGATTACGATTTCGCGCTTGACGGCGTCGTGGATGGCGTCGACAAACCAGCGGTCGGTGGGTGCGTTTCCGGCGCCGAACGATTTCATGACGATTCCTTTAATGCCGGGAGTGGCAAGCAGGTGACGTAGGGTTGTCTCGGTGATGCCGGGGAAGAGGGTTAGAAACATCACGTTGCGGTCGAGGTTGTACTGCACTTTCAGCGGACGGTGTGCGTGGTTGCGCAGAAGTCGTTCTTTATGAAACTGAATGTCAAGACCGATTTTGGCGAGGTAGGGGTAGTTGTTGCTCTTGAATGCGTTGAAGTAGTCGGCGCTGATTTTTGTGCTTCGGTTGCCTCGCCAGAGGTAGTCTTCGAAGAGGATAGCCACTTCTTGGACCATCGGTTCGCCGTCGATGTCGGTAGCGGCAGCGATTTGCAGAGCGGTGATGAGGTTTTCTTCGCCGTCGGTACGCACCTCGCCGATAGGGAGTTGTGAGCCTGTGATGATGACCGGTTTGTGGAGGTTTTCGAGCATAAAGCTGAGCGCAGAAGCCGTGTAAGCCATAGTGTCGGTGCCGTGGAGCACGACGAATCCGTCGTAGTCGGCATAATTGTCGGCGATGCTCCGGGCTATTTCGACCCATCGTTCGGGGTCCATATTGGCGGAATCGATGGGTGGATGAAATTGTATGTTGTTGATTTCGTAGTCGAGTTTCTTGATTTTGGGGACGTTGTCAATAAGATGTGTGAAATCAAAAGGTTGAAGCGAGTGAGTTACGGGATTTTCTATCATGCCGATAGTTCCACCGGTGTAGATAATCATAATTTTGGGTCTTGCCATAACTGAGATGTATTATTTGTGCTGCAAAAATAAAAAATTCCGGGCAAATTGAAAGCGATTTTGTCCGGAATTTTGTGATGTCTATTATTTTTAGTTGCAAAATGGCACTTCGACGGTTGCTTTGTGGAAGAAGTCGTTGAAGAAGAGCATGTGGTCGCGGAGCGAACGTTTCCAGTAGTTCCAAGAGTGGTTGCCGGGGCGAGATGTGAATTCGTGTGGGATGCCCAGTCGAGTCAACTCGGCGTGGAGGTTGCAATTCACTTTGTAGAAGAAGTCTTCGGTTCCGCAGTCGATAATTAGCGAAAGAGCGCCGGGCTTGAGCTTAGGGAGTTGCGCCATAACGGTGTAGGCGTCCCAAGTTTTCGGGTTGTTAGCCTTGGTGCCGAGCCGAAGTTTGATGTCCCAACTGTTGGGGAAAGGGCGGAAGTCGACACCTCCACTCATCGAGCCGGCAGCGCCGAACGTGTCTTGATGGCGGATGGCGAGGAAGAGCGCGCCGTGTCCGCCCATGCTGAGCCCGGTAACTGCACGAGCGCTGCGGTCTGCTTTTGTGGGATAGTTTGCGTCGATATATTTTACGAGTTCTGACGATACGAAAGTCTCGAAACGGCATTTAGGGTCGATTGGGCTGTCGAAGTACCAGCTTGTTTCGGCATCAGGGATAACGATGAGCAAACGAAGCGCATCGGCATAGCTGCGCACGTTGGAGAGCCCGAGATATCCGCGGATATTGTTGTCGCCGTAGCCGTGCAGGAGGTAAACCGTCGGGAGCGTGTCGCGCGGAGTGATGTTGTCGGGTTTGATTACCGATACGTTGATTTTGCGTTTCATCGACGGGCTGTAGACCTGTATGGTGTCGAGCACGGAGGCGCAAGCGGGTAGGGATACCGATAGAATCAGTACGAGGGTAGCGATACGTTTTAGTAGTTTCATGACCGTTTGTTTAGGAGTTAAAGACTATTGCAAAGTTATACTTTTCGCGGCGAGAATGCAATAGTACGCAATTTTTTTGCAAATTTTGCTGCAGAAAAAGTATCTGATATGGTGTTGATAATCAGTGATGTTAAAAATTAATGATAAATTTTTGGCTGAAAACGCTTGCAGAATCGAGAAAAGTTTGTACCTTTGCAGCCGGGTAAGTCCTATACGACCAGCTCCTTGTGAAATCCCCCAGGTCTTGACCGAAGCAAGGGTAGCCGGTGTAGCGGTGCGATATAGATCGCTTGCCCAACTGCCTCTTTAGCTCAGTTGGCCAGAGCACGTGATTTGTAATCTCGGGGTCGTTGGTTCGAATCCGACAAGAGGCTCAAGAAGGACGTTTCGGCGTCCTTTTTTTGTGCCTGAAAAACAAAAAAATGTATCTATTCTGTCACAATTGTTGATTTTTGTGTAAAAAATAATAAAACAAATTCAAATAAAATCAATATTGGCGGGGGCGATTTGCAAGAGTGGTGAATGGTCGTTATATTTGCGTTATCGAAAGGAAAAGATATGCATAATGTAGTTAGAATATACGCTTTGGTAGCCCTTTTTAGCATGATATCGGCGACGTGTTGGTCGCAGGTAACGCGCGTGGCTATCGATAGCCCGCGCAACGCCAAGGCGAATTATATTGACGTTTATGAGTGCGACTATGTCGACGTTCAGCCGCAGTTTCCGGGCGGCGACCGTGCGATGGTTAACTTTATCAACAAAACCCGCGTATATCCTTACGAGGCATATCAGCACAAAATTCAAGGCCGTGTGGTTTGTAGTTTTATCGTAAATACCGACGGCACAATTTGTAACATATCCATATTGAAAGGCGCGCATCCGTTGCTCAATCGCGAGGCTGTGCGCATCATCAAGGAGATGCCGACCTGGCATGCCGGCTTGATGGGCGGCGAAGAAGTGCCCGTGCGTTGCATCCTTCCGATTGCTTTCCGCTTGTAGACAGGCGGCTATTCCCGACAAACTTTACGATTTTTCTCTTCGAGCTGCGATGCAATAATTTCGGGCTCGTTGCGTTTACATATTATATTAGTATAGAAATGAGAAATCTTATTATAATATGTATATCAATGTTGCTCGTCGGGGTGAGTTCGTGCATTGAGGACGATTTTGCCACCGGGAGCAGTGATTTGCCGGAATTTTCGGTCGATACGCTGAGTTTTGACACAGTATTTACCGGCGAAGTTACGGCGACAAAGCGTTTTTTGGTCTACAATCGTCATAAGAAGCAACTCAACATCGAGCGCATCTCGTTTGCGGGAGCGCCCGAGGGTGCGAAATTCTTTATGAACGTCGACGGCCGCAGCGGCGAAGAATTTTCCAACGTGGAAGTGCGCGGCGAAGACAGTATATACGTTTTTGTAGAAGCGCGTGTCGACGTCAATTCGTCGACCACGCCGTTTGACGTGTTCGACTATCTGCGTTTTGTAACCAACGGTGTAGAGCAGACTGTCGTAGTGCGAGCCGCCGGGCAGAATGCCAACACAGTTAGAAATCTTCATATCACCGAAAATACCACGTTCAGCGACCCGCGCCCCTATCGCGTTATGGATAGCCTCGTCGTGGAAGAAGGCGCTACGCTGACCATTCCCGCCGGCAAGACAATCTACTTTCACGACAAAGCCCTGTTGAAGATTCGCGGTAAGCTTATTGCCGACGGCACCACGGGCAGCGACGTCGTGCTTCGTGGAGACCGACTCGACAAAGTTGCAGGCTCGATACCGTTCGACCTTATGTCCGGACAATGGGGCGGCGTGGTGATAGAGCGCGGAAGTTTCGACAACACGCTGCGCCACGTCTATATGCAAGGCTCTTCGATGGGGGTTGTCGTCGATTCGTGCGGCGTGACAGACCGCCGTAAGTTGTATCTCTACAATTCCGTGCTCCACAATTCGTCGGGGTCGCTGCTCACAGCTGCACATTCGTGGATTGACGCCGACGGCTGTGAGTTTTCCGACTGCCGTTACGGGGTGGTCGACCTTACAGGCGGACGCTACACCTTTAACAACTGCACGTTTGCCAACTACTACCTTTTCGACGCCATAATGAGCCCGATACTGACGCTTTGGTATGTGCTGCCCGCCGACAAGACATACGACAATCCGCTGATGCAAGCCGAGTTTAACAACTGCATAGTCTACGGCAACTGCTCCGACATCAACGAGGGCGATTTGACGGGTTCCGACGTTACGTTGCATAACTGTCTGTTGCGTGCAGAGGGCACGAACGATGCCAATTTCATTGACTGCCTATGGGGAAAAGACCCCTGCTTCTACACGGTGCGCGAAGACTACTATTTCGACTACCGACTGCGCAACGAGAGTGAAGCGATAGGTGCCGGCTCGGCTGAACGAGTACCGCAAGCGGCGCGAACCGACTATTACGGCAACGAGCGCTTACAAGAGCGCGGCGTGGACATCGGTGCATACGTTTGGATAGAACAAAAGGAGGAAGAGAAATAATGGTCACTACGATACATCTGAAAATGCAGGTTCGCGGCTTTCACGGCGTCGACGAGCAAGAGCGCCGCGTGGGCAACGACTTCGCCGTGAGCCTGTCGTTGCAATATCCATTCGACAAAGCCATGGCGAGCGACAACCTCGACGATACGATAAGTTACGCCGACGTTGCAGCGATAGTTCGCGAGCAGATGGCAGTGCCATCGAAATTGCTCGAGCACGTCGTCGGACGGATTCGCCGCGAGGTGCTTAACCGCTATCCCGCCATCAGCGGTGGACGAATCGCCGTTGTCAAACTCAATCCGCCGATTCCCGGTCAAGTCGAAGCCGCCGTCGAGGTGGAGTGGTAGGCGCGCGTTATTCGCGCGGTTATTTAGTAGGGAAATGAAGTTATTGCCATAAAAGCACGATTATTTCGATAAATCTGCCTAACTTTGCAGAAAATTTCGTGAGAGACGAAATTTAGGTAAAAATAGGTAAAAATAGGTAAAAAAGAATATGGTAATTCAATGTGCAATTATCTTCGGGTGTTTGGCGCTCGGAGAATTGGTAGTGTGGCTTACCGGCATCAAGTTGCCGTCAAGTATTATTGGGATGTTGATTCTCACGCTACTTTTAGAGGTTAAGGCCATCAAACTTCGTCAAGTGGAGGGAATGGCAAATTTTTTGGTAAAAAATCTCGGATTCTTCTTTGTTCCGGCTGCGGTATCGCTGATGCTCTATTTCGACATCATCAAAGCTCAATGGCTGCCAATCGTGGTGGCGTCGGCTGTGAGCACTGTCTTGGTGATAGTGGTTACCGGATGGATTCATCAATTGTCGCGTAAGTTTATGTTGAAGAAATAGTTATGGAGTATCTTAGTAATCATTATTTCATGCTTGCACTGACCTTTGCGGTTTATGCAATCTGTCAACTTGTGCAATCGCGCTTGCGTCTGTCGTTTCTCAATCCCATCCTCATATCGGCGATTGTGATAATAGCATATCTCAAACTAACAGACGTCAGCATCGAGAGTTATAACGAAGGCGGTAAATATATAGAATTTTGGCTCAAACCGGCGATTGTGGCATTGGGAGTGCCACTCTATAAGCAGTTGTCGGCGATACGCAAACAGTTTGTACCACTTCTTTTGTCGGAGTTGGCGGGCTGTGTTGTCGGCATCGTGTCGGTAGTTGTCGTGGCACGACTACTGGGCGCAACGCAAGAGGTAGTAATGTCGTTGGCGGCAAAATCGGTCACCACACCGATTGCAATGGAGGTGACAAAAGCGGTAGGCGGTATTCCGCCACTCACGGCTGCAGTAGTTGTGTGCGTGGGCATTTTCGGCGGTATGACCGGATTCAAGGTAATGAAAATGACGCGTATTGGCAACCCGGTTGCGCAAGGACTGTCGCTCGGAACGGCGGCGCATGCGGTTGGCACGTCGAGAGCAATGGACGAGAGCGACACTCATGGCGCATTCGCAAGTCTCGGCTTGACAATCAATGGAATCTTTACCGCGTTGCTTACGCCAACCGTGCTTTCTTTGATAGAATAAAAAACACAAAAATACGGACAGGATTATTTTAAAAGCACCGCAAATTTTGTATTTTTGTAGCAACTAACTAAAAAATAATGTTCAATGAATAAAAGATTCGTATTAATGGCACTATTGCTTACAGTAGGGAGCCTGTTTGCAACGGCAACGACTGCAGAGCGCAACATTGCTTATTCCGACGCGGAAGTCCGCTTCACAGTGATTACTCCGGGGACTGTTCGTCTTGAATATGCTCCCGACGGGAAATTTGTTGACAACAAATCGCTGATGGCGGTCAATCGAGAGTATGAAAAAACCGACTACAAGGTCAAAGTTGGCTCGTGGGTCGAAATAACTACACCGGTGTTGCGTTTGCGCTACAAGAAGGGGAGCGGAGCGTTTACCGACAAGAATTTGGTCATAACATCGTCAAATAAGCAGAAAGGCGCGTTCCAATTTACGTGGAAGCCCGGCATGAAGCAGCAAGCCAATCTGAAAGGAACGTTCCGCACGTTGGATAACTTAGACGGCGACGTTCGTGCGGGTGATACGCATGAAGGAAAGAAAGGCACAAAGATGGAACTCGAAGACGGCTTGATTGCACGCGACGGTTGGACGCTTATCGATGATTCTCAGAGTTTGCTCTTCGACGATGACCCGAAATGGCAGTGGGTTGAAGAGCGAAAATCGACCGACGGTCAAGACTGGTATTTTATGGCGTACGGCACCGATTATAAGCGAGCGCTGAACGATTTTACGGTGTTTGCCGGCAAGATGCCGTTGCCGCCTCGCTATGCTTTCGGCTATTGGTGGTCGCGCTACTGGATGTATAGCGACAAGGAGTTGCGCAATGTGGTGAAAGGTATGCGCAACTATGGATTCCCGCTCGACGTGCTCGTTATAGATATGGACTGGCACTATACCGACGAGGGCCGTGGTGGCTGGACCGGTTGGACGTGGAACAAAGAACTTTTCCCCAGTCCGAAAGGTTTGCTCGGCGATTTGAAGAACGACAATTTGAAGATAACGCTCAACCTTCACCCGGCAGAGGGCGTGAAGCCGTTTGAGGAGAAATATCCCGAGTTGGCGCGCACGTTAGGCATCGACCCGGCAACGAAAGAGCCGATTGAGTGGATGTCGTCCGACAAGAAGTTTATGACCGGCATGTTTGACGTCATTCTCAATCCTATGATGCGCGATGGTGTAAGTTTCTGGTGGCTTGATTGGCAGCAGCATCTCTACGACCGGAAGATGCCGGCGCTGAAAAACACATGGTGGATAAGCCGTTGTTTCTTTACCAATATGGAGCAATACACAGATAAGCGACCGATGATTTATCACCGTTGGAGCGGCTTGGGCAACCATCGCTACCAAGTGGGATTCTCGGGCGATGCCATTATCTCGTGGAAGTCGCTCGACTACCAGCCGTATTTCAACAGCACGGCGTCGAATGTGCTTTACGGCTACTGGAGCCACGACCTCGGCGGGCATATGGGAGACGTTAAGCGTATCGACCCGGAAATGTATGTGCGTTGGATGCAGTTTGGTGCAATGAGCCCGATAATGCGCTCCCACTCGTCGAAGAATGCCGCCGTGCGTAAAGAACCGTGGGAATTCGACAACGAGCACTGTGCGGTTTTGCGCTCGACGGTTCGTCAGCGTTACACGATGGCGCCCTACATCTATACGATGGCGCGCAAGGCTTACGACGAGGCTTTGGCAATCTGCCGCCCGATGTACTACGACTATCCGACAGTCGACGAGGCTTACTCGTTCGGCAACGAATATATGTTTGGCGACCAAATGCTTGTATCGCCCATCACGGCGCCGATGAGCGGCAGATTTTCCGTGCAGAAGACGTGGCTGCCCGCAGGACGTTGGTACGAAATGCCGACGGGAGCGATGGTCGATGGTGGTGGCGTTGTGGAGCGTCGCTATGCCATCGACGAATATTCCATATTTGTCAAAGCCGGCTCGATTTTGCCGTTCTACAACGAATCGGTGCAAAACCTCCAAGGCTGCGATGAAGAAGTTGTGGTGACTGTGTTCCCCGGCAACGAAGGCGGAACATTTGAGATGTATGAAGACAACGGCGACGACCAAAATTATGCCAAAGAGTATGCCACAACGGCGATGACTAATACCGTTGAGGGCAACACGCAGACAATCGTCATCGGCGCTCGTAAAGGCAGTTATGCCGAAATGCCGGCAAACCGCCGATTTAGCGTGAAGTTGCTCAATCGCTTTATGCCCGAATCGGTAACCGTCAACGGTCGCCCGGCGAAATGCACCTACGACGGCGACGACTTTGCCGTGGTGGTAAGCATCGACGAAACCGACTGTGCTAAGGAGAAAGTTGTCAAAATTACTTACGCACCGACCGAGCAAACCCTCGACGGAATGAAGGCACGTGCGCACCGCTTGTGCAAGGAATTTGAGGCACTGAAATATCGCGATGCCGGTATAGTGTTTAAGGCACCGTTTGCCATTCTTGGCAGTGTGAACGAGGCGATGTACTACAGCTCTGCAGCCGAGCAACACAAGATTGTCTCCAACTTTATGGAGAGTTATTCGCAATTGCCCGAACTTCTGAAGAATCAGAATCAAAACGAGGAGCAAGCCAAAGCATTCCTCGAGGCAGTCGACTGGCAAAAGTAGAACATTTGTGATACGTAAACGACGAGAGGCGGACCGTTTAAGTCTGCCTCTCGTCGTTTGTTGATTGGCAACGTGTTACTGTTGCTTGAAGAGTTCTTTGATGGTTCCCAACGAGCCGAGGACGTTAGTAGCCTCATAGGGCAGGTAGACGGTCTTCGTTGCATTTCCGGTAGCCATTTCTTTGAGAGTTTCGATGTATTTGACAGCCAACTGATAAGCGGCAGGGTCTGAATTTGTTTGGCGGAGCGCATCGGCAACGCGTTCGATGGCTTTTGCTTCAGCCTCTGCTTGCAAGATTTTAGCCTCTGCTTCGCCTTGAGCAATGAGAATTTGCGACTCTTTGTCGGCACGAGCGCGGTTGACTTGCGACTCTTTTTGACCTTCCGACTGAAGAATCATCGATGCTTTTTCGCCTTCCGCCTTAAGAATCTTGGCGCGGCGTTCGCGTTCGGCTTGCATCTGTTGCTCCATAGCGTCGCGTACGGTTTCGGGCGGCGTGATGTCTTGGAGCTCGACGCGGTTGATTTTTACGCCCCACTTGTTGGTTGCGTCGTCGAGCACGGAGCGCAGTTTTTGGTTGATGGTGTCGCGCGACGTGAGTGTTTCGTCGAGTTCGAGTTCGCCGATGATGTTACGCAGCGTGGTTTGCGTTAGTTTTTCGATAGCGTTCGGGAGGTTGTCGATTTCGTAGACCGACTTAAACGGGTCGGTGATTTGGAAATAGAGCAACGCATTGATGCGAGTTGTGACGTTGTCTTTTGTAATCACGCTTTGTTCGGGGAAGTCGTAGACTTGCTCGCGGAGGTCGATGACGTCCGACATTTTGACGATAGTGACGTCGCCGCGCAAGCCTCTGACTGTTTGGCGCACATACACTTTGCGCGGGCGGTCGAGAATCGGCCAGATAATGTTGATACCCGACGAAAGTGTGCTGTGATAGCGACCGAGACGCTCAATGATTTTTGTCTCGCTTTGGCGTATTACCTTCAATCCGCTCATTACGAACAAAATTGCTACGAGTGCAATAAGTGCAACAATAGAGAGAGTTCCCATAAGATTATTGTTTAGGTTTGACAGTTAAAACGATGCTTTCGATGCTGAGAACGACGACTTTTTCGCCCTTTTCGATGTGAGCCGAGTCGGCAGCCACGGCTTTCCAGTCGTCGCCGTCGATGCGAACGCGTCCGGTGGCGGCTGCTTCGTCGATTGTCTCAGTGACAACCGCTTCGCGACCGATGAGCGCCTCGACGCCGCTCTTACGCTCTTCCGACTTTCGATTGTGGAATAGTCGGATGATGACGGGTCGGAAGAATACGAGCGCGACGAGCGAAGCCACGGCAAAAACGACCACTTGCCACGTCAGCGAAGCTCCACAGCCGGCGGCAATGGCAGCCACCAAGGCTCCGAGCGACAGGCATACGGCGGCAAATCCCGATGTTGCTATTTCGACGACAAACAGCACCAGAGCCGCTATTATCCAAATTTGCCAAAGTTCCATATGCTATTGTCTGTTAGGTTGACCAAGAAAGTCGAACGTGTCGACATAAATTTCCGTCACGGTGTGTTTGATGGTGTTTTTGTCTTCCCAAACTCGAGTGCGTATTTTTCCTTCGATGTAGAGTTTAGCGCCTTTGCGGATGTATTTGTCGGCAAATTCGGCGTTTTTGCCCCACATAACGATGTTGTGCCACTCGGTTTTCTCAGGCACGTTGACGCCTGCCGCTGTTGTGTAGGCACGCTCTGTTGTGGCGAGCGAGAACGATGCAATGGGCTTGTTTTCAGCCATGTAACGAATCTCGGGGTCGCGTCCGACGTTGCCTATCAGGATTGCTTTGTTGACTGACATTTTTTGTTGACTTTAGATGATTATTTTACAGAAGCCTTAAGACCCTCGACTACGGCGTTGGTAAAACCACAGGCTTCCATGCGGTTAAGACCTTTGATTGTGATTCCGCCGGGGGTTGTTACGCGGTCGATTTCGGCTTCGGGATGCGTGCCGTTTTTGTCGAGCAGCATGACGGCGCCTTTGACTGTTTGCGCCACAATTTCCTGTGCTTGGTGCGGGTAGAGTCCGAGTTCGACGGCGCCTTCGACGGCTGCTCTGACGTAGCGCAGTGCGTAAGCTGTTCCGCAAGAGCATAAAGCGGTGGCTGCGCCCATAAGGCGCTCTTCGATGACTGAGGCTTTGCCCAGACGTGCAAAGATGTCGACAACCGTGTCGACTTGCTCTTTACTCGCGCCGTTATGGGCTATCACGGTCATGCTTTCGCCAATCGAAATGGCTGTGTTGGGGATGGCGCGGAATATTGTCGGCGTGCCTGAGGGTGTGCTGAAAATCTCGCGGAGATGTTCGATAGGCACTCCGGCAACAACCGACACGATGATTTGGTTGTCGCGCACGGCCGGCAGAATGTCGGCGGCAACGGCGTCGATGAGCCACGGCTTGACGGCGACGATGATGATGTCGGCGCCCAAAGCAGATTCGCTGTTGACGGTCGTTGTTTCTACGTTTGGATGACGTTCTCGCAATTTGTCGAGTTTCGGCGTTGTGCGATTCGAAGCCGAGATGGTGTTGTTAGATGCAAAAACATGGTCGGATGCAAGCCCTGCGGCGATTGCTCCTCCCATGTTTCCGCAACCGATGATTGAAATTTTCATTAATCTCTGTATGTACGTTTAAAATGCTTCCGTATATTCGCCCGACGGGGTTTCTTCATCGTCTTCGTCGACGGCAATTACGGGTTCGCTGCCGTCTTTTGCGAAGAGTTGCGCTTTGATTTTTGCTTCGATTTCGTTGGCGAGTTCTTCGTTCTCCATTAGGAGTTTCTTGACGGCGTCGCGACCTTGAGCGAGTTTGCTACCATCGTAAGAGAACCAAGAGCCGCTCTTCTTGATGATGTCGAGCGCCACGCCGAGGTCGATAAGTTCGCCGCTACGCGACACGCCTTCGCTGAAGATGAGGTCGAATTGAGCGCGTTTGAATGGGGGCGCCACCTTGTTTTTCACCACTTTCACTTTGGTGAGGTAGCCGAGCGTTTCTTCGCCTTTCTTTATGGCAGAAGAGCGACGGATGTCGATTCGCACCGAAGCGTAGAATTTGAGGGCATTACCGCCGGTGGTTGTTTCGGGGTTACCCCAAGTTATGCCGATTTTGTCGCGCAATTGGTTGATGAATATACAGGTTGTTTTCGTTTTCGAAATAGTACCTGTAAGTTTGCGGAGGGCTTGCGACATGAGTCGAGCCTGCAGACCCATTTGCTTGTCGCCCATAACACCTTCGATTTCAGCCTTGGGAGTAAGAGCGGCAACCGAGTCGATGACGATGATGTCGATAGCCGACGAGCGGATGAGTTGGTCGGCAATTTCGAGGGCTTGTTCGCCGTTGTCGGGTTGCGCAATCCAAAGATTGTTGACGTCTACGCCAAGTTTTTCGGCATAGAAGCGGTCGAAAGCGTGCTCGGCATCGATGATGGCTGCAATTCCGCCTTGCTTTTGAGCTTGAGCGATGGCGAGCGTAGCCAGTGTGGTTTTACCCGACGATTCCGGACCGTAGATTTCGATGATACGTCCGCGAGGGTATCCGCCCACGCCCAGTGCGTAGTCGAGACCGATGATGCCGCTCGGAATTACCTCGATGTCTTCGATATTGTCGTCGCCGAGTTTCATAATCGTTCCGCGGCCGAAGTCTTTCTCTATCTTTGCCATAGCGTTGTTGAGCGCCTTAAGCTTTTCGCTCGAAACGGGCTCTTTCGCTTTTTTGTCTGCGGTTTTCTTTTCCATTATATAGCGTTTTTGAAGTGTTATTTCTTAAGTTCAAGTATTTGGTTGGCACTGTCTTTTGTGTTTACCTTGTTAATAATGTCGGTCACGGTGCCTGTTTCATCGATGAGGAACGTGGTGCGGACGGTGCCCATGCTCTCGCGGCCGCACATCTTCTTTAGTTGCCAAACGCCGAACGCTTCGTTGAGCGTCTTCTCGGTGTCGGCGATGAGCGTAAACGGCAAGTTGTGCTTTTCGGCAAACTTTGCGTGCGACGCTGCGCTGTCTTTGCTCACTCCGATTACTTCGTAGCCCGCTGCTTGTAGGCTGTCGTAGCCGTCACGCAGACTGCATGCCTCGGCGGTACAGCCCGGCGTGTTGTCCTTCGGGTAGAAATATATGATGAGTTTCTTGCCTGCAAAGTCGGCGGCTTTTATCTCACGTCCTTGTGCGTCTGTTCCCAGTATTGCCGGGATTTTATCTCCTACTTTCATATCTTGTTGGTTTTTTTGTTTCTGTTGCAAAGTTAGTTGTTGCTCCGGGCAACGATTGTGTACCGACGTGTTAATTAGTGTTTAACTTCTACTTTTTTTGTTGGAGGAAGTTCATTGTTGCGACGGTCGATTGCGTCGACAACGCTGCGAGCAAGAGAGCGGAAAGCTTCGCCCGAAACGGTGTTGCTGATTGCTGCGGGAGTGCCTTTGTCGCCGTTGTCGCAGATGCTTGCCACCAGCGGAATCTGCGCTAGAGTGTCAACTCCGAGCGTTTCGGCGAGACGCGTGCCGCCGCCGTTGCCGAAGATGTAGTATCGTTCGTCGGGGTGTTCGGCAGGTGTAAACCACGACATGTTTTCGACAATACCGAGTACGGGGACGTTGACTTGCGGGCTGCGGAACATGCTTATGCCCTTACGAGCGTCGGCGAGTGCCACTTCTTGCGGCGTGGTGACGACGATAGCGCCGGTGATGGCGAGCGTTTGTACCAGGGTAAGATGGATGTCGCTGGTTCCCGGCGGCATGTCGATGAGGAAGTAGTCGAGGTCGCCCCAGTTGGCGTCGCTGATGAGTTGTTTGAGGGCGTTGCTTGCCATGCCGCCGCGCCACAGCACGGCATTATCTTTATCGACGAGGAATCCGATGGATAGGAGTTTTACGCCGAATTTTTCGACGGGAGCGATGAGGTTGCGTCCGTCAACTTGGTCCATATAGACCGGTTCGTCTTCGACGCCGAACATTTTGGGCACCGACGGTCCGAAGATGTCGGCATCGAGGAGTCCAACTTTGTAGCCCAGCGAAGCGAGAGCCACGGCGAGGTTGCTTGCCACGGTCGACTTGCCGACGCCGCCTTTTCCCGACGAGATGCCGATGATGTTGCGTACACCCGGCAGTAGTCGTGCCGGTGCCTTTACTTCTTGGCGATATTTCACGGCGATGTTGCCTTTGATGTCAACGTCTTCGCTGATGTAGGTTGCTATTGCTGTTTCGGCAGCGCGAACCACCGACTTGACGAACGGGTCGGTCGGGCGGTCGAAGATGAGCGAGAACGACACTTTCATCCCGTCGATGCGAATGTCGTCTTCCACCATTTCGGCTTCGACAAGATTCTTGCCGTTGCCGGGGTAGCGTACTTTCGAGAGTGCTTCGAGGATGAGTGCCGGATATAATGTTATGTTCATTTTTTCGTTTTCGTTTAGATGTCGTTTTGATATTTTTTGTCGGTTTCGAGCGTTCCGCGCGAGAAGCTGCGGTAGGTGTCGTGCTCGATTTCAATGTCTGGTTCGACGAGCGTAGTTTCTGCGTCGAGGTGCCACTTGATGTATTTTATCGTAAGCCCTCGCGCGAGCCATTGGCGTTCGTAGAAGGTGCGAATCTCGAGGATGTCGTCAGCCAGCCCGGAGTGATAGAGGTCGTCGGTGTCGACATCGGTGGCAAGTCGGTTGAGTCGGACCATCTCGTGCGTATAGGTGTAGAGGAACGGGCTGTCGGTCTTGAGATGGATAATGCCGTCGGGGCGAAGAATCTGCCGATAGAGATTTTGAAATCGCACCGACGTAAGTCGCTTGTTGACCTTTTTCATCTGCGGGTCGGGGAAAGTTATCCAAATTTCGGCGACTTCGTTGGGAGCGAAAAACTCGTTGATGAGTTCGATGTTGGTGCGAAGAAATGCCACGTTGGTCATGCCTTCGTCGACCGATTGGCGTGCGCCGGTCCACATTCGTGCGCCTTTGATGTCGACGCCGATGAAGTTGCGGTCGGGATACTTCTTGGCGAGCCCTACGGCATATTCGCCCTTGCCGCAGCCGAGTTCGAGCACTATCGGGTTGTCGTTCTTAAAGAATTCGCTGTTCCACTTTCCGCGCAAGGCAAAACCTTCGGCTTTCAGCCGTGAGTACGGGTACTGGAATACGTTGAAAAACGTTTCCATTTCGCCGAATTTTTTAAGTTTGTTTTTGCCCATAAGTTCTATTTTGTGCCGAATTTGATAAATTCCACTTTTCCGGAAGCCAATGCGCAACGCAACACGTAGACTTTCGCCGAGTAAGCGCCGAGGTTGAATTCAACCGATGTTGCCGCCGGGTTTTTCGTAGCGAGCACGATACCGCTGAGGTCGTAGACCGTTGCCGATTCGATTTGTTCGGTGGCTGATGCGCGGAGAACGTCGCCGCTGAATGTCACTTTGACGGCGCTTTCGATTGCCGACACTTCGGAGGTGTTCGACACTTGGAAGTCGCGCCACTGCTCTGCCGCTTTATAGAGCGATTCCGACGGCTTGTCGACTTTGAGCACAACAGCAGATTGGTCGATGCCTTCCCAAACGGTTTCGCCGAGCGTAGGCGGCACTGCGGGGCGTGAGTTGAAGTAGCGCAAGGCTTTCCAGTTGCGGAAAGCGCCGGTGCCGATGTGTTTGACGGTCGACGGTATAGAAAATTCGACGATGTCGGTCCAGTCGGTGAATGCGTAGTCGCCAATATGTGTAACCGATTCGGGCATCGGGTCCATTTCAGTCATATTTGTTACGTTGCCAAACACGAAATTGTTGATAGTTGTCAGGCCTTTAGGCATTTCAACCTTGTTGAGCGATGTGCTGTAGAAGAAAGCACCGTCGCCGAGCGACTCAATCGTTGCGGGGAGTTTGACGGTGGTAAGTCCTTCGGTGTCGGCAAAAGCCCAAGCGCCGATGGTTGCCACGCGTGTCGACGACAGGTCGGCGGCGGTCAATCCACTTGCTTTAAATGCACCTTCGCCGATTTGCTCAACCGATGAGCCGAACGTCAGGGCGCTGAGGCGTTCGCAGCCTTGGAAAGCATAGGCGCCGATGCTTTTTACGCTCGTGACGGGCACCGCAGAAAGGTTGGTGCTGCGGTTAAAAGCATAACTTCCAATCGTTTGCACGCCGGCGGCACCTGTTACTTTGATCAGCGCCGGCGCGGATGCAAATGCGAAGTCGCCGATGCGCGTAACCGATGCGGGTATGTTGATTTGCGTCAAAGCCGTACATCCGGTAAATGCGCCGTCGCCTATGCTTGTTAGCGTGCCGGGCAGAACTACCGACGTGTAAGCCTTCCCGGCAAAGCAGCAGGGAGGCAATTCGTTGGCGGCGTAGGTTACGTAGTTGGCAAACAGGGCGTCGGTGCTCGAATATTCGGTGATAGAAGTCGCACTAAGGTCGATTGCGGTCAGTTGCGGCATTGAGTTGGCGATGTAGGCAATGTCGCGTGCGTCGATTGTGCCGCTCAGCGTGAGAGTTGTCATCGTTTCGGGCGAACTGTCTTTGAGGGCGGCTTCAACACCGCCGGCGGTTACGTCGATGGCATACAGTCTTACTAATGCACTTGCGACGATTACAATCAAAAGTGTTATGTATCTCATATCGTTTGGTTTTCAAATTATGTTGTAAAGTTACAAAAAATCAGCGATAATAAGCCAAAATTATTAATAATTTTGTCCTTTGTGAGGTTGGCTGTTACATTCTGGAATCGATGTGGATGATGTTGCTGACGAAAAAGAGCCCGCGGATGGCCGTACGCGGCAGTTCGATGTCGTCGTATTGAGGGTTTTCGCTGCGAAGAATCACCATGGAGTTGTCCTCGTGGCGACGTAGGTATTTTACCATGCGGTAGTCGTCGAGGAGTACAACGTAGATTTGTCCCCAGAAGATGACCGACATATCGGTTATTTCGCGGATTGAGAGGTAGTCGCCGTCGTTGATTACGGGCTTCATACTGTCGCCGCTGACGCGCACAATCTTGTTGCCGGAAGCCACTCCGGGCACGTTGACGTAGCCGATGATGCTGTCGTCGGCAAAGGTCATTTCGCGGCTAAGTGCGCCGGCGGTTACGTCGATGTCGTAGACCGGCGAGCCTTTATGACGTTCGCTAATTTGCGGTACTACAATGGTTTGTGGCGCTTCGTTCTTTTGGAATGGCGTGCCTTCGCCGGCGACGAGCCATTGCTTCGACACGCCGAGATTGACTACAATTCGGTTGACGAGCGAGTCGCTTACCGGAAGCTTTCCGTTGATGAGTTTCGAAAAGTTTGATATGTCTGTGCCGATACGTTTGGCGAATGCATTTTGGCGCAGACGCATCTCGCTCATCAGGTATTTTACGCGTTCGATTACACTTTGGTTATCCATAATACTCAATTTTGCCCGAAAGGTAAGAATTTGTTGGCAAATAACCAAGAGTTTGCGGAACAATTACCATTTTTTTAGGTAAGAGGTGAGAGGAGAAAACAACAAAAGGTCGCGTGGGGCGACCTTTCGTTGTGTATATGTATTTGTAGCGATATGCTATTCTTTCGGATAGGTTACCTCGGGGAGTTCCACCCAGTCTTTCGACCATTTGTATGCGTCTTGTTCGGGTGGTAGATTAATCATGTGGTTTGTCATACTTCGCATCGATATCTCGAAGTTGAACGTACAGCCTTCCGATAGAACTATGGTTCTTTCGGCTTCGAAGTACTTTTGTTTGCCGAGTTCCTTAATCTTCTTAGATTCGGGCACAGCGGCTACGATTTTTAAGGTAACCTTGTCTATTCCATTTACACGAATCGAGCGGAAGCAGTTTTCCGACATACCTCCTTTTTCTTTGTAGACAAAGTTTTTCACTTTTTTCTCTTGATTAATCGGTCCGTTCAGGTTGCAAACTTCTTCGCCGTTGATAAACAAGCGAACGTCAGGGTCGATAAAACCTTTAGCGAAAACGCGAATCGTACTTTCGGCGTTTACACTCAACCCTGCGCCGATAAGAAGAATCAATAATAAACAAAATTTTTTCATGTCGGTAAAATATTATATGTTAAACTAAAAAGCCCGTCTCTGTAGCGTCGCCAGAATAGCAACAACCATAGAGGCGGGCGTATTTTTGAAAATGCGTTTTCGGGGTAGACTATTCTTCGTCGTCGGCTTCGTCTTCCTTCATGTTGTGGAATACGTTTTGCACATCGTCGTCGTCCTCAAACTTTTCGAGGAGTTTTTCGATTTGCTCACGTTGTTCGGGCGTCACCTCTTTGTAGTCGTTCGGGATGCGTTCGAATTCCGCGCTTTGGATTTCGAAGCCGTTGCTTTCCAAGTAGTTTTGGATGTTAGCGAACGAGTCGAAAGCGCCGTAGAGCACGATAGATTCGCCTTCGTCTTCGAGTTCGTCAACGCCGTAGTCAATCAGTTCGAGTTCGAGGTCGTCGAGCGAAATGTCTTCGCGAGCGGCGATTTTGAACACACATTTGTGGTCGAAGAGGAACGAAAGGCTGCCGGAAGTGCCGAGCGAGCCGCCAAATTTGTTGAAGTAGCTGCGTACGTTAGCCACTGTACGAGTGTTGTTGTCGGTAGCTGTTTCGACAACGATAGCGATACCGAAAGGTCCGTAGCCTTCGTAGACGATTTCTTTGTAGTCGCTGGCGTCCTTATCGGTTGCTTTCTTGATGGCACGTTCTACGGTGTCTTTGGGCATATTTGCTGCCTTGGCATTCTGAAGCAGCGCGCGCAGACGAGAGTTGCCTGTCGGGTCAGGGCCACCGGCTTTCACCGCGATTGTGATTTCCTTACCGATTTTCGTGAAAGTGCGAGACATATTGCCCCAGCGTTTCAATTTTCTCGCTTTGCGATATTCAAATGCTCTTCCCATTGTTTTGTTTTATCTTTGTTTATACTATTGTTTATCTGAGTTTTGCGTCTAACTGTTTTTGCAAGTTGGCGATAATTTTATTCATTACGGCGTCGATTTGCTTGTCGTTGAGGGTCTTTTCGTCGTCTTGGAGAATCATGCTGATGGCATACGACTTTTTGCCTTCTTCGAGGTTCTTGCCTTCGTAGACGTCGAAGAGTGTAACCGATTTGAGCAGGCGTTTTTCGCTTGCGCGCACTACGCGTTCAACGTCGGCAAACGTCACGTCTTTGCTGATGAGCAGCGCCAGGTCGCGCTTGACGGGCATCGATTTTGCCAAGTCGGTATATTCCACTTTCTTCTTCAATGCCATGCGCATCAGTGCGTCCCAATCGAGTTCGGCGAAGTATACTTCCTGGTCGACGTCAGTTGCCTTGGTGAGACGTTTAGCCACGATGCCGAGGCGTCCGATGAGTTTGCCGCCGCGGTTGGTATATTCGATAGCCGCCGAGAATATTTCGTTTTTGACTTGCGTAGCCACGATTTCGCCGCCGATGGCGATGCCCAGGCGTGCAAACACGTTTTCGACAACGGCTTTAAGGTCGTAGACCGTAGCATGGCGCTCGCCGACCGCCCAGTTTGCCGCGTAGAGGTCGCCGGTCATCCAGATGCCGAGGTGCTGGCTTTCCGTGTAGGGTGCCAACGGCTTTTCATCGGTCGATTCAGCCGCGGGGTTCTGAACGTAGACGTGTCCGAACTCGTACATTTTCAGGTTGGCGTTCTTGCGGTTGATGTTGTGCGCAAGGCTTTCGAGTCCGCCGAAGAGCAGCGTTTGACGCATCACAGCCAGGTCGTTGCTGAGCGGATTGAGCAGACGTACGCAGTTTGCCAGCGGATACATCTCGAGCGGTTCGTAGTAGGAAACCGCCGACAGCGAGTTGTTCATTATTTCGCGGAAGCCGCCTGCGGTAAGTTGCTCCGACACGAGTTCTTGCAGGTGGTTCGACACGTCGGTCGGTTGTTGGTAAGAGAGGCTCGACTGTACGGTGTTGCCGAATTCCACGTTGTTGTATCCGTAGATGCGGAGCACGTCTTCGACAACGTCGCAAGGACGAGTCACGTCGACGCGGTAGGTGGGCACGCGCAGGTCGAGCACGCCGTCGCTTTCGCCGACGATTTCGATTTCGAGCGAGCCGAGTATTTCTTTGACAACATCGTTGCCGATGTGTTTGCCAATCAAGTTGTATGCGTAGTCGAGCGAAAGTTGCACGCTTGCGCGTTCTACCGGGTTGGGGTAGATGTCGACGATGTCGCCACAGATTTCGCCTCCGGCAAGTTGCTTAATGAGGGTGGCTGCAAGTTGCAGAGCGTAGACGGTGTTGTTGGGGTCGACGCCGCGTTCGAAACGGAACGACGAGTCGGTGCTAAGACCGTGACGGCGTGCCGTTTTGCGCACCCAAGTGGGATGGAAGCAAGCCGATTCGAGGAAGATGTCGGTAGCCTCTTCGGTTACTCCCGAGTCGAGACCGCCGAACACGCCGGCAATGCACATCGGCTCTTCGGCGTTGCATATCATCAAGTCGGCAGAGGTCATAGTGCGCTCAACGCCGTCGAGAGTGGTGAATTTAGTGCCATCGTCGACGGTGCGTACCACGATTTGCTCGCCTTTGACTTTCTTGAGGTCGAAGCAGTGCAACGGTTGGCAGAATGCGTTGAGGATGTAGTTTGTTACGTCGACAACGTTGTTTATCGGGCGTTGGCCGATAGTGGTCAAGCACTTTTTGAGCCATTCGGGACTTTCGGCAACTTTCACGCCGCGAATAGTCACGCCGCAATAGCGGATGCAAGCGTCTTTGGCTTCGACAGTCACCGAGCAAGCTCCGTCGGTGCGGTCGCTATGGAAATTGTCGACGTCGGGACGATGCAAGCGGCACGCCATGCCTTGACGCTTCATCCAAGCTGCCAAGTCGCGCGCCACGCCGTAGTGCGACGCAGCATCGATGCGGTTAGGCGTGAGGTCTACTTCGATAACGTATTCGTCTTCGACGTTATAATATTCGCGAGCGGGAGTGCCGGGCACAGCCGTTTCGGGGAGCACGATGATACCATCGTGCGACGTGCCTATGCCGATTTCGTCTTCTGCGCAAATCATACCGAACGATTCCACGCCGCGGATTTTCGACTTCTTGATGGTAAATTCGTTGTCGCCGTCGTAAAGCTTTGTGCCGACGGTAGCCACAACGACGTGTTGCCCGGCAGCCACGTTAGGCGCTCCGCAGACAATTTGCGTAGGCTCGCCGTTGCCAAGGTCGACGGTGGTGATGTGTAGGTGGTCGCTGTTGGGATGTTCTTCGCAGGTGAGTACCTTGCCGATGACGATGCCCTCGAGGCCGCCCTTGATGGTTTCTACTTTCTCTACCCCGTCGGTTTCCAAACCTATCGAAGTCAATGCTTTCGATACTTCTTCAGGGCTTAGGTCAAAGTCCAGATAGTCCTTCAGCCATTTGTATGATATATTCATGTCTTTTTATATTGTTCCGTTTCTTTTTTGTAAATGCGTCAGCAATAAGACCGACCGCAAATGCGATTCAAATTCGCGAGTCGGCTTATAGCGTAAGTCGGGCGCAGCCCGGTGCGCGGTGCTTCTGCAATAAGACCGACTGCAAAGTTACTGAAAATTCCCGAAATCGACGAAATAGTTTGCAAAAAATCTGATTAAGAGCATTTTTGAACCGACGCTTATATCGTTGATGTGATTAATACATACCATTCACTATCAGAATTTTTGCGTTGGATGTATCCATTCTTAATTAGATTATTTATTTGCTTCTGAATGGCAGATGTATTGATGCCGATTAATTTTGTCAGTTCTTCATACGTTATAGCCGGATTTTCTTGAAGAGCAAATAATATCTTTGACGTATTGTGGCTTCTAAATTTAAGGAACGCGCTCTTAACTATTTGTCCGTCGTACCACCATATATTATCCGCCGATTTGGTAACAAAATCGATGTTCGCTTTAATTTCATTTATAATCAACTTCTTGAAGTAAGCCAAAAAATGACGAATTTCTCGTAATGACGCATGGGCACCATCTGATGGCGTTGGCCCTACGACAAGATCTGAGCTATGAAGCGCCTCTAATGTGTTAAAACGCCCGATTTTGGTGGTATGTTACCACCTTTTGAGGGTGGTTTTTGCAAAAGTAGTAAAAATAATTGGAACTTGAGTGTCTTTCCGACAGATAATTTTTTTCCTTACGTTAGCGGCGATTTTTTTGCGATTTTTGTCGTTTCGGTGGGTGTGGCGGTTGATGGTGTGCCGACAAAAAAAGGAAGGCGGACTTGCGTCGCGTCTTCCTTAAGCATATAATGTGAAAGAATCACTTATTTTACTGTCCAGGTTTCGCCGGCGAGAATCATGTCGCGGAGCGTCGAGTAGGGCTTTGAAGCTTTCACCGTTTCGGTTTGAGCTGCCACTTCGCGGTCGTAGACCGGAGCGTCGACGTCGCGGATAACGCCCAACGCCAACGGCATTGTCACGCCGTCCATCATGGCGAGTTGCTGATGCAAGAAGTTGTTCGAGCAGTGAGCATCGTGGGTAAGCACGTCGTCGATGGTATATCCGTCTTCGCCGATTGTCACGGCTTTGAGCCCGAATCCGTCTTGCACGATACCTTTGTTGCCGTCGGCACCGAAAATCATCTTTTCGCCGTGACGCAAGTGGATGGTGTGGTCGGGACGGTTCTCTTTAGCCGACACATAGCTGTGGATGCCTTGGTTGAAGATTACGCAGTTTTGGAGCAGTTCGACAACCGAAGCGCCGTGGTGGCGAGCTGCGGCTACCATAACTTCTTGGCTGATTTTGAGTTCAACGTCGAGGCTGCGGGCGAAGAATGTTCCGCGAGCGCCGAACACCAATTCCGCGGGGATGAACGGGTCTTCGGTAGTGCCGTAAGGCGACGATTTAGAGACGAATCCGCGGGCTGATGTCGGCGAATATTGTCCTTTTGTAAGTCCGTAGATGCGGTTGTTGAGCAGCAGCATGTTTAGGTCGACGTTGCGACGTACGGCGTGGATGAAGTGGTTGCCGCCGATGGCGAGTCCGTCGCCGTCGCCCGATATTTGCCAAACGGTCATCTCCGGGTTTGCCACTTTGAAGCCGGTGGCGATAGCGGCAGCGCGTCCGTGGATGGTGTGGAAGCCGTAGGTGTTCATGTAGTAGGGCAAGCGCGACGAGCAGCCGATGCCGGAGATTACGGCGGTGCGTTCCGGGGCTACGCCGAGTTCTGCCATGGCTTTGTGGAGCACGTTCAAGATGGCGTGGTCGCCACAGCCGGGACACCAGCGTACGTATTGGTCGCTTTTATAATCGGATGGCTGATATTTTTTTTCTTCCATTGTTTATTCCTCCATTGCTTTAATGACACCTTCTTTGATTTCCTCAACGAGGAAAGGTTGACCTTGAATTTTGTTGATGCGCCGGATTTGTGCGGCGGGGAATTTCGCTTGAACGAAGTCGGCAAACTGACCGAGGTTGAGTTCGGCAACCACTATCTTTTTGTAGCGAGCGAACACTTCACCGGTGTTTTTCGGCAGCGGGTTGATGTAGCGGAATTGAGCCATAGCCACGTGACGGCCTTCGGCATTGAGGCTGTCGACGGCTTCGTGGATGTGGCCGAACGTGCCGCCCCAACCGACAACGAGCGTGTCGGCTTGCGGGTCGCCGTACACTTCGAGTTCGGGGATGTCGTTGGCAACGGCATCAACTTTTGCTTGACGCAGCAACACCATCTTTTCGTGGTTCTGCGGGTCGTTGGAGATTGCGCTTGTTCTGCTGTCTTTCTCCAAGCCGCCGAGGCGATGTGCCAGCCCGGGAGTGCCCGGGATAGCCCAGAAGCGAGCGTGAGTTTGCGGGTCGCGGTCGTATGGGCGCCAGTTTTCACGGTCGGCTTCGGCAACGAAACGCGGCTTGATGGCGGGGTATTCGTCTTCGTCGGGCAAGCGGAATGCCGACGAGCCGTTGGCGATGAACGCGTCGGTGAGGAGCACAACGGGCGTCATATGTTCGATGGCGATACGAGCAGCCTCGAAAGCCATGTGGAAGCAGTCGGTCGGCGATGCTGCGGCGAGCACTACAACGGGGCTTTCGCCGTTACGTCCGTAGAGGGCTTGGCGCAAGTCGGTTTGCTCGGTTTTTGTGGGAAGACCGGTCGACGGGCCGCCGCGCTGTACGTCGATGACAACCAGCGGAAGTTCAGCCATAACAGCCAATCCGAGACCTTCGCTTTTGAGTGCCAGACCGGGACCGGAAGTGGTTGTAACGGCAAGGTTGCCGGCAAACGAAGCGCCGATGGCAGAGCATATTCCGGCGATTTCGTCTTCCATTTGGCAAGCCTTTACGCCGAGGTCTTTGCGCTTGGCGAGTTCGTGAAGGATGTCGGTTGCCGGGGTGATTGGGTAGCTGCCCAAGAAGAGGGGGCGTCCCGACTTCTCGGAAGCGTAGATGAGACCCCATGCGGTAGCCGTATTTCCGTTGACGTCGGTGTATGTACCAGGGCGAGCGTCGCTCGACTCGATGCGGTAGGTCGACACCGATGCGTGTATGTTGTTGCCGTAGTCGTAGCCGGCGCGCATCACTTTTGCATTTGCTTCGTAGATGGCGGGCTTGCGGCTGAATTTGTTCTTAAGATGGTGGAGAGCGGCGTCGAGAGGACGGTCGAAGAGCCAGCATACCAAGCCTAATGCGAACATATTCTTGCAGCGAAGCATCGACTTAAGGTCGAGTCCCGAATCAGCCAACGCGTCTTTGACCATCGACGAGATTGGCACTTCGACGACTTGAGCATCGAGCCCGATTTCGCGGTAGGGGTCATCGGTTGTATATAGCGCTTTTTTGAGGTCTTGTTCGCGGAAGCTGTCGATGTCGACAATGGCAACACCGCCGCGCTTGAGGTAACTGCAATGGCGCTTGAGGGCTGCCGGATTCATGGCAACAAGCACGTCGGCTTGGTCGCCCGGAGTGTGCACGCCACGACCTATGTGAACTTGAAATCCCGACACACCGCTAAGAGTGCCTTGCGGTGCGCGTATCTCTGCCGGATAGTCGGGGAACGTCGAAATTTGGTCGCCCATACCGGCTGATACGTTTGAGAAGATGTTGCCTGCCAACTGCATTCCGTCGCCGCTGTCGCCCGAAAAGCGGACTACAACATTCTCAAGAGTCTTTACACTGGTTTTTTCTAACATAATTATAATTATACTAAAATAAATTGTCGGCGAAATGTCGCCACTTCAAATTCTTGGCAAATTTATTGTTTTTTTGTGAAATAGACGCACGTTTTGCCGATTTTGTTAGGATAAGTCTAAAAATACCTTCATTTGCGCTTAGAGCGCGTTCCTTAAATTTTTAGGGTCGTAGAGGCGGATATTTTTGAGCAGATTTTGAAAGTCACAGCGAGCGCAATGCGTGCATTGTAATCGATGTG
>SFJG01000091.1 GCA_004555955.1 Bacteroidales bacterium | reverse complement strand
GGGGTGCCCGATGCGCAACGCCTATATGATTCCTTGAAGGAAAAGATAGATGAAGCCTTTCCTCTTCCTCCGTATGATAAATTGACATATCAAGGAGACAATCGATATTGGTTTTGGAGACTGGACTTCTATATCTGGTTACATCGTAACGAGATATTCGAGAAGGATTCTCCTGAGATGGATATTGTTGAAAACTACATTTTTAAGCGCAACCGAAGCATAGAGCATATTGCTCCGCAAACTCCACAAAGCAATTCTATGATGAAATGGGATAACACAGAGGAAGACGAACGTTTACGAGATAGTTTTGGAAACCTTGTTATGATTTCGCAAGGACTTAATTCGGCATTAAGTAATGAATCGTACGAAGTTAAAACCGCACATGTGCAATCATTTTGTAACGGCTCAAAATCGGGTACTATTGAAAGTTTAAAATTGCTTATAGTGCATAAGAACTACCCAAACGGATGGAACAGAAAGGCTATTGAAGAACATGGAATGGCTATGTATGAATTGCTTAAAAAGAGCGTAAAGGAATAAAAACTCAATCACACAAAACGCGGAAATAGCGCCGTAACTATTGCGTTGATACAAAACGTTTTGTATATTTGCATAACAAAATATTATAAATATGAAACGAATACTTACCTCCTTTTTTATTCTTACTATAGTTACTCTATTGTGTGTCGCACAAGAGCAACCTCAACTCGGAATTGTCAACCGCACACAGTGCACGGGCTTTTGGCGTTACGACTTCAACTACCAAACTACCGACAGCGACGGCGAAACGCCCATAGTGCTTTCGGCGGCTATCTTCTTGTCGACGAAATTCCACGAAAAAACCGACGAGGCAAAAGGTCTTGCCCTGATGAACCACTACACGATAACCACCGACGCGGAACGGCCGACCAACGTAACGGGACAGTTTTCGCTCGAAGGATTCATCCAAGGCTCGGGCTTTATCATCATCGAGTCGGACGGCATCGGCTTCGGACAAACCGTCGACCGCCAACAAAACTACCTTAAAGGCCGCACCACCGCTCGCATCGACATCGACGCATTTATCGCCGGACGCGAGTTGCTCCGACAAGAAGGTATCAGCTTCGGCAACTTGGTTGCCAACTTGGGATACTCTCAAGGAGGGCATGGCGGTATGTGGGTAAACCGTCTCGTGGCTGAAGGCTATAGAAGCGACGAACTTCCGAAAATCGACTATTGCATCATCGGCGGCGGTCCGTACGACATGTATTCGCAACTAAACGGCATGTTCGGCGAGGGTGTTTCTTACTACCCGGTTGCCATTCCGCTTATCCTCAACAGCATAATCGACGACAGCGACGCGCTCACCTACAACGACGTGTTCCGCCCCGAATTTGTTGAAAAAATCCCCGAATGGTTCGACTCCAAAAAATATAAAGCAGCGGAGATTAACAACCTTATCTACCAGACCTTCGGCGGCAGTGCCGAGACCGGCATACAGATGAGCGCCATCCTCACCGACGAGTTTATCAACCCTGAAAGCGCGGCACAGAAAGCTGCCGGCGAATGGTTGAAAGAAAATTCGCTCGTCTACGACGACTGGTCGCCAATCGCCACCGACCACATCGTGTTTTTCCACTCTCACGACGACGAAGTGGTGCCCTACGTCAACATGGAAAGCATGAATCAATTCTTAACAAATCAGGGCTACACGAATTACGAGATAAAGGACGTTAGCGGTAAGGGTCATACCGACACGGGAATGTACTATGCCATGCAAGCCAAGAGCCTGCTCACCGCCTTCGAACCTGTAGGCGCTGTCGAAAGCATCGACGCCGAAACGAGCAACGACACCCCGGTTGACGTCTACACTATCGACGGATGCTTATTAATGCGACAAGTGTCACCGCGCGACGCATACAACCGTCTCAGCCGCGGCGTATACATCATCGGCAACAAAAAAGTCGTAAAATAACCGAGCCCAACGTATTGCTAAAACAGGAAATACGACTATCGGCAATCAGCCAATTGCAAAACGAGCACAAAAAATTGCACGGAGAAATTGATTCCCGTGCAATTTTTGTTTGAAGAGTTATTTTATTTTACGCGTGTGAGCATTCTTGTTTGACCTTCGACTTTTCCGTCAGTAATTACCAGCTCATCCGAAGTAATTGAAAGAACTTTGAAATTCCTCAATTCGAATCTTAAAAAGCTCAGTAATACGTATTCCATAAAAATTCAGAGCATATGCTCAATGCATAGGTACAAAAATTTTTCGACACGCCGAGCGTCTTCGGTTATTTGTCGGCGATCACCCAATCTTCGATGGTATGAGTTTCTGAGTTGAAATTGATGCCGACTTTTACGACGGGCAGTCCGACGAGGGCGAAGCGCGACGGATAGTCTTTGAAGTTGATTTGATTCATAGCCGCTTCAGCCGATTTGTTGAGTTTGAGTTCAAAAAGATACAGAGCCTTGCCTGAATACATCACCATGTCAACACGTCCTTTCGGCGTGCGCACCTCCACATCGACGTATCTTCCTAAGAGCGAGAAGATTACGTAGAGCATCTGCTGGTAGTGTCCCTCGTAGTTTGTGTTGTCGCATTGCGGTATCGTCAGCAGATAGGTTTGCAGCAGGCGCAGCATTTCGTCGAGGTTGTCGTTGTAGAGCGCCCTGCACATGTAGGCTA
This sequence comes from Bacteroidales bacterium, assembly GCA_004555955.1. Lineage (GTDB taxonomy): Bacteria > Bacteroidota > Bacteroidia > Bacteroidales > Muribaculaceae > Limisoma. Next base: position 5,253 of record SFJG01000091.1, on the reverse strand, counting down.
TCGTGGTGAGACCGCTTTCCCAACCGGTAGTCACATATTTGGGCAACAAACTCTCCATCAAGCCAATACGAATCTCCTGATTGGGAATCTCAAGCCGATATATATTGAACATTCTATCGTAATTCTTAATAGTCAGATATCCTGATTGATAGAGCAGCGGAGTGATTGACTGCATATTTTCCGTCGGAGCATCAAAGGCTGATGCCATCACTTCTTTTCCATCAATATCTGACGGCTTGACGTTGAATTTTCGCATCATCTCGATAAGGAAAGTTGGCGTGCCGCTTTCAAACCAGTAGCTGTTTAACGCATTGTCTTGGAACGCATTAAGCAAACTAAACGGATTGAAAATATCCGGCGACGGCCACGCAAAATGATAGCCGTCGTACTGCTTTTTGAGTTCCGCCATTGCCTCCCCGCGCGTCGTTTCCAGAGCGCCTGCAAAATTATCGAGATAGTCAGACATCTGCGTTTGTATCTCCTCCTCGCTAATGCCGCATACGGCAGCAAATTCGGGATTCATGGAGATGTTCTTCAGGTTATTCAGTTCGCTGAAGATGCTGAGTTGCGAAAACTTGGTGATTCCGGTAATGAAAACAAATTTTAGGAAACTGTCACAAGCCTTGAGCGGCGAGTAGAAGTTACGCATAATTTGGCGTAAATCATCGAGTTGCACCTTTTCGTGAGCCACGTCAAGCAGCGGAGCATCGTACTCGTCGATTAGGACAACGACCTGCTTTCCGGTCTGCTCATAAGCGCGCTTAATCAAGCCCTCCAAACGTTGGTTGAGTTTGGGTTTTGATGCATCGTTAGGACCATAAATCTCCTCGTAATCTGTGAGTTTGCCTTCCAATTCTATGGTTAGCGTCTGCGCGTCGAAGTGTTTGGCGGTACTCATATCAAACCTCAGCACGGGATATTCCGCCCAGTCTTTCTCGACACGGTCGATATACGTACCTTTGAAGAGATGCCGTTTGCCCTCAAAATAAGCTGCGAGAGTAGAAACAAGAAGCGACTTTCCGAAACGCCTCGGGCGGCTAAGAAAGACATATTTACTAAGATTTTTCATCTTGTAAACATATTCTGTCTTATCAATATAAAGCCAGTTATTATTCACAATTTCATCGTAGGTCTGAATTCCTACCGGCAATCGCTTAAGTTCTTTAACTTCCATCGTTCAGCATCTTTTTAGTTTACAAATATACACAAGTTCTTTGATTTTTAAAAGAAATATCAAGAATTCGTGAATCACACAATTCCGTCATACGGTTTATTCTACCAAACATAACGAAGTTTCTCGATTACTATCCTCCAAAAATTCAACCTGCATTATTCATCACCTACAAAAACATTTCACGCAGCAGATGTCTAACGGCGGCAAGAGGATGGTAGAACAGCATCCGCGACCCCGACCAACGCATCACCATGCGGATTCGCTCTTTCATCTGCGGACGATAGCAATGAATCGGACACTTTTTGCACGTCGGCTTTCGGTTGCCAAAACGGCACGCCGAGAGTCGACCGTGTGCATAGGCTAACAGCTCCCGGCAATTCAGACACAATTCGGCATTACCCTCACACTTTCGGCAATACAGACGTATCATCTGCTCAACTACCACCTTCTCTTCTTCGATACGATTGAGTTTCATCGATAAATCTCCTATCCGGCGCTATTTTTTTACTTTATCGGGATTGCGTGCCACGAAGTCTTTCCACGACTTAAACGCCGGGGCGGTCTTGGGTCGCTGCGACTCGTAGAAATGACACAGCGCAACGGCAAGTGCATCGGTTGCGTCGAGGTGCGGGTCAATCATCTCGCGCGGAATGTTGAGGATGCGACGAAGCATCTCGGCAACCTGCTCCTTCGAGGCGCCGCCGTTGCCGGTGATGGCTTGCTTGACGCGCAGTGGTGCGTATTCGGCTATGGGAATGTCGCGCATGAGCGCACTGACCATCGCCACACCTTGAGCACGCCCGAGTTTGAGCATCGACTGCACGTTCTTGCCGTAGAAAGGCGCTTCGAGTGCCATCTCGTCGGGCAGATATTGCTCGATTACGCCGGTGATGCGCTCGCAGATGCGACGAAGCCGCAGATAGTGGTCGTCGAACTTATTGAGCACGAGCACACCCATGGCAATCGCACTCGGCTTACCGGCTTTGACGCCGAGAAGTCCGTAACCCATCACGTTCGTACCGGGGTCGATGCCGATGATTATCTTATCCCATTCAAGTTCTTTGCGTATCACAATTCCACCTCCTCTAAAAGTGTTGAAAAACCCGCAACGCGGTGTCCGAAACGCTGCGACATAGCCACAACGAGGTCGTCGCCCACCGATTCATACCAGGCGCGCAACGTGTCGAGCGAACGTGCGCGAAACTGCAATGAATAGTTGGTACCGTCGTCGGCTTCAGCGTTGAGAACCACCGTCAGCCGCGGCTCGGTAAGACGTCCGTCGCGAGTTGCCGCCGGAATGTATTCACGGCGAAGCCAGTCGAGAAAATCGTCGTTCACGCTCGTATGTGCGTGATATGTTGTGTTGTAAACTATCATAGTTGAAGTCCCATTATATAGTCGTTCATATAGAATCCGTTACCGATGTCGAAATCGCCCGAGCGAAGACGCGTCATGCCCATCCGCTCGTAGAAATGCAGCGCCGAATTGTTGCGGTTGACGTTGAGTTCTATAGCCGCCCCGGGGCACTCCTCCCCTACAGCACTGCAAGCCGCATCAAACAAGCGTTTGCCGATGCCCTCGCCTTGGCGCGTCGGCAATACGTAGAGTTTCTGCAGATGATAAAGACTCTCGCCTTCACGGTTGTACGACGCATAGCCAACCGCTTCGCCGTCGGCGTAAGCCAAAAGATAATGATGTCCGTCGGCAAATTGTCGGCGCATACTGTCTTCGCTGTACATCATCTCGAGCATATAGTCGAGTTGCTCGGCTGACAGTATCGAGCGATAGGTGTGGCTGAAAGTTGGATATGCCAACGAGCGTATCAACGGAATGTCGGAAGGTGTAGCAGGTCGTATGGTGGTCATATTGCAGTGGATGTGTGGATGAGTTAAAGAGTAAACGAAGCAACCAAGCCGAAATGCTCTCCGTCACTCACGGGAGCAATGCTCAGGTTGTGATTGCGCGACCACGGTCGAGTAAAAATATAAGCACTTCCGGCGCCGATAGCAGCCCCCGTTACGACGTCCCACCAATCGTGTTTGCGTGCATACGTGCGGCTCCAACCGACGTAAGTGGCAACGGCGAAAGCCGGCACACCGAGTTTCCACCCGTAGCGGCGTTCAACGAATCCCGCATTGGCAAACAGTATCGACGTATGCGCCGACGGGAACGAATGTCGGTCGCTGCCGTCGGGACGCGTTTTTTTGACAGTATATTTCAACAAATAGGTTGCGCCAAGAGTCGTTGCCGTCGTAAATGCAGCTTGCTTGAGCCCGATCCAATCACGTTCGACGAGCACACCCGTCAGCGTTGCAACCGGCATAGCCACAAGCAGCACGTCGCCCGACGTCTTTACCGCCTTGCGCGAGTCGCTCAACTCCGTCGGCGTCTGCGCAGACGCCGACAGTGCAAAGACAGCAATTAATATTAATGACAAAAATCTCATATCAGATTTAGCAACTTAGGAATGAAAATAATACATCCGACCGTAGCGGCGGCAATTGCCGTAATGAGCACCGCAGCGGCAGCGAAATCTTTCGCCTTGCCAATCAACGGGTCGCGGTCAGTAGTAATGCGGTCGGCAAGCGCCTCGACGGCAGAGTTGAGCGCCTCGGCAGCAATGACAGCGCCGATACACAGCACAACGGCGCACCATTCGCCCGCACTCAAGTCGAGCCAACAGCCCAAGCCAACAGCCACAATGGCAGCCACGGCATGAATCCGCGCGTTATGCTCCTCGCGAAACAGCCCCGCGATACCCTTTGCTGCATAGCGAAAACTCCGTCCCCTCGCCGCCCAACTAAACTTGTCGTTCTTCGATTTCATAATTCCGATTATTATTGCAAAGTTACAGCACCCCTCGTGAAAAACAAAGCGAAAACGCAAAAAGCGTTTACATATCATCCATCGACAGACCCATCAACTTTACCTCTTTATATTTCCCGAAGTTACTTTTGATGCTGTCAAATTTTTCTTGAAGCAAACGCTCGTCATATCTTGCAGCATTGCGCTTCACTTCGGCAACCAAGGCGGTACGGTCAATGTCGTTGAGCGCGATAACGTCTATCTCATTTTCCCCTTTGCGGTCCCAATAATGCCCGACAAAAGTAACCCGCTCTTCCTCGCTTATCTTTTGGCGAAAATACTGTTCCAAAATCAAGCCGGTATAGTCGTTATAGTAGCGTTCTACGATTTCAAGCAACAGCTCGTTGCGCTCCATTTCCACCAAATTCCAGTTGGGAAGAATGAAACGGAACCAAAAGCGAAGGAAACAATCTTCTATGCACCATCGCACATTCCGACTGCCCGGCTTGCTGAACATGGGATGCAGCTTGCTCACAAAATTATAGTCTTCGTCCAAGTTCTTCAGATAAGTACCCGTATTTTTTCCAATGATATCGTCGATTTGACTTTGTACGGTCATCCCACCGGCGATAAGTTGGAGAATACTGAGATAATTGCTATAGTCTTTTCCAAACTCAGTATTCATGTTCTTTTCTCCTCATAATTCGTAGGTTTCAACCACGCCGTTTTCATCCACAAGGATGGCGTAGTCGTTCTTGAACCGGCGATCAATGTCGGTCAGGAGGTTCAAATCCCGTGTGACCAGAAATCTGACCGTTCTTTCAGGCAGTTCTTCTGCATTTTCGTTGATTTGCTCGGTGTTCTCTCCGGAAACAGGGATCAGATCATAGTCAGTTGTCTGTGCAGACATGGTAATGATGGCTGGCTGTTCCCCAGCACAGAAGTCCTGAACTCGATCCTTCAGCTCAAGGAACGCCCAGAAGCAATCTACGCTGCTGCTGACATTGAGCTTTTCAAAGCGCAATCGGCTAAATGTCAGATACCGAGCATCCGGTGTGCGGTAGAATTGCCCCTCCCGTGCCAGAAGAGTCATAATTTTTCCATACTCGCTGTCGCTCAGGAAGGAAAACAGCCGCTGCATCTGCCGTTCTTCCACTGCTCCGAAAATGGCGAGAATTTTCGTGACATAGGCCAATTCGTGGCCCTTAACCATACTCTTAAAGGACATAACTTGTGCCTCCAAATGTTGATGTAGAGTAGCGTATATCGCAACT
>SFJG01000090.1 GCA_004555955.1 Bacteroidales bacterium | reverse complement strand
GCTCCGATACAAGAGAAGATTAAATCGGCAATTCAAGCCGTTGGTCAAGAAAATGCTTACACCATCATTCTCGACAGCGCACAACCTCTTTATACAGGTCCCGACGCAGTCAACGCTACGCCGCTTGTTAAGAAAAAACTTAATCTTAGCGACGCACCCGCTGCAGCACCCGCGAAATAATTAAACATTCATTTAGCTATAGTAGAAGAGAGTCTGTCGGCATCGGCGGGCTCTCTTTTTGCTGCCGCGCGGTATTTCATGCTTGGTATGGAGATTATAAAGTGATTGTCAGCATATCTGATGGTGTTGTAAAAGGTGAGATGCCTGGTCGTGCATTGAAAATGATTCTCGAATGGTTAGAGATGCATCGGGAAGAACTTCTTAGCAATTGGGAAAAAGCCCAAAACGGTATGCCATTGAATAAAATCGAACCATTAAAATAACTCTTGAAGGCTATGTTTATCGAGGTAGTAAAAGCAGAATACGTCGACGATTACCGCATAAAATTGTGGTTTAATAATAACGTGACCAAAGTTGTTGACTTAAAGTCGTCGCTAAAGGGGTTGGTGTTTGAACCGCTTAAGGATTTGGATTATTTTAAGAAGTTTTCTGTTAAGTATAATACAGTGGAATGGGAAAACGGGGCTGATTTCGCTCCTGAATACTTACTATCATTGCCTAATGTACAGTGATAAAGCAGTTGCAGTTTCGTGCTTTGTTTCGTTGGGACAATTCGTGTTGTTACAGCACGTTAGGGTGCAGAATTGCTAAACTTTGAAAGAGAGTCTGTCGGCATCGGCGGGCTCTTTTTGCTACCGGGAATTAAGAAAATCTGTTAAATTTGCCTATTTCGTTAAGAATATCGTCAATTTTTTATAACTTTGAAGATATAAACGAATTATTAAACGACAAAACGATAAAAATTATGAGTGAAAAGACTTTTTCTGCACATATTCCTACAAAATTACTCTTTGGAGCCGGTCAGCTGGCAAAACTTTCAGATAGCGCACTTCCTGGTCGAAAAGCCTTGGTGGTGATTTCGGCAGGAACGTCGATGCGTAAATACGGATATCTCGACCGCGTAGTGGGTCTGCTCGGCGAAGCCGGCGTAGAATCTGTGGTGTTCGACAAGATTTTGCCGAACCCTGTTAAAAGTCACGTGATGGAAGGCGCCGCACTTTGCCGCGAAAACGGATGCGATTTCGTCGTAGGTCTCGGCGGCGGCAGTACTATCGATTCGGCAAAAACTATTGCCGTGATGGCTGTCAACGACGGCGATTTGTGGGACTACGTTGTCGGCGGCACAGGCGGTCGCAAACCAATCCGCAAGGCTTTGCCGATTGTCGCAATCCCGACCACGGCAGGTACGGGTACGGAAATCGACCCGTGGGCGGTTGTTACCAACGAAGATACGCAAGAGAAGGTGGGCATCGGCTGCCCGTCGACATTCCCCGTGCTGTCGATAGTCGACCCGCAATTGATGCTTTCGTTGCCGCCGGCGTTGACTGCTTATCAAGGTTTCGATGCATTCTTTCACGCTGCCGAAGGCTACATTGCAGGCTGTGCGTCGCCGATGAGCGACCTCTATGCGCTGGAGGCTGTCCGCTTGCTTTACAAATATCTGCCGGTGGCAGTAAAAGACGGACGTAACTTGAAGGCACGCACGAAAGTGGCATGGGCATCGACTCTCGCCGGAATGGTTGAGGCTACGTCGTCGTGCACGTCGGAGCACTCGCTCGAGCACGCAATGAGCGCGTTCTACCCCGAGTTGCCTCACGGAGCCGGGCTGATTGCCATCAGCAAAGCGTACTTCACGACGTTCAAAAACGACCGCATGAAGCGCTATATGAAGATGTTTGAGACGATGACCGAGAAGAAAAGCGCACGCCCGAGCGACTTCGTTGACGCGTTGGTGTATATGCAGCAAGAATGTGGCGTCGATGGTATCAAGCTTAGCGACTACGGCATTTCGCCGGTCGACTTCCCGCGCTTTGCCGACAAGGCTTTCGACTCGATGGGCGGGCTGTTCGACTTCGACCCGCGTCCGCTGTCGACCGACGAAGTTGTAAAAATCTATGCTGATTCTTACAAATAGTCGGCAGCCTTTGCTCTTAGATTAAACCTACCAATATCAATGAACAATAAGCCTTATTTCGGACTATGGATGCTGCTCGCCGTGGCGCTTGCCTTGTTTGTCGGCGTGTCGTTGATTAGTCCTGTTAAAATATTCGGCGTAGAATTGCAGAAAGCCACCTTTGTCGATGCGTTGACCGCATCGGCACAGGTGCCAACTGCGCATAAGACAGCGCCGTCTACCGTGAAAAAGCCTCGGAAGCATCAGCGAGCGGCGCTCGACACGGCGTCGAAAACCATCCTCTTCGTCGGCGATTCGATGCTCGAAGGACTTTCGCCGCGCCTCGCCTCCTATGCTCGCCTGAACGGACACAAACTCTATACCGTGATTTGGTATAGCTCGACGACGGAGGTGTGGGGTAGCAGCGACAAACTGAAACATTATGTCAATAAATACCATCCCGACTATGTGTTTGTCTGCTTGGGAGCTAACGAACTGTTTGTGCGTGACATCATTACAAAACGTGCTCGATATGTCGACAATATGCTTAGCCAAATCGGCAATATTCCTTACGTTTGGATAGGTCCGCCGAATTGGAAGAAAGATACCGGCATCAACCGGCTGATTGCGTCGAAAGCCAAGCCGGGCTGCTTTTTCTTGAGCGATGGCATGAAGTTCGACCGCAGTAAAGACGGCGCGCACCCGACGCGAAAGTCGTCGGCGTTGTGGATGGACAGCGTGGCGCGGTGGGTGGTGCTCCATAGCGCACACCCAATTCGCTTGAAAACGCCGATGCCCGGCAACGCTAAGGCGAATCGTGTGGAAGTATTGCAACCAAAGAGATAATTATTAGCCTGAAAAACAGTCGTTTATTATGCAGATTGTCGACAATATTTTGCAGCAACTGAGCTACGACCCTGCTAACCCGATGCTCTTTTCGTGCGGGTTGTTTTGGGGGCTCTTTTTGGCGTTTTTGCCCATCTATGCGATGCTGAAGCGTCGGCGGCTGCAAATGATGATTTTTGTGCTCGCGTTCAGCCTTTATTTCTACTATAAATCGAGCGGCTGGTTCTTCTTGCTGCTTGTGTGCACGTCGCTCTGCGATTGGTTGCTGTCGCGCGCCATCGCCTCGTCTGCCAACCGACTGCAACGCAAGTTGCTTGCCGCCCTGTCGATAGTTATCTCGCTGTCGGTGCTCGGCTATTTCAAGTATGCCAATTTCGTTCTTTGGAATTGGGCGGCAATCGTCGGCGGTAATTTTCAACCGCTCGACATAATCCTGCCCGTCGGCATTTCGTTCTACACGTTCCAGTCGGTCAGTTACGTTGTCGACGTGTATAAGCGCCGTATCGAGCCGACCGATTCGTGGCTCGAATATGCGTTCTATTTGTCGTTTTTCCCTCAACTTGTGGCGGGCCCGATTGTGCGTGCCGACAACTTCTTGCCGCAGATGCGCGACAATCGTCCGGCGACGCGCGACATGGTCTATTCCGGGCTATGGCTCGTCGTTGTAGGCATTATGAAAAAAGCCATCATTGCCGACTATATTGCGCAATATAACGACTTGATTTTTTCTAATCCCGGCGGCTACGGCGGGCTGGAAACCGCGATGGCGATAGCGGGCTATACGATGCAAATCTACTGCGACTTTTCGGGTTATAGCGACATGGCAATCGGCATTGCTCTGATACTCGGTTTCCGTTTGCCCGACAACTTCCGGCTACCGTATCAGTCGAAAAACATCACCGAATTTTGGCGCCGTTGGCACATTTCGCTATCGTCGTGGCTGCGCGATTATATCTACATTCCTCTGGGCGGCAATCGTCGCGGGCGCGCGCGTACATATATAAATAATCTTGCCACGATGCTCATCGGCGGACTTTGGCACGGTGCGGCGTGGAAGTTCGTGTTTTGGGGCGGAATGCATGGCGTTGGGCTGATGGTTCACAAGGCGTGCAAGCCGTGGCTCGACCGCTCGCCCGATGCGTGGTATGTGCGTACGCTCAGTTGGCTTGTGACGATGACGTTCGTTTCGCTTCTGTGGGTGTTTTTCCGTGCTGATTCGTTCGGCGATGCGGCGACAATTATCACGCGAGCGTTCACCGACTTCGACCTGTCGCATTTTACACCTTTCGTAGCCGAGCGTTTCACGTGGTGCGTTATGATGGTGATAATTATTGCCCTTCATGCGCTGCCGTTAGGGTGGCTCGACCGCGCTTCGCGATGGTTTGTCGACGCGCCGTGGATTGTGAAACTGTTGATTTTTATCGTTGTAGTGCAGCTGACGCTGCAGTTTATGAGCGCTGAAGTCAAGCCGTTTATCTATTTCCAATTCTAATATAATCGATGACAAATCGGCGTCGAGCACCTTGGCGACGTCACGCATAGTATGGTCGCAGCATCCTCTCCGCTTCCGGCCTCGTGTCGCGTTCGCTATTTCATCCTCTCCACTCTCCGCTCGACTGCGCCAAGATTTATTTGTATGAAATCGGATAAGAAATAAAAAATTGAAAAACTTTTGTATAATTAGAAAAACTTCACTACCTTTGCAGTCGCATAAAAAGAGAGGGGGTTAACTACCTATCGCATAGAGAGTTTTTAACAACATACAGACCCAGTGCGGCTACGCCGCATCGACCGAAGCGTCTACGGCGCACGCTCGGGCGATTATGCATGTGCAACTTTGCGTCGTTTTTAATATTTAGAAATAACAAAAATACAAAAATAAACAATGATTATCGTACAAGTAAAAGAAGGCGAAAATATTGAAAAAGCCCTCAAGAAATTCAAAAGAAAATTCGAAAGAACAGGTATTGTAAAAGAACTTCGTCGCCGTCAGGCATTCGAAAAGCCGTCGGTAGCAAACCGCAAAAAAATGATGAAGGCAGTCTACGTACAACACCTCCGCACACAAGAAGATTAATTTTTCGACATTTTATTTGGATTTCTCGAAAATGTTTTATATATTCGTGGTATCAAATCCATGAATATGAACGACGAGAAATATATAAGATACTTACGGTATGAGCTGAATTATTCGGTTCATACCGTTTTGTCTTATTCCAAGGATTTGTCGCAGTTTGCGCAATTTCTTGGCGTTGAATCGCTTGAGCCGAAGCGTGTTGCTGTTGGCGACGTTCGGGCATGGATTTTCAGCCTGTCGAAGGCGGGTATGGCGGTGCGCACGGTCCGTCGCAAGGTGCAGTCGTTGCGTGCGTATTTTCGCTACTTGCAGAAGGAGGGCGTCGTCGATGCGAATCCTGTCGACGATATTCCGATGGCAAAAGTGCCGCATCCGTTGCCGGTGTTTGTGCGCGAGAAGTCGATGGACGAGGTGCTTGACGAGGATTACGACCATAGCGATTTCGTTGCCGTGCGTAATCGGCTGATAGTCGAGATGCTCTACGAGACGGGTATTCGCCGCGCCGAGCTTATAACGCTGGAGGACGTCAATGTCGACAGTCGTGCGGGCGAGCTGAAGGTGTTAGGCAAGCGCAATAAGGAGCGCATTGTGCCTTTCGGGCCGCGGTTGGGCTCATTGGTGGAGGTTTATCGGACTTTGCGTAAGCGGCTTTCGCCCGAAACCGACCGCTTTTTCGTGACCGAGAAGGGTCGCGCCGTCTATCCGACGTTGGTCTATAACGTGGTGACCGGTGCGCTTTCGTCGGTGACGGAGTCGAAGCGTTCGCCGCACGTGTTGCGCCATTCGTTTGCCTCGGCGATGCTTAACCACGGTGCGGGCATTAATTCCGTTAAAGAATTGTTAGGACATGAGTCGCTTGCCGCTACGCAAGTCTACACTCATATCACCTATAGAGAGTTAAAACAAAACTACAAACACGCTCACCCAAGAGCACTAAAAAAAGGAGGGTAATATGGAAGTTAAAATTAAAGCCATCCATTTCGACGCAACTGAAAAGTTGGAAGAGTTTATCAACAAGAAAGCGCAAAAGCTTGCGCGTCGTAACGAATCGATTGCCACTTTCGACGTGACGCTCAAAGTAGTGAAGCCCGAAACGGCGATGAATAAAGAAGCTGCCATCAAACTGCTTGTTCCCAATGCCGATGACTTGTTTGCATCGAAAGTTGCCGACACGTTTGAGGAAGCAGTAGACTTGGCTATCGACGCGCTCGACCGTCAGCTTGTAAAAATCAAAGATAAAAAGAAATAGTGTTCAATTTGTAAGTATTATTTTAGGCTTGTAAGTTGTTTTTATCAAAAGCCGCCGGAGCAATTCGGCGGCTTTGACACATTATTATATATAAGCATTGCCGTTGGCGGGTGCGCGCGGGTTTTAATATGTGGAAAAGAGGGAAAAGAATGCAAAAAAAACCTAAAACAGTATTTTTTGAAAAAAAATGATATGAAATATTTGTGAGATAAAAATAAATGCGTAACTTTGCACTCGCTTTGGGTCTTGTGTAAAGACTTGAGAGCAGCTAAAAGCCTCTTTAGCTCAGTTGGCCAGAGCACGTGATTTGTAATCTCGGGGTCGTTGGTTCGAATCCGACAAGAGGCTCAAAGCAGGGCGAATACCAGAGTGGCCAAATGGGGCAGACTGTAAATCTGCTGGCTTATGCCTTCGGTGGTTCGAATCCATCTTCGCCCACAAATGCCTATGTAGCTCAGGGGTAGAGCACTTCCTTGGTAAGGAAGAGGTCACGGGTTCAAATCCCGTCATCGGCTCAAAGAAAAATAGGAAAAATATAAATCGATTTAGTTAAACACAAAACAAAAATAAAGTTATGGCAAAAGAGCATTTTGAGAGAACCAAACCGCATGTTAACATCGGTACAATTGGTCACGTTGACCACGGTAAAACTACTTTGACTGCAGCTATCACTAAGGTGTTGGCAGAAAAGGGTCTTTCTGAGTTGCGTTCATTCGACTCAATCGACAACGCACCGGAAGAAAAAGAGCGTGGTATCACAATCAACACTTCTCACGTAGAATATGAAACAGCAAATCGTCACTATGCACACGTAGACTGCCCGGGACACGCCGACTATGTGAAGAACATGGTAACAGGTGCCGCACAAATGGACGGTGCAATCATCGTAGTAGCAGCAACTGACGGTCCGATGCCCCAAACTCGTGAGCACATCCTTTTGGCTCGTCAAGTAAACGTTCCGCGTCTTGTTGTATTCTTGAACAAGTGTGACATGGTCGACGACGAAGAAATGTTCGAACTCGTTGAAATGGAAATGCGCGACCTTCTTAGCTCTTACGACTATGATGGCGACAACACTCCTATCATCCGTGGCTCAGCTCTCGGTGCCCTCAACGGCGAACCGAAATGGGAAGAGAAGATTATGGAGCTTATGGAAGCAGTCGACACTTGGATTCCGCTTCCTCCGCGCGACGTAGATAAACCTTTCTTGATGCCGGTAGAAGACGTATTCTCGATCACAGGTCGTGGTACTGTAGCAACTGGTCGTATCGAGGCTGGTCGTGTTAAAGTAGGTGACGAAGTTCAAATCCTTGGCCTTGGTGCAGACCGCAAGTCTGTTGTAACAGGTGTTGAGATGTTCCGTAAGATTCTTGACGAAGGTGAAGCAGGTGATAACGTAGGTCTTCTTCTTCGTGGTATCGACAAGAACGAAATCAAGCGTGGTATGGTAATCTGCCACCCGGGACAAGTTCAACCGCACGACGAATTCAAGGCTCAAGTTTATATCTTGAAGAAAGAAGAAGGTGGTCGTCACACTCCGTTCCACAACCACTATCGTCCTCAATTCTACATCCGTACGCTTGACGTAACCGGTGAAATCACTCTTCCGGAAGGTGTAGAAATGGTAATGCCGGGTGACCACGTAACTATCCAAGTTAAGCTCATCACTCCGGTTGCATGCAGCCAAGGTCTTC
>SFJG01000089.1 GCA_004555955.1 Bacteroidales bacterium | reverse complement strand
ACACTTTTCGACAATTTAAAAGACGCAACATCGATTAAGAATAAAGCCGGCATACTTGGAGCATTAATTGCCGAAATACTGATTAACAGCGGTTTCGGCTACGGCTCGTTCTTTATAATTATCTTTTGCATTATCGCCGGTTTGAAATATATGGGTCATTATAAGCCCGGCATATTCTCGGCATTGCTTATATGCTCGTTTGCAACAATAACGACATCCTCTATTTTAGGGCTGATTTCGTTGTCAATCGAATCCGCCCCCTTTGCTATAGGAGGCAGCCACGGCTATCAGTTGGCAATGTTAATGACAAATCTCGTCGGCACATATGGTGCCATCTTTTTCAACATATTACTATTAGCCGTTCTCTTTGTGTTGTGCGTCAACCGAATAACGAGTATCTACTCGAGTATTAAAGAGCGAGTGGACGAATATCGTAAAAAACAGGAAGAGCAACGCTTACGCGAACTGAAAGAAGCCGAAAATGCATTTGAATCGGAACAAATTGAGCCGGAAGACTCGGCAGACATCGACCAACCGGCTGAAAGCGATGCAAAGAATGGAGTGGAACTGGAAAGCATTATGGATTCAACCGATGCAAACAGCTTTGACCATTTTTCGATTGACAAGGTAGTTGACGATGACGATGACGAATCGGCTGCCGATGTTAAAACTGACACACAGGAGAATGAAGTTGTCGACAAGCCCGAAACAATCGAAACAAACGACGATGACAAATCGCCCCAAACAATTGCTACTGACGAAGATAAACAAAATCCCGAAGACACGCCTCTTGAGATAGTGGAAAATGCGCCGATAGCCCAAGCCGAGGTCATCAGTCAAACGCCTTACGACCCGACTGCCGAGTTGTCGAGATTCAAACTTCCGCCATCGTCGCTATTGAACGATTACGACCACAATGAGGTAACAGTCGACAAGGCTGAACAAGAAGAAAACAAGAATCAAATCACCAAAACACTTCGCAACTACGGCATTGAGATTCGCAGCATAAAAGTGTGCGTCGGTCCAACCGTTACGCTCTATGAAATCATTCCTGCAGATGGCGTCAGAATAGCAAAAATCAAAGGCTTGGAAGACGACATTGCGCTCAGTCTTGCCGCGCTGGGCATTCGCATCATTGCTCCGATTCCCGGCAAGGGTACAATAGGCATCGAGGTGCCTAACAAAGAAAAACGGATGGTGCCGATTCGTGCAATTATCGAGTCGGAAAAATTCCAAAATAGCAAATATGAGCTACCGATAGCTATGGGTAGCACCATTTCCAACGACGTATATGTTGCCGATTTGGCTCGCACACCGCACTTGTTGGTAGCAGGCGCAACCGGTATGGGTAAGTCGGTCGGTCTGAATACGATAATCACTTGCCTTCTCTACAAGAAGCATCCGTCGCAGTTGAAATTTGTGATGATTGACCCGAAAATGGTGGAATTCAGTATGTATGCGCCGCTTGAACATCATTATCTTGCCAAGATGGAAGACTCCGACTCTGCCATCATAACAGATATGAATAAAGCCGTGGCAACGCTGAATTCACTCGTCCAAGAGATGGAAGACCGATTGGTTCTTCTCAACGATGCACACGAGCGTAACATCGGCGACTACAACCGCAAGTTTATAGCACGTCGGCTCGACCCCGCAAAAGGTCACAAGTATTTGCCCTACATTGTTGTGATTATCGACGAGCTTGCCGACTTGATTATGAACATCGGACGAAAAGAAATTGAAACCCCGATTGCTCGAATCACGCAAAAAGCACGTGCGGTAGGCATCCATATGATTCTTGCCACACAACGCCCGTCGACTGATATTATCACAGGTGTAATCAAAGCCAATTGCCCGAGTCGTATTGCCTTCAGAGTGACGCAGATGGTCGATAGTCGCACAATCTTAGACCGTTCCGGAGCACAACAATTGATAGGTCGCGGCGATATGCTTATCAACTACGAAAACGTGCTTACTCGCGTTCAATGTGCATTTGTCGACACTCCGGAAGTGGAAGCTATTGTCAACAGCATAAGTTCGCAAAACGGCTTCGACAGTGCTTATCTGCTTCCACGACCTGCTGAAAACAATGCCGATGTCGACACATCCGTAAAGAGTCTGTCGGAACGCGACAGCTTGTTTGAAGAAGCAGCAGAATTTATCATCTCTTCGGGCAGCACGGCATCGACGTCGTCTTTGCAGCGACGCTTCTCTATCGGCTACAACCGAGCCGGCAAATTGATGGACCAAATGGAAGCCGCCGGCATCGTTGGTCCGTCGTTGGGCGGAAAGCCGCGTCAAGTGCTGATTGACCACACTCAGTTATCAATGATTCTTAATCGCTAACAAAAATGAAAAAGCTACTCTTAGTATTCATAGCATCAGTATTTGCACTTCCGACATTTGCCAGCAATGGTGAACGTATTATTACTAAATTGGTCGAAAACTATAAGGCACAGAACGGCATATCAGCCAACTATTCGATTACTACCGACCAAGGCAACACCACGGGGCAAATCGCAATGCAAGGCAACAAGTTCAGAATGTCGTCGGCTGATTTGATTTGCTGGTACGACGGAAAAACACAATGGAGCTACTCGACGATGACCGACGAAGTTTGTATTACCGAGCCTACCGACGAAGAGCTGCAAATGGTAAACCCCTACTCTATTATCAGCAATTTCCGACATTCATTCAATGCATTCCTGATGAAATCGGATACGGAAAGCAACCACGAAGTGCTAATGAAACCCAAAACGCCGAAATCGACCGACATTGCTTCGGTTACCATTTGGGTAAGCAAACAGAAATATCTACCGATGAAGATTCTTTTCAAGATGAACGACAACACATCGATAGTAATCGTAATGAGCAACTATAAATGTAAACAATCATTCAAACCTTCAACATTTACCTACGACAAGTCGCTCGTTCCGGAAGGCACGAAAGTTGTTGACTTGCGATAAAACAATAATTATTTATGGAAAAGATACAAACAAAATGCTTAATCATAGGCTCGGGACCTGCCGGCTATACAGCAGCTATCTATGCATCGCGCGCAAATCTTGAGCCAATCGTTATTGAAGGACTGCAACCCGGCGGACAATTAACAACAACTACCGAGATTGAAAATTTCCCGGGCTATCCGAACGGCATAACCGGACCTGAAATGATGGAAGAGCTTCGTAGTCAAGCAAGTCGTTTGGGTGCGGATATTCGAACAGGAGTAGTTACGGAAGTCGATTTTTCTGTCTATCCGTTAATTGCAAAAACCGATTCCGGACAAGTATATAGTGCTCAGTCGGTTATCATTGCTACAGGGGCAACAGCCAAGTATTTGGGGCTCGACGACGAGAAAAAATATGCAGGCATGGGAGTGTCGGCTTGCGCAACATGCGATGGATTCTTCTACCGCAAGAAAGTCGTTGCAGTAGTCGGCGGCGGCGATACGGCGTGCGAAGAGGCTTCCTACTTGAGCAATCTTGCGTCGAAAGTCTACTTGATTGTCCGCAAAGACTATCTTCGAGCGTCAAAGGCTATGCAGCAACGTGTGTTCGACAATCCGAAAATCGAAATTCTTTTCAACACAAACACAGTAGGACTATTCGGCGATAACGGCGTTGAAGGTGCCCATTTGGTTAAGTTTAAAGGCACAGACCAAGAGGAATCGCTCGACATCAGTATCGACGGTTTCTTCCTTGCTATCGGACATAAACCCAACACAGATGTCTTTAAACAGTTCATCGACCTCGACGAGCAAGGCTACATAAAAACCGTAGGCGTAACCACAGCCACAAACGTTCCCGGCGTGTTTGCGGCAGGCGATGTTGCCGACCCTATTTACCGTCAAGCTATTACCTCTGCCGGAATGGGAGCAAAAGCCGCTATCGATGCTGAGAAGTTTGTAATTTCTCATAAATAATAAACACTGACCGACACCGACTCATGAAAGAATCTGTTATTATCGAACAAATACGTCGACGCCTGGGTATTGAAAGTCTGAACGATATGCAAACCACGATGGCTGCTAAAGCCAACGCTTCCAATGTTGTTCTGCTCTCTCCTACCGGCTCCGGCAAGACTATTGCCTACCTTTTACCATTGCTGAAAAACATCAAGGCATCGACCGGTAGGGTTCAGGCTGTCGTAATAGCACCTTCTCGTGAGTTGGCTGTGCAAATTAGCAAAGTGGCACAAGCTATTGCTGTCGGGCTGAAAGTGACTTGCTGCTACGGCGGTCACAACGTCATTGATGAAGAAAACTCGCTATCGGTTGTTCCCGACATTTTAGTCGGAACTCCGGGTCGACTTTTAGACCATGCCAAACGTGGGAACGTATATCTGCAACCGGTTCGTATTTTAGTGCTTGACGAATTCGATAAGTCGCTCGAACTCGGTTTCCACGAAGAAATGCGCAAACTGATAAAACGGATGCCGAACATATCCCGACAAATTCTCACCTCGGCAACACGCATTTCTGAATGCCCGGATTTTATTAATCTTCGTGACGCGGAAACGCTGTGTTTCCTTTCGGAATCGACCGTTGAAAGCCGAATTAATGTCTTGAGAGTTGAATCGGATATGCGCGATAAGTTGGAAACACTACGCACCCTACTCTACAACATCGAGCCTGGCAAAACTATCATATTTGCAAACCATCGTGAATCGGCATTGCGTATTTTTGATTATCTCAAAACATTACATCTGCCTGTCGGACTTTACCACGGCGGGCTGGACCAAATAGACCGAGAAAAAGCCGTAATGATGCTCAACAACGGAACGTTTTCGATTATGGTTACAACCGATTTGGGCTCTCGAGGACTTGACATTTCCGACGTAAAGCATATTGTTCATTATCATTTGCCGCAAACCGAAGAAACCTATACTCATCGCAACGGAAGAACTGCACGTGTCGACAATACCGGCTCGGTTTACGCCATAACCGGACCGGACGAAAGAGTTCCGGACTTTATATCATTCGACGACAACCTCAAGCTCGACGTAGAGGCAAAATGTCGCATCAAGAAAGTAAACGAAACGTTGTTTTTCTCAGCCGGAAAGAAAGAGAAAATCTCCAAAGGCGACATTTTGGGATTTATCCTAACTAAATCGGGCATAGAAGCGAGTGCTGTCGGACGCATTGACGTTGCCGACCATTATGCGTTAGTTGCCGTCGATGCCAGTGTGGCAAAATCCGTACTTGCGGCAATTTCTCGCGAGAAAATAAAAAATCAGAAAGTAAAAATATCAATTGCACGGCAATAAGGTTACAACACCAAATCGCCGCAACCTTCTCTGACAATTTCCGGCTCGCCGGAGGTACAATCGACAATCGTTGACGGCTCCAGACCACCCTCTCCGCCGTCAATAAGAAGACTTACACTGTTGTCATAAGTCTCGGCTATCAATTCCGGATTGGTCGCATAATCGTCGTCATCATACTGAATCGTTGTCGAAATAATCGGCGAACCGAGGAGCTTGACCAATTCCAATGCTATCTTATTTTGAGGGATACGTACGCCAACGGTTTTACGACCCTTAAAAGCCTTCGGCAAAGTAGATGCCGACGGAAAGATAAATGTAAACGGCCCGGGCGTATTATTCTTCAGCAACTTGAATTGATTGTTGTCAAACTTTGCATATTCGGCTGCCATCGAAATGCCATCGCAAATAATCGACAAGTAGGTCTTGTCGGGATTAATGCCTTTCAATTTACAAAGCCGCACAATTGCACTGTTGTTCAATGCATTACAACCAAGAGCATATATAGTATCGGTGGGATAAATAATGATTTCCCCATCGCGCAAAGCTTCTACGGCAAGCTCTATATTGCGTTCGTTAATACTCCCTTCAAACACCTTCAGTATCTTCATAGTATTTAAAATATTTCGATTTCAAAATTCTTGGCATTAGCATATTTTTCGAGCAAATCCACGCTCCATTCGATGGTGTCGCGAAGCGGCATCTCTTCGCCGAACGCATTGATTTGCATCTGCAGCTTCGTTGTTTCGAGTGTGATTTTCGTGCGTTCGACATCACTTGTCGGGCTTCCAATACCGCCCAATTCATCGCGATATAACGGCAGACCGTCAACATTAAGCAACCCACGACCGATGCCTTCAAACAGCTCATCGGCTTCGCCGATGCCCAACGTTACGCTGTCGCCCGAAATCTTATCCGCATCAAAGCCGCCAATGGCATATCCACTGCCAATCGACACCAAGTTAATCAAATCGACGAGCGTATTGATTCGATATATCCCCAAGCCCTTTACGATACGCCGACACAAAGCCTCGCTCGACACGCGATAACGATTCGGGTCTTTGCCACAACGCTTATATAATTCGCGAGTAGCGGCAATTGCGGGACGCTTATTAATCCACGACAGTTCGTAACTATCGGAAATACGTTGGCAGGCCGTTTGGAGTTCCTCCCACAGTTGTTCCGAAGTCTCGCTATTTACCACATTTGCTCGAATTAAGCCGATTTGAAGCCCCGGACTATATTGTTTTATCCTATCTTCTACTATAATTCTCATTTTTTGGACCAAATTTGCTCCAAAGTTAATAATTAATCTTAATTTTGTATCAAGATTAAAAATAATATTTAGATGAAAATCGGCATAATCGTTGCAATGAGCAAAGAATTAGCACTTTTGCTCAATATAATTGAAAACAAAGAAGAATCCGTAGTAAACGGCATAAAGATTTATCACGGATGCGTAGGCAAAAACGAAGTCTATGCAATGCAATGCGGCATAGGCAAAGTCAACGCGGCCGTCGGCACATTGTCGTTGATAGAAATATGCAAACCCGACGTAGTGATAAACACCGGAGTTGCCGGAGGCGCGGACCTGCAAGTACGTCGAATGGATGTGGTCGTTGGAAGCGAGATAGCCTACCACGATGTGTGGTGCGGTCCCGGTAATGATTACGGATGTGTCGAAGGACTTCCCCTATTCTACCGTTCCGACTCGGCATTGACAGAAATAGCAACACGAATAGCCGACAAAGGTAGAATCCTTTCGGGATTGATTTGCTCCGGCGACAAATTCATTTCGACTGTTGAAGAAGTTGCCGATATCAAATCGCATTTCCCCGGGGCATTGGCTGTCGATATGGAATCGGCGGCTATTGCACAAGTGTGCCACTTAAAGGGCGTTTCGGTGTTTGTTCTTCGCATCATCAGCGACACACCGGGAGCCGAAGCCGACAACTATTCCCAATACACGGATTTTTGGGGAACTGCTCCAGTACACACATTCGAAATCTTGTCAGACATCCTATCGCAATTATAGTTTATGGAAAAAATACCGAGTTTTACAATCAACCATCTCGCACTCAAGCGAGGCATATACGTTTCGCGCATCGACTGCACAGAATCAGGCGACTACATTACCACATTCGACATTCGAATGAAAGAGCCCAACAGAGAGCCTGCCGTATCGCAGTCGGCACTACACACCATCGAGCATCTTGCCGCAACATTTTTGCGCAACCACCCGACTTGGAAAGACCGCATCGTCTATTGGGGTCCGATGGGTTGTTGCACCGGCAACTATCTATTAGTCAAAGGTAAACTTACTTCTGCCGACGTTTTGCCTCTGATAATTGAAACTTTTCAATTTATCAGCACTTTCGAAGGCGATATCCCCGGAGCCACCCCGCGCGACTGCGGAAACTATTTACTCAACAACCTGCCTATGGCTCGTTGGGAAGCAAAGAAATACCTTAAAGAAGTGCTTCTTATCGCAACTGAAGAGAATCTGAACTATCCGGATTAGAGAGACTCGACAAAGTCCACTTTCCTCGGCTATAGACGAATTCCATAACACCTAACTGACACAGTTTTATGATTGTGTCAGTTATTGTGTTTACCGACATCTTCAACCCTAATGCAATTGCACTGATTTCCGCGCCGGGATTAGCGTTTACATATCTCATAACAACAGCCTCTGTCTCGGTGAAATCGTTTTTGGCATTAGCTTGGCTTTT
>SFJG01000013.1 GCA_004555955.1 Bacteroidales bacterium | reverse complement strand
AAGCCCCAATATCAGGCTTTATAAGCTGCCCATAATCCCGTAGGCATAGTTGTGATTACGGCAAAGGCAGGTCTTCTGACTTATCCCAATCTAATGCGCCTTCTCAAGACTAAATTGTCTCAATGACGTAGTGCAATAGACTTTGGTATAGGATTCACAGCAGCGGGTACTGTCCCGGATTCTCACCGGATTCCCTTTTAAATCTCCCGAATATTAGGCACTTTTAGCGAATGCCTTAATCCAATTTCTCACTCTTGAGAAAAAGGAGATACCATTGCGACTGCAAAATTACAATAAAATTTCGAGAACGACAATAATATTTCAAACTTTAGTTAAACTGTTAGTTAAACCGCAAAAACCGTTTTTCCACCGCTTTTAACTTTGCGGTAGCTTCATAGCGTAATTAAGAGCGCGGTCGCACCGGGTCGGTCGCACCGAGGCGCAACTGCTTTCACTCAAGTTGTACTTATTTATAATAAATTAGGGTGCCGCTCGCGAAAACGAACTAAAAACTCTGTTTTCGTTTGCTTTTTCGCTCGCCTTACACTAATTTTGCGGGGAATTTTTAACAAAGGTAAGAATGATTGCAGTTACAGGTTTAGCAATGCAGTTCGGCAAGCGTATCTTGTTTCAGGATGTTAATCTGAAATTTACGCAAGGCAACTGCTACGGAATAATCGGCGCAAACGGTGCCGGAAAGAGTACTCTAATGCGCATCCTTTCGGGTCAGTTACAGCCAACTCGCGGCTCAATTCAACAAGGTGTCGGCGAACGAATGTCGGTACTTAGCCAAGACCACTTTGCTTACGACGAATTTACGGTGATGGACACTGTGCTTCAAGGGCATGACGTGCTTTGGAGTATAATGAAGGAGAAGGATGCTCTCTATGCCAAAGAGGATTTCACCGACGCCGACGGTATTCGTGCTTCGGAATTGGAAGATAAATTTGCCGAACTCAACGGATGGAATGCCGAGAGCGACGCCGCTGCGCTTCTTTCCGGCTTAGGCATCCGCGAAGACAAGCATCAGATGCTGATGAAAGACTTGAGCGGTAAGGAGAAGGTGCGCGTGCTGCTGGCAAAGGCGTTGTTTGGCAATCCCGACAACCTGTTGCTCGACGAGCCGACCAACGACCTCGACCTCGAAACGGTGGCGTGGTTGGAAAACTACCTGTCAAACTGCGAGAACACGGTGCTTGTGGTGTCGCACGACCGCCACTTCCTCGACGCAGTGTCGACGCACACACTCGACATCGACTACAACAAGATAACGCTCTTTGCCGGAAACTATAGTTTCTGGTACGAGTCGTCGCAATTGGCTTTGCGTCAGCAGCAACAAGCCAACAAGAAGGCTGAAGAGAAGCGCAAAGAGTTGCTCGAATTCATCCAACGCTTTAGTGCCAACGTAGCCAAGTCGAAACAGACCACGAGCCGCAAAAAGATGTTGGAGAAGCTCAACGTCGAGGAGATTCAGCCCTCGTCGCGCCGCTATCCGGGCATCATTTTTACGCCTCAACGCGAGCCGGGAAACAAGATTTTGGAAGTGCACGGGCTGACGGCGAGCATCGAAGGTACGCGCTTGTTCGAAGACGTCAACTTCACAATTGAGCGCAACGACAAGGTTGTATTTCTTAGCCACGACCCGCGTGCCATGACGGCACTCTTCGAGATTATCAACGGACGACGTCGCCCGGACGCCGGAACCTTCGAATGGGGACAAACCATTACGACAGCCTACTTGCCGCTCGACAACAGCGAGTTTTTCAACACAGATATGAACCTCGTGGACTGGTTATGCCAGTTCAGCAATGATTCGAGCGAAATCTATCTGAAAGGGTTCTTGGGCAAAATGCTCTTTTCGGGCGAGGAAGTGCTCAAAAAAGCGTCGGTGCTTTCGGGTGGCGAGAAAATGCGCTGCATGATTGCACGAATGATGATGACCGACGCAAATACTCTCATCCTCGACACGCCGACCAACCACCTCGACTTGGAGTCGATTCAAGCTTTCAACAACACACTGAAGGCTTTCAAGGGCAACATTCTGATGTCGTCGCACGACCACGAATTTATCCAAACGATTTGCAATCGCGTCATCGAACTTACGCCGAACGGCATTATCGATAAGATTATGGACTTCGACGACTACTTGACCGACGAGCGTGTTCAAGCGCAACGCGAAAAACTGTATAACGCATAAAAATATATAAATTATGGTAAAACATATTGTCACGTTTAAGTTGCAAGGAACGCCGGAGGAACGCCTTGAGGTTGCACGCCGATTCAAAGCGGCACTACTTGCCTTGCCCGAGCAGATTGACGTGCTCCGCAGCATCGAAGTGGGCATCAACGAGAACCCGTCGGAAACGTGGGACGTCGTGCTGACAGCCGTAGTCGATACGCTCGCCGACGTGGCTACCTACGCCAAACATCCGGCACACGTAGCAGCGGCAGCACTCCTCGCCGGACACAAAGACCAACGCGCTTGCGTAGATTACGAGTGTTAGTCAATATAGGCAAGGGATAAGAGTGGTGGTACTATCGGCGAGCGTCAGCGAGTTTTCTGTAATCTCTCATAGCAAAAAAATTTGCGATTTCGCTTGGCTTGCACTATTTTTGCATATAGATAGGAAAACGTGTAACGAAAATATATCAGAAGTATGGCAGAAGATGTAAAATCTGACAGCGTTGTGATAATTCCGACGTACAATGAAAAAGAAAACATTCGGAATATCATCGAGGCGGTATTCGAGTTGCCGACACGATTTGACGTGTTGATAATCGACGACAATTCGCCCGACGGCACAGCGGCGATTGTAAAAGAGATGCAGAAAGAGCACACGGGACGCCTTCACCTTCTTGAGCGTAGCGGCAAGTTGGGTTTGGGCACGGCATACATCATGGGCTTCAAATGGAGCATCGCCGCCGGATATGACTTTATTATCGAAATGGATGCCGACTTCTCGCATCCGCCGCGCAAGTTGCTCGAACTGCGCCAAGCGTGCCTCGACGGCGCCGATGTGGCAATCGGGTCGCGATACATCTCGGGCGTAAATGTGGTGAATTGGCCAATGGGCCGCGTCCTGATGTCTTACTATGCTTCGGCATACGTGCGTATGATAACCGGGCTTAAAATCAAAGACACCACAGCAGGATTCGTTTGCTACCGCCGAAAAGTGCTCGAAACTATCGACCTTGACAGCATAAAGTTTAAAGGCTACGCTTTCCAAATCGAGATGAAATTTACCGCTCGCAAGTGCGGATTCAAGATAGTTGAAGTGCCTATCATCTTCGTCAACCGAGAAAAAGGCACAAGCAAGATGAGTTCGGGAATTTTCGGAGAAGCGGTTTTCGGAGTTATTCAACTTAAAGTATCAAGTTGGTTTAAAAAGTACCCAAAAGCATAAATGAGTCGAGAGCTGATATATAATGCCGAGATTGTCAACGAGCACTGCCGCATCCGAGGATATATCGTTGCCGAAGGGAGCATTATAAAAGAAGTGTCGGCAGGCGAACCGTCTAAGGAATTGATGTCGGCATGCGACACGGCAACCGACGTCGACGGTGCAACGGTTATTCCCGGCGTAATCGACGACCAAGTGCACTTCCGCGAGCCGGGGCTGACCCACAAAGCGGAAATAGCCACCGAGGCACGAGCTGCCGTAGCAGGCGGCGTTACGTCGTTTATGGACATGCCCAACACCAAGCCGCCGACGGTCTCTCTCGAAGCCCTCGAAGCAAAATACAGCCGTGCTGCCGAAGTGTCGCCCGCCAACTACGCATTTTTTATCGGCGCAACAAACGACAACCTCGACACCCTTAAAGCTGTCGACTACACTCGCACACCGGGCGTAAAACTCTTTCTCGGCTCGTCGACAGGCAATATGCTCGTCGACAATAAAGACACGCTCAAGAGAATCTTCACCGAAGTACCGGCGCTGATTGCCATCCACTCGGAAGACGAAGCGCTGATACGCCGCAACCGCGAATTCTACATCAGCCGCTACGGCGACAACCTTCCCGTGACCTACCATCCGCTAATTCGAAGCAACGAGGCTTGCTACAAGTCGACACTGCGCGCCGTCGAGATGGCACGCCGATACGGCACACGCCTGCACATTCTGCACCTGTCGACGGCTAAAGAACTCGAGCTGCTCGATGCATGTCCTCTGTCGGAAAAGCGCATCACCTCGGAAGTGTGCGTACATCATCTTTGGTTTACCGACGACGACTACTCGCGTCTGGGTAACCTGATTAAATGGAATCCTGCAATCAAGACTTGGCAAGACCGTGGCGCTCTGCGCGAAGCAGTTGCAAGCGGACTCGTCGACATTGTTGCCACCGACCACGCGCCGCATCTCCTCTCCGAAAAGCAAGGCAACTGTCTTACGGCGGCTTCCGGCGGACCGCTCGTTCAGCATTCGCTGCAAACCATGCTCGAACTCGTCGACCAAAAGGTGTTTACCATCGAAACCGTTGTCGACGCAATGTGCCATCGTCCTGCCGAACTTTTCCACATCGACCGACGCGGATACATCCGCAAAGGCTATTACGCCGACTTGGTAGTTATCGACCGCGGCGTGCCCTACACCGTGCGCCAAGAAAACATCTTGAGCAAATGCGGTTGGTCGCCTTTCGAAGGCTACACGTTCCA
Organism: Bacteroidales bacterium; assembly: GCA_004555955.1. Classification (GTDB taxonomy): domain Bacteria; phylum Bacteroidota; class Bacteroidia; order Bacteroidales; family Muribaculaceae; genus Limisoma. The sequence continues at coordinate 41,450 of SFJG01000013.1, read as the reverse complement.
CAACACCATCCACCGCACATACGTCAATGGCGTTATGGTTTACGACCAAGGCACTGTCAATCCATCGCCTGCAGGAGAACGACTAATCTTCAACAACTAATCTTTATGAAACTTACCGGTCTTAACGACAACGAAATACTTGAAAGCCGCAGCAAGCACGGCAGCAATACACTTACACCACCTCCCGACACGCCCATTTGGAGAAAATTCTTGGCGTGCTTCAACGACCCGCTAATCAAAGTGCTACTCGTGGCAATGGCACTCGCCATTGGCATTGCTTGCTACGAATGCTACACGCAGACGCCGAGCATAAGTATGTTTCTGGAACCGTTGGGCATATTTATAGCCGTAATCCTTGCCACGCTCATCGGGTTTATTCTCGAATTGAATGCCAACAAAAAGTTTAACGTTCTTAACCAAGTTAACGACGACACACAGGTAGCGGTGCTTCGCGGCGGTTCGGTCACTCACGTTGCTAAGAAAGACATCGTTGTGGGCGACATTGTATTCCTGCGCACCGGCGACGAGGTTCCTGCCGACGGAGTGCTCATCGACTCTACGTCGCTGCTCGTCAACGAAAGCAGCCTCACCGGCGAAAACTCCACCGAAAAGACGCATCTTCTGCAAAGCGGCACCGTCGGCGAAGAGACCTACCCCGCCAACCGAGTGCTTCGCAGTTCGACCGTTATCGACGGCACCGGCATTATGAAAGTCGACGCCGTTGGCGATGCAACCGAATACGGCAAAGTCTATCACGCAGCGCAAATAGCCTCTACCGAGCCGACGCCCCTGACACGACAACTCGAAAAACTCGGCAAATTCATCTCATACGTCAGCTACATTATCGGTATACTCGTGCTCGTCGGACGTATGGCAATGTACGACTACGCCGACTTCAATTGGCTGTCGTTCACCAACTATTCGCTGACATCGCTGATGTTAGCGGTTACGCTGATTGTAGTCTCCGTGCCCGAAGGTCTGCCGATGAGCATTACTCTCAGCCTCGCTCTCAGCATGCGTCGTATGCTCAAAACCAACAACTTGGTACGAAAACTCCATGCGTGCGAGACAATGGGCGCCGTTACCGTGATTTGCACCGACAAAACCGGAACTCTTACCGAAAACGTAATGAAGGTGGCTCACAGCCAAATCGACAACAGCTGCAGCGACGCACTGCTCGCCGAAGCTGTTAGCGTAAACTCTACGGCATTTATCGACGGAAAAACGTCAGAAGTGCTTGGCAATCCCACCGAAGGCGCTCTGCTCAAATACATTATCGGACGCGGTTTCGACTATTTGTCGTTACGCCGCGACTGCCGGGTCGTCGAGCAACTACCCTTCTCCACCCTTCGCAAATACATGGCGACTGTTGTCGACAGCAAAGCGCTGAACGGCCGACGCGTCGTATACGTCAAAGGCGCGCCCGAGATTGTCCTCGAAATGTGCCGCCAAAACCTCGACGACGGCACTCGCGCTCGCTACGAAGCCCAACTCACTGAATACCAAGACCAAGCAATGCGCACCATTGCGCTGGCATATGCCGTTGTCGACAGCAGCGACTCGTTAATCACTGCCGACAGCCTAACCCCGACGCCGCTAACGCTGATGGGCTTTTTCGCCATCAGCGACCCCGTGCGCCACGACGTCGAATCGGCAGTTGCCCTCAGTCAACACGCCGGAATCAGTATCAAAATCGTTACAGGCGACACCTTCCGCACTGCACGACAAGTGGCCCGACGCAGCGGCTTGTGGGACGACAACGTCGACAGCGACGCAAATGCCGTATCGGGCACAACGTTTGCCGAAATGACCGACGACGAGGCCGCAAAAATCGTCGACAGCATTAAGATTATGTATCGCGCACGTCCTACCGACAAATCACGCCTCGTGCGACTCCTGCAACAGAACGGACACGTAGTTGCAGCCACCGGCGACGGCACAAACGATGCCCCTGCCCTCCATGCCGCTCACGTCGGACTCGCTATGGGCGACGGTACCGCCGTAGCGAAAGAAGCCGGCGACATTACAATACTCGACAACTCGTTCGACAGCATTACCCGCGCCGTCATGTGGGGACGCTCGCTCTACCGAAACATCCAACGATTCATCCTCTTCCAACTCACCGTCAACCTCGTGGCTTGCCTCACCGTTCTCATTGGAGCATTCACCGGACAACAATCGCCGCTGACCGTGTCGCAAATGCTTTGGGTGAACCTCATTATGGACACCTTCGCAGCTCTCTCGCTGGCTTCGCTACCGCCGTCGACCGACGTGATGAACAACCGCCCGCGACGCCAAACAGCATTCATCGTAACCCGCCCGATGGCGATTACCATATCTCTTATCGGCACCTTAATGGCAATTCTGCTCTTTGGCTTGGCACAATATTTCAAGCATACCGATGCGCCGCTCTGCGAATTCTCCACCGCCGACTATTTGCGCTGCTTCTTCGCCGGTGATTTGCGCCACAGTTTGATGTCGACCTACGAACTAACACTATTTTTTACCATCTTCGTATTCCTTCAATTTTGGAACCTCTTCAACGCAAAAACATTCGCAAGCCGTAGTTCGGCATTCGCCAACGTTCGCTCTTCAAAGGTATTCTTTGCCACAGCGGCAGCAATCCTCATCGGGCAAATTCTGATAGTCAACTTCGGAGGCGAGATGTTTGGCGTCGAGCCCATTTCATTGACCGATTGGATAATAACCTTCCTGGCAACATCGATAGTCCTCGTCGTCGGCGAACTCTACCACATCCTGCGTCGCTTACGCAGATAAGACCCAAATTGGCTAAAAAAAGTGGCAAATTCGAAATTTTGATTTCTGAATTCATCGAAAATTTCGTAATTTTGCAGAAAAATAGCGCTGTCACCGTACAGAGCAAACAAAATACAAACGTTTATATTTATGGATTGGTTGATTTCACTATTCGCTGACAACACCACAATAGCCCATGACGTGGTCGTTTACAGCCTTGTGATTGCTTTAGGCGTATTATTAGGAAAAGTCAAATTCTTCGGCATTTCTCTCGGAGTAACCTTCGTGCTCTTTGTCGGCATCGTAGCCGGGCACTTCGGATTCGACATCGGCAACGCAGAGTTGCTCAAGTTCGTCCGCGAATTCGGTTTGATTCTATTCGTATTTTCCATAGGTATACAAGTCGGACCAAGCTTCTTCTCGTCGTTTAAGAAAGGCGGAATGCAGATGAACCTCATCGCCGCACTTACCGTAGCCCTGAACGTCGTCGTTGCTCTCATCATCTACTACACCTGCTCCGACGTCACCGTGCCACAGATTGTCGGAATCCTCTCCGGTGCCGTAACCAACACGCCCGGACTCGGTGCCGCTCAGCAAGCACTCGATTCGCTCGGTCAAGGCGGAACCGACGCACTCTCAATGGGTTATGCCGCAGCTTATCCTCTCGGTGTTATCGGCATCATTCTTTCCATGATTCTGCTGAAAGTCGTTTTCAAAATCAAAGTCGACAAAGAAGTCAAAGAAATTGAAGACGAAAAAGAAAACAGCCAACTCAAGCCATACGTTGTCACCTTCGAAATCGAGAACAACCTAATCAACGGCAAAACCGTTCTCGAGCTCAACAACATTATCGACCACCATTTCGTAATTTCACGCCTCAAAAAGCACAATACCGGCGAAGTGATTATCCCCACCTCAAAGACAGTGCTCGAGAAAGGCGACATGCTTCTCATCGTATGCTCGGCAGCCGACGAACACGTCTTTTTGACAGTCTTAGGCCACCGCATTGAGCATCAATGGAACGAAGAACCCACAACGACAGGCGAAGTGGTGTCGCGCCGCATATTGGTGACAAACAGCCACTACAACGGACGCACACTCGGCTCACTGCGACTCCATAACGGATACCGCCTCAACGCCACTCGCGTAAACCGTGCCGGTGTCGACCTTATTGCCAGCGCAAACCTCGCAATTCAAGTAGGCGACCGAATCACCGTTGTTGGCGACCCGAGCCACATCGAGCGACTCGCCACTCGCCTTGGCAACTCAATGAAACGCCTCCACGAGCCGAACATGTTCACCATGTTTATCGGAATATTCCTCGGTATCATTGCCGGTTGCATTCCCATCGCAATCCCCGGAATGTCTGCAACAATGCAGCTCGGTATAGCCGGCGGACCCCTTGTCGTGGCAATCCTCCTCAGCCGATTCGGATACAAACTCAAACTCGTAACCTACACCTCGTCGAGCGCAAGCCTCATGCTTCGCGAAGTGGGCATCTGCCTCTTCCTCGCCTCGGTAGGTATATCCGCAGGAGGCAACTTCTACGACACAGTGTTCAATGCGCAAGGACTTCGATGGGTTATGTATGGTTTCATCATCACCGTCGTTCCACTCATCATAATGAGCATTCTGGCACGCGCAAAATACAAGTTCAACTATCTGTCGATACTCGGAATCATGTCGGGCAGCTACACCGACCCACCCGCATTGGCATACGGCAACAAAGTGGCAAACAACGATGCCCCCGCCGTTGCCTACTCAACCGTCTACCCGTTAACAATGTTCCTGCGCGTCATCACAGCACAACTCCTTGTGCTCCTCCTCGCATCATAGAGCGTATCTCACGCAGACATATAGAACAGTGGTTGCCCCCTCCGCAGGCTAAAATTAAGAACTCGCCAAGTCATCAACCGATGATTTGGCGAGTTTTATTATTTGGGGCTATTTAGTCCGTAAAATCGTTTTCCGCGCCCTATATTTGACCTTATGGCCAGGTATACGCAATAAAAAAGAGCTTATGTCAGCTCAATCGCAGGATTCTTTTGATATTTGCGGCAAAAATAACCATGGCTCCCTGCATTCGCATACAATCTATGCCATACGAGTCAGCACGGTCGTATCCTAATACATTTTTTAATTCTGAGTTCTTGGCTTCGATTTTATATCGGACCTTTGCTTTGGTCCTGAACTCTCCCGTTTTCTCGAAGTCTGCCTGTTGTTGATGTTCCTCTGACTTGATCTGAACGGAATAAGTTTTGCTCTTGGCCCCATCTTTATAACATCCTTCCCTTTTGAAGCAAGTTCTGCATTTGTCAATATCAAAAAAGAACACCTGACATTGATTTTTACCTTGTCCTTTCTTGCCTTGCCTTGCTTTTCTTATCGCCATATGTCCGGCCGGACATACGAACATGCCGGCATCTTTGTTGAAATCAAATCGATCCTCATCCTTGCGTGCGCAATTGCTTATCATTGGGTTCAATCTTGCTACCAGTTCAAAACCATTGTTCTCATCGTTTGAAAGTATAATGTTGTCTTTGCCTGAGTATGCAGTGTCGCCGACAACTGTCTCAACCACCATACCGTTCTGGCGGCTTTGTTCAACCAGTTCTTTCAGTTGCGGCCCGTCCCCTTTCTCCCCCGATGTGACTGTGGCCGCGGTTATGATACGTTCGTCGCTCATTGCGATATGCGTCTTGTAACCGAAGAAAGCATCTTCCTCGCTTTTGTGACCGATTCTTGCATCCTCGTCTTTTGATGTCACATAATGGTCCTCTATGTCGACGAGCACCTCCTTAAGCATATTAAGTCGTTCCTTGACCTTAGGCACTTCGGCAAGTGTCGGATTGGAACCAACTACATCAAGCAATGCTTTGGTGTAGTCAAGTTCATGTTCCAGTTCATCATCGGTATTTTTTTTAGGAAGACTGTCCTTGACGGACTCATCCGACTCATAAAGACTTTTGCGCAGCTGCTTTGAGCGTAGACGTAATATTTCAACCGGAGAATACGGGTTGCTTCTTGAGCCGGTATGAGTGGCGTCGACTATTATGGTGCGGGATTTGATTATGCCTTTTTCTATTGCGATTTCCACGGTCTTTCCAATCAACAGATTCAAAAGGTCCTTGTCCTTGAGGCGCAGCTTGCGGAACTTACACAGCGAACTGGGGTTTATAATATCGGTATTCTCGGGAGTCATGCCGAGAAAATATTTGAACGACATGTCATAACGAGACCGTTCCACAACATCGACATCGGATATGTCATAGATTGTTTTCAACAAAAGATATTTGAACATCATCACAGGACTTTCAGCCATCCGGCCGTTGTCCTGACAGTATTTGTCCATGAGTTCCTTGTAATCACTGAACTGAATGGTCTGTTGAAGAGGTAGCATATCATGTCAATTTCTACCTATAAAGTTACAAAAAAATCGGCACATATTCAAGTTTTTTCATTTGATATGTGCCGATTGAATTATGGGCTCAGTCTATATAGGGACTTTTTCAGTGCCCTCGACTTTCGCCGGGCAGCTTTTTCTCAAAATCCTTATTGACAGTTAGTCTTTAAGTTTCATTTTCATGTATTCGCGGTTGAGGCGAGCAATGTTGCTCAGCGAGATGTTCTTGGGGCATTGAGCGGCGCAAGCACCGGTGTTGGTGCAGTTACCGAAGCCGAGTTCGTCCATCTTGCTAACCATTGCTCTAACGCGGCGAGCTGCTTCAACTTTACCTTGCGGGAGCAGAGCGAATTGGCTGACTTTAGCCGAGACGAAGAGCATAGCCGAGCCGTTTTTGCAGGCAGCCACGCAAGCGCCACAGCCGATGCAAGTAGCCGAGTCCATTGCCTCGTCGGCAACTTCTTTGGGGATGGGAATTGCGTTAGCATCGCCTGCACCACCGCAGTTGAACGACACATAACCGCCGGCTTGTTGAATCTTGTCGAAAGCGCCGCGGTCGACTGTGAGGTCGCGAATTACGGGGAATGCTGCCGAACGCCAAGGCTCGATGGTGATGGTGTCGCCGTCGTTGAATTTGCGCATGTGGAGTTGGCAAGTAGTGATGCTACCAACAGGACCGTGTGGGTTACCGTTGATGTAGAGAGAGCACATACCGCAGATGCCTTCGCGGCAGTCGTTGTCGAACACAACGGGTTCTTCTCCTTTTTCTACAAGTTGCTCGTTGAGCATGTCGAGCATCTCGAGGAAGCTGATGTCGGTCGGCACGTGGTCGAGTGCGTAGTCGACAAATTTACCTTCTTCCTTAGGTCCGCGTTGACGCCAGATTTTTAACTTTATATTAATTGAATTTTCCATATTGCTTAAAATTAAAATGCCTTGTGGCTGATTCTACTAAGACTTATAGTTACGAGTTTGAACCTTAATTGCTTCGTAATTCAACGGCTCTTTGAGCAGTACGGGCTTTTCGCCTTCGCCGGCATACTTCCAGCAGCTGACATACATATACTCGTCGTCGCGGCGTTGAGCTTCGCCGTCTTCCGTTTGATATTCTTCGCGGAAGTGAGCGCCACACGATTCGTTGCGGTGTAGAGCGTCGATAGCCATCAAGCGACCGATGGTGAAGAAGTCTTCGAGACGCAGAGCTTTTTCGAGCTCTGTATTGAGCGTGTCAGCCTTGCCGGGCACGAACAAGTTGGTGTCGAATTCTTTCTTAAGAGCATCGATTTGGTCGATTGCCTTGATGAGGTTTTCGCCGGTACGACCCATACCTACCAAGTTCCACATAATCAAGCCGAGCTCTTTGTGGATAGAGTCGGCAGAGCGTTTGCCGTGGATGTTCATAAGACGGTCGATGCGAGCGCGAACGCGAGCCTCGGCTTCGTCGAATTCTTTGTCGGTAGTTTTGGGGCAGGGTACCTTAATTTGGTCGGAGAGGTAGTTTTGCATCGTGTATGGGAGCACGAAGTAGCCGTCGGCAAGACCTTGCATAAGTGCGGAAGCACCGAGGCGGTTACCGCCGTGGTCAGAGAAGTTACATTCGCCGATTGCAAACAGACCTTTGACAGATGTTTGAAGTTCGTAGTCGACCCAGATACCGCCCATAGTGTAGTGCGAAGCCGGGAAAATCATCATCGGCGTCTTGTACGGGTTGTCGTTGGTAATCATTTCGTACATTTGGAAAAGGTTACCGTAGCGAGCTGCGATAACGTCTTCGCCGAGACGGTTGATAGCGTCGGAGAAGTCGAGGTAAACGGCGTTGCCGGTACCTACGCCGAAGCCTGCGTCGCAACGTTCTTTAGCGGCACGGCTGGCGATGTCGCGCGGACAAAGGTTACCGAATGCCGGGTAGCGACGTTCGAGGTAGTAGTCGCGGTCTTCTTCTTTGATGTCGGTGGGTTTGAGTTTGCCTGCGCGGATTGCTTCGGCGTCTTCTTTCTTTTTGGGCACCCAGATGCGACCGTCGTTACGAAGCGACTCCGACATAAGGGTGAGTTTCGATTGGTTTTCGCCGTGTTTGGGGATACATGTCGGGTGAATCTGTGTGAAGCAGAGGTTCGACAAGTAAGCACCGTGTTTGTAGCATTGAACGGCAACCGAACCGTTGCAGCCCATAGCGTTGGTCGAGAGGAAGAACACGCGACCGTAACCGCCGGTAGCCACAACAACAGCGTGAGCGGCGTAGCGCTCGATTTCGCCGGTGATGAGGTTGCGAACGATGATACCGCGAGCGCGACCGTCAATCATGACGAGGTCGAGCATTTCGCGACGAACGAACGACTTAACCGTGCCTTTTTGGATTTGGCGGTTGAGCGACGAGTAAGCGCCGAGCAAGAGTTGTTGACCGGTTTGTCCTTTAGCATAGAACGTACGCGACACTTGAGCGCCACCGAAAGAACGGTTTGCGAGCAAGCCTCCGTATTCGCGAGCGAAAGGAACGCCTTGAGCAACGCATTGGTCGATTATGTTGTTCGACACTTCGGCAAGACGATATACGTTAGCCTCGCGCGAACGGAAGTCGCCACCTTTGACGGTGTCGTAGAAGAGACGATATACGGAGTCGCCGTCGTTTTGATAATTTTTGGCTGCGTTGATACCGCCTTGAGCGGCAATCGAGTGTGCGCGGCGCGGCGAGTCTTGTATGCAGAAGTTCAACACGTTGAAGCCCATTTCGCCGAGAGTCGAAGCGGCAGAAGCGCCGGCAAGACCCGTTCCGACAACAATCACTGTGAGGTGACGCTTGTTGGCTGGGTTAACGAGCTTTTGGTGAGCCTTATAGTTTGTCCATTTTTCGGCAATGGGGCCTTCCGGAATTTTAGAGTCAACTTTGTCGTTTGAATAAACGGCATATTTGCTCATTATGTTAGTGCTATCCATAATAAAATCGATTTCTGTAGTTTTGAATAGTTAAGAAATTAAGCGAACATAATGGTGAAAACAACAGCCTCAATGATGAAGAGACCGACTGCGATAGTAGCCCACCAGTTGCCGATAGTCTTAAAGCGAGGAATCCACTTGTTGTTCGACACGCCAATCGATTGGAATGCGCTCCAGAATCCGTGAGTCATGTGGAACCACAAGGCAATCAGACCAACGATGTAGACCGGAAGCGTCCAAACTTGGCTGAATGCGTTTTGGATGTGATACATACCGTTAGCGGCATAGAGTTCAGCTCCGCAAGTCGAGTTGCAACCGTAATGGCTCATTACCTCAACCAATTGCATCTTTGCCCAGAATTGTACGAAGTGTACAATCATGAAAGCGACAACAATGATGCCGAGCACGAGCATGTTTTGCGAAGCCCACTCAACGCTCTTGGGGCGTGCCGTTACCGCATAGCGGTCGTTACCGCGGGCTTTGCGGTTGAGAAGCGACAGCCAGAAAGCATAGATGATGTGAACAACGAACCCGGCAGCGAGTACGGCTGTGCCGACCAGTGCGTACCAGTTGGCGCCCAAAAACTCGCAGACTGCGTTGTACGCATCTCCGCTAATTAAGGCTACCACATTCATTAATACGTGAAAGGTCACAAATAGGATAAGGAAAAGTCCTGTAACTGACATTACTACTTTTCTTCCTAAGGATGAATTTGTTAACCACATAGTAGTTTTGTAAAATTAAGTTATTAATTAAGTTTGTTTCGTTGCGTATATATTTTACGCTACAAAAATACCGATTTTTGGACAAATATAGAAATAATTCTTTATTTTATTTGCTATTATTTTGGTTAACTGAGCCTTTTTTGTGAAATTTGCGGCAATTAGTTGTGAAATGAGCGTCGAAAAAGATATAAAATATTGTGCTGTGATACGCACTTTGGGTCGTGCCGGGGCGAAATATCAAGCCTTGCTCGACTCGCTTGTGCGTCAAACTATTCAGCCAAGTCGTATCTTGGTGTATCTTGCCGAAGGCTACGATGCGCCGACGGAAACTGTCGGCGTTGAGCGGATTGTGCGTTGCCCGAAAGGAATGATTGCACAGCGTGCGTTGCCGTTCGACGAGGTCGATACCGACTATATCTTATTTCTTGATGACGACATTGCCATTGCTCCCGACGGAGTGGAGCGCCTTGCACGTGCGATGCTTGGCGCCGAGGCGGATTGTGCGTTTGCCGACTTTTATGCCTTGCACAGTCTTTCTCGCGGGCAAAAGTTCCGCCTATGGCTGGAAAAAGGCGACCGTCAGACGCGCAGTCGACGCTGGGCATACCGCGAATGTCGCTCGTCGGCGACTGCCTACGCGAGTGCACCCGAATCGGTAATGCCGTCGCAAACCGGCTGCGGTGGCGCCATTCTCTGCCGAAAGGCGGCATACGATGCTATCAACTTCTTCGAGGAGCGCTGGGCTGACGCTTTTGCCTATCCGTTGGGCGACGACCATCTATTCTTTTATAAAATGTACGTGCGCGGTTTTAAGGTAGTGGCACAGTTCGATAGCGGATTTACACATCTTGACGCTTCAGCCGATCGCCCGTCAGACTTTGCCTTCGAGTGCAACTGCTTGGCTGTGCTGCATTGTATATGGTATCGTTGCCACTATCATCGTCAACCGATGGCGAAACGCTTGGCAGATGCTTTTTTCTACGGCATACAGTCGGCGAAACAAATTTTGTTGCGTGCTGCGCTGTCTGTGCGACGGTTGAGCATTCGTCCGCTCTCGGCATTCTTTGCTGCAATGCGCTTGGCGCATCGAGTGGTCCATTCCGACAACTTTTCGAGCCTGCCGAGGTTTTGAGTTGATGAGTTGTGATTGCGGATTTGCAATAACGGCGTTAATTTTATAACTTTGCAGTTTGAAATGGTCAAAAGATAATTGATTATTAATAATTAATAATTAATAATGATAACAATAAGCGGTCTAAAGGTAGAATTTGGTAGTAATCTTCTGTTTGGCGACGTCAGTTTTTCGATTGGCGACAAGGAACGGATAGCGTTGACCGGGCGCAATGGTGCCGGCAAGTCGACGCTACTGAAGATTATTGCCGGGTTGCAGAAGCCAACGTCGGGCGTAGTTGCCATCCCCACTGATGCGACCGTCGGCTACCTTCCGCAGCAGATGAACGTTACCGACAATCGTACGGTAATGGAGGAGGTCAAGACGGTGTTTGGCGAAGTCGACCGCTTGCGCAGTCGGCTCGACGAAGTGAATGCTCGTCTGGCGGAAGCTACCGACAGCGAAAGCGACGAGTATGCTCGATTGGTCGACCAAATGACAGCGCTCAATGAAGCCATTCTTTTGAAAGAAAGCAACAACTATATTGCCGAAATCGAGAAAACACTTATCGGTTTAGGCTTTGTTCGCAGCGACTTCGAACGTATGACGTCGGAGTTTAGCGGCGGATGGCGTATGCGTATCGAATTGGCAAAACTGCTGTTGCGTCGCCCCGACGTGCTCCTTCTCGACGAGCCTACAAACCATCTCGATATAGAATCGATTCAGTGGCTTGAAACTTTTTTGCGTCAAAAAGCCAAAGCCGTTGTCCTCGTGTCGCACGACCGCGCCTTTCTCGACAACGTGACGCAACGCACCATCGAAATCTCGTGTGGCAAGATATATGATTATGCCGTAAACTACTCGAAATTTGTTGAATTGCGTCGTGAGCGAGTTGAGCAGCAACTTCGCGCATATCGCAATCAGCAAAAGCAAATCGAAGAGACCGAAGATTTTATCGAACGCTTCCGCTATAAGGCGACAAAAGCCGTGCAAGTGCAGAGCCGCATCAAGCAGTTGGCGAAAATTGAGCGTATCGAAGTTGACGAAGTCGACAATCGACAAATCAACTTGCGCTTTCCACCGGCGCCTCGTTCGGGCGATTATCCGGTGATTGCCGAGAGCCTGTCGAAGAGTTACGGCGACCATTTGGTGTTCGGTGGCGTGGATTTTACCATCAAGCGAGGCGAGAAGGTTGCATTCGTCGGTAAAAACGGCGAAGGTAAATCGACGATGGTCAAGTGCATTATGGGCGAAATACCTTACGACGGCGAATTGAAAATAGGTCACGGCGTAAAGATTGGCTATTTTGCGCAAAATCAGGCATCGCTGCTCGACGGCGAGATAACCGTGTTCGACACCATCGACCGCGTTGCCGTCGGCGACATTCGTACGCGCATCAACGATATCCTCGGCGCATTTATGTTCGGCGGTGAGTCGTCGGAGAAGAAAGTCAAGGTGCTTTCGGGCGGCGAAAAGACGCGTCTTGCAATGATTAGGCTGCTCCTTGAGCCGGTCAATCTGTTGATACTCGACGAGCCGACCAACCATTTGGATATGCGCACTAAAGATGTGCTCAAGCAAGCCATTAAAGAGTTTACGGGCACGGCAATCATCGTGTCGCACGACCGCGAATTTCTCGACGGACTGGTCGAAAAAGTCTATGAATTCGGTGGCGGCAAAGTGCGCGAGCACCTTGGCGGCATATACGACTTCTTGCAAGCAAAAAATATGACGACGCTTAAGCAAATAGAAGCCTCCGAGACGAAACAAACGGAGCCTGTGGCTGACGCACCCTCGAGCGAAGGCAAGTTGTCGTATCAAGAGAAGAAAGAGCGCGAACGCGCCGTCCGTAAGGCTAAGAAGGAAGTGGCAGACGCCGAAAATACAATTGCCGAACTTGAACAAAAGATTGCCGACATCGAAGCGCGTTTTGCCACCGGCGAAGTCAGCGACGAACTCTGTCAGGAGCATGCCGCACTGTCGTCGGCTCATGAAAAGGCTATGCACGACTGGGAAGCGGCAAGCGAAAATTTAGAGATTTTAGAAAATCAAAAATAATATGAAACTTAAAATTTATTTATCAATGACTGCTATTATGGTAGCGTCGACGGTTGGCGCGGCAACACCAAAAACGGGTGCTAATCGCAGCAACCTTGACGAGTCGGTTGCGCCGGGTGCTGACTTCTATCAATATGCATGTGGCGGGTGGCAAAAAGCAAACCCGTTGAAACCGGAGTATTCGCGTTACGGAAGTTTTGATGTCTTGGGCGAAAACAACCTCAAACAACTCCACGATTTGGTCGAGGGATTGCGCTCGCAAAAACATCAGAGCGGTAGTATTGCTCAAAAAATCGGCGATTTGTATTCGATGGGCATGGATAGCGTGCGCCTTAACAATGAGGGTGCAAACCCCATTAAGGCTGATTTGGCAAAGATTAACAAAGCCGGACGCGACGACTTCTCGTCGATAATCGCCTGGATGCAAGAATTCTCGGCGCCGTTCTTCGGAACGTTCGTTATGGGCGACTTGAAGGACTCAAGTATGAACATCCTCTACTGGGGTCAAGCCGGTATGGGCTTGGGCGATAGAGACTACTATCTGCTCAACGATGCTCAAACTCTCAAGATTCGCGAAGCTTATAAGAAGTACATCTCCGAGATGTGCCTCATTTCGGGTTATACGCAAGCCGATGCCGACAGAGTGGTGGCAAGTGTGATGGACATCGAAACCGAATTGGCGGAAGTTGCTATGTCGCGCACCGAGCAACGCGACCTGGCTGCGCAATATAATATGTATACGAGTGCGCAACTCAGCGAATCGTGCCCGGCAATCGATTGGGGCGGCTACTATCGTGCGCTCTATCTCCCGGAGGTGTCTGAATTGTGCGTAATGCAGCCCAAATCGTTGCAAAAGGTTAATGACCTCTTGCTGACAAAGGACGAGCAAACTATACGCGACTATTTGTCGTTCCATCTTATGGACGCCGCAGCCGGCTACTTGAGCGACGATTTTCGCACTGCTTCGTTCAACGTCAGCAAAGTGGTTACCGGTGCAGAGCAAGACAAGCCGCGCTGGAAACGTGCTCTCGGCGCACCTAATCACTACTTGGGAGAGGCGCTCGGACAGCTTTACGTCGAAAAATACTTCCCCGAATCGTCGAAGAAACAGATGCTCACGCTCGTTGGCAATCTCCGTTCGGCGCTGTCGGAACATATTGCCAACCTTACGTGGATGAGCGACGCAACAAAAGCAAAAGCGCAAGAAAAACTGGCTACAATGACTGTCAAAGTGGGATATCCCGACAAGTGGAAAGACTATACCGACGTGGTTGTCGACCCGAAAAAGTCTTATTGGGAAAATATTAAGGCAGCAATGCTTTTCCAAGTAAAAGATAACAACGAAAAGTGTGGCAAGCCGGTCGACAGAAGCAAGTGGGAGATGACTCCGCAAACCGTTAACGCCTATTACGAGCCGTCTATCAATGAAATATGCTTCCCGGCAGGAATTCTCCAAGCTCCTTTCTTCTCGCCCGATGCTCTTGATGCCGACAACTACGGCGCAATCGGCGTTGTTATCGGTCATGAGATGACTCACGGCTTTGACGACAACGGTCGCCAATTCAATAAGGATGGCAATATGATTGATTGGTGGACTGCCGATGATTCTTCGAAGTTTAATGAACTTGCCGACAAACTTGTCGCTCAATTCGACGACATAATTGTGCTTGGCGACCAACACGCAAACGGCCGTCTCACTCTGGGCGAAAACATTGCCGACCAAGGCGGTCTGCGCGTCGCCTATACGGCATACCATAAAACCGAAGAAGCCAAGGAGAACAAGAGCGTCGACGGATTTACTCCCGACCAACGTTTCTATCTGTCGTATGCAAACGTTTGGGCAGGTAATGTTCGTGATGCCGAAATTATTCGTCGTACTAAAATCGACGAACACTCGCTCGGCAAATGGCGCGTCAATGCGACGCTTCGAAACCTCGCTCCCTTCTACAAAGCATTCGGAATCGGCGAAAACGATGCAATGTATATGGCACCGGAAAAACGTGTGATTATTTGGTAATCTTAAAAATTATAAAGAGTTCACGGAGTGCCGCATCTGCAAAAGAAATGTGGCACTCTTTTTGTGGATATAAAGTATGATGAGTGACGTTTTTAAATTCAAGAATTTCGAGGTGAGCCAACGCCAAAGTGCGATGAAGGTAGGCACCGATGGAGTGCTGCTCGGCGCATGGTGCGATGTCGCCGAGGTAGGGCTTGCGCTCGACGTCGGCTGTGGCACCGGGCTGATTTCGTTGATGCTGGCGCAAAAGTCGTCGACGGCAGTTGTCGACGCTATCGACCTGGATGCAATCTCTATCGATGAGGCATCGGCAAATTTCGTCGGCTCGCCTTGGTCGGAGCGTTTAAGTGCTTCGTGCGTTGACTATGCCGACTATTCTTCCGATATGCCCTACGACCTGATTGTGTCGAATCCTCCGTTTTTCGTCGAGAAAGTGCTGTCGCCCGAACGGCGGCGGTCGTGCGCTCGTCAGTGCGATTCGTTGCCTTTCGACGTGCTTTTCCGCAAGTCGTATGCACTACTGTCCGACGCCGGACGCTTTGCCATTATCACTCCGTTTTCGATTGAACAGGAAATACTTTTTGCTGCCGGCGAAGCGAATTTTTGGGTAAAAAAACGCACCTACGTTAAAACGAAAGCCGTAAAGCCGGCTAAACGGATTCTATGGGAATTCGTTAAAAGAGAAGTAGCACCTGAGATGTCGGAACTGGTTTTGCTTGACGCCGACGGTTCGCGCTCGGCGGCTTACTGCGCGCTTACCCACGATTTTTACGTCAAATAGCCTCTTTAACATTTGTTATAAAACAATTTCTTAAACCAAACGCAACGGAAATAGTCTAAACCAAAAATATAGGAGATTCAGCTATGAAAAGATTATTTACGACTTCAGCCATTCTACTTGTTACAGCTGTTTTAGCAGTTGGGCAAGATTGGTATGACGACGACATCTATTACGATGCAAGTAAAGCCAAAAAGCAAAAAATGGAAAGTCGGAAGGATGTTAAAAAGAACCCTGACATCGTGGTCTACAACGAGGATACAATGACCTTTGAGGCTCCGACCTATCAAGTTTATAATAACGACTCGCGCGACGTTGATGAGTACAACCGAATGGGAGGCATTTATGCTAAGAAAGACACCGCGGCAGTCGACACTGTCGGTCGTCCCGACGTGTTTCAATACACCGAGCGAATCGAGCGATTCGACAATCCCGACATTATCAAATCGAGTTCCGACTTGGATTTGAAAGAGCTCTATTATGCCAACGATGTTAATATTTACATTTCGTCGCCGACGTCGTATGTGATGTTCGACGATGTCGATTTGGGCTTTTATAATCCATTCAATAGCATTCCTTTCAGGAGCAATTATGAATGGTGGTATTATTGGAATTATTACTACGCATATCCGTACTTCACCTATCATTATCCCTCATATTACAGATGGGGATGGCCTTATTGGGACCCATGGTGGGGATATTCACCAATCTATGCTTATGGCTGCTATCACCATCACGATTATTACTGTGTAGGCCACTTGCCATATCGTGGATACGGAGGCTATAACGTGCGCCACACCGGGACAAACGGCAGAGGAACATACGGTGGCTCGCGTGGCACAAACGGTCGTTACGACAATGCATATACCAACTACGTAAACCGCACAAATTCCGGTCGTCCTGGCAGAAGCTTTACGACGTCGGGCGGTTCAACCTACGGGAAGAACACGGGCACATCGACGGGACGTACCTATAGCGGCTATCGTGGCGGCAGTACGTATTCCGGCAATCGCGGCAGTTATTCCGGCGGCTCGTCGAGCAGCTCAAGCGGACGCTCAACGTCGCGCAACACCGGCTCATCATACAACAAGTCGTCGTCATCATCATCGTCGAACTCGGGTTATCGCAGCAGCGGCAGCTATTCGTCGGGCGGTAGCAGCAGAGGCTCGTACAGTAGCGGCGGTGGTCGCGGCTCGTTCGGTGGCGGCGGTGGCGGTGGCCGTAGCGGTGGTCGCAGATAAGATTGTTGAATTAATAATTACTTTTTAGATTATGAAACGTTCAGTTACAATTATAGCCTCAATGCTTGTCGGCTTATCGGCATTGAATGCACAAAGCGCTTTCGACGCTTACAACATCTCGCAATCGAACGAGTTGCGCGGCACGGCACGCTATATGTCAATGGCAGGTGCATTCGGAGCACTTGGCGGCGACTTGTCGGTGCTCAATCATAACCCGGGCGGTATCGGCGTATACCGCAGTAGCGACATCGGCGCAACTTTCGGCGTTACCGTACGAAATACCGAAGCAGGTGAGGGCGCGGATATGTATAAAGTCAAAGAAACCGATTTCAACTTTACCAATATCGGCTATGTCGGCGCTTTGAAACTCAAATCGGAAGCAATGCCCAACATAAATTGGGGATTCTCCTACAATCGTTTGGCCGATTTCCGTCGTCATTACACCGGTGATATTTCGAACATCGGCACGTCAATGACCAACTATATTGCCGGTCAAACCAACCTTGGCGGTTATACTCCCGACGAATTGGGTGCTGTAAGAAACGAGTATAACCCTTATCAGAATCCGAATTTGCCATGGGCAAGTATTTTGGCTTACAATTCGTATCTTATTAATCCACAGTCGGAAAACGGCAACTATGTAGGTCTTCTCGACGACTCGTCTACGGGACGCAGTGCTTTTACCGTTGACGAAAGCGGTCAAGCCGATGAGTATTCTATCAGTTTCGGCGGTAACGTATATAATACGCTCTACTGGGGCGCAAGTCTTGGAATCCTCGACTTTGACCATACGCTCAATACATATTACGGCGAAACGATTCAGGACGCCTACGTTCCCTACGAAACTCCGTCGACAGTAGGCATGGAAAACGGCACGGCTGATTGGAATATACAGAATTCGCTCCACACATTCGGTACGGGCGTTAATTTTAAACTCGGTGTTATCGTAAAGCCTATTAATGAACTGCGTATCGGTTTGGCATTCCATACGCCGACGCGCTATTCCATTACTCAAGACTACATTGCATCGACCGGCTACAATATCAAGCCGGACAATCATGAAGCTATTCGTGGAGATGCATATACCGACGAGGGCTATATAGGTCGTGACCAATTTACGGTGCGCTCACCGTGGAAGTTTATAGGTAGTATTGCCGGTGTCATCGGTGGACGTGCTATCATTAGCCTCGATGTTGAGCACACGGCTTATCCAAGTATGGGCATTCTTCACGATGGCGTCGAAGACGCTTATACTTGCGAAACCATCGAAAACTATTTCAAATCAACCGAAACGGTTCGTGTGGGTGCCGAGTATAAAATTACTCCTAAGTTCAGCCTCCGCGCCGGCTATTCGATTCAAACATCGACGATGAGTGAAGCTGTTGAGAATGACAAACTTAGCATCGCTACAGCAGGCACGACGCTTTCTTATAATTTCGACAAGAACATTCAACACGTCACTTGCGGTATTGGCTACCGTCACAACAATTTCTATGCGGATTTAGCATACGTCTATCGCAATCGCGAGAGTCACTACTATGCATTCTCGCCCGACGAATATATGAGCCCGAATGCTCCGGTTGAGGACAAGAACCACAGCGTTGCGCTCTCGCTCGGTTTCAGATTCTAAAACTCACTCCTATATTTCACAACAAACAAAAAAATGAGGGAGGATGTCGATTGGCATCCTCCCTCTTTGCAAGCCGTTAGGCGATTAAAAATTATTTGGATTGTTGTTCGTATACCAAAGTCATCGGCGGAAGGTCGCAAACTTCAGAAGGACCGAAGTATTGGATAGGACCGGGATAAACGTAGCTGGTTTCGCGTGCCCATTTTTCGCGCTTTGCAGCGAATTTCTTGAACGGACCGTCTTCGAGTTTAACGAGCGCCTTGCGGATAACCGGTTTTTGTTCGCCGTTGCGTTGTTCCATGTTCATCATCATAGTGATAGGAATACCGCCTGCCATCCATTGAACAGAGGGCTTGGTAAGGTTGCGAATCGACGACATATAACCTGTAACGCCTGCCTTAATGAGTTGAGTAGCGTTTACGCCGAGTGCGTAGCAGTAGTCTGCATCGAAGTTTGTCGGAGCGGCGCAACGACCTTCGTAACCGAAGAAGTGGTGAAGGGGCTTGAACGAGCCGTTGTATTTGCCTTCAGCCTTCATGTAAGCCAAGCGGTTTCCAACCATCTCGCTGAGGAGCTTTTCAGTCTCGATGAGCGAAACTTGCACATTTCCGTGTGGGTCGCGGTCGAGCGAAAGTTGGCGAGCAACGCCGAGAGGAAGACTTGCGTAGATTGCTGCGTTAGCTTCCGTAAGGTGTTCGATGATGTATTTGCGTTGGTCGGCAGCTGCTGCAAATTCTTCTTTGTTCTTGGCGAGCAAGTCGTTGAGCTCGGCAATCAGAGCCTTCATTGCGGGAATAAACTCAATAAGACCTTCGGGGATGAGCACTGTACCGAAGTTGTTGCCATCGGCAGCACGACGTGCAACGATGTCGGCAATGTAGTTGACAACGTCGTCGAGAGTCATATTCTTTTCTTCAACTTCTTCCGAGATGATGCAAACATTCGGTTGAGTTTGGAGAGCACATTCCAAAGCGATGTGCGAAGCTGAGCGACCCATCAATTTGATGAAGTGCCAGTATTTCTTTGCAGAGTTGCAGTCGCGTTGGATGTTGCCGATAACTTCCGAGTAAACTTTGCAAGCGGTGTCGAAACCGAACGACACTTCGATAGAATCGTTCTTCAAGTCGCCGTCGATAGTTTTCGGGCAACCGATAACTTGAACGCCTGCGCCGATTTTCTTGTAGTATTCAGCCAAAACGGCAGCATTTGTGTTAGAGTCGTCGCCACCGATAATGACGAGGGCTTTGATGCCGAGTTGCTTTACTATTTCAAGACCTTTGTCGAATTGTTCTTCTTTTTCGAGTTTTGTTCTGCCGGAGCCGATGATGTCGAAACCGCCTGTGTTGCGATATTCGTCGATGATGTCGGCTGTCAGTTCGATGTATTTATGATTGATAAGTCCGTCAGGTCCGAGTAAAAAACCGAAAAGGCGGCTGTCTTTGTTAATCGATTTGATGCCGTCGAAAAGACCGGAGATTACGTTATGACCGCCGGGGGCTTGTCCTCCGGAAAGAATAACGCCTACGTTGATGGCTTCTTTCGACTTGTTTTTTGTCGACGAATCGGCTTCGAAACGAATTACGGGGAGACCATAGGTGTTGGGAAATTTGGCTTGAATTTCAGCCTGGTTGTCGACCGACTGAGTTTTTTCGCCTTCGATGACCTTAACAGCGCCGCTCAAAGCCAACGGAAGTTTCGGCTTATAAGCCGCGCGCGCAATTTGCAATGGACTTTTGTTTGTCATATTTTTGATGTTTAGTTAAGTGTTGATTTTCTGCTTGCAAAGTTAATGATTTTTGTCTAAATAATCAATCTGTTATTCGTAAAAGTTGTAAAAGATACAAAGCATATTTATTTATGTTTTTTATGTCACAATTTGCCGTTGTCGAATAAATTGGTTTATTTTGTTGCGAATAATAGTAATACTATGGATGATAAGAAGAAATATAGAGCCATATTGCTTGCAGTCTTGGGTGTAGTAGGGCTGGTGCTTGTGTTTGTTTTGCGACCTGAGCGCGGCAAGTGGTGGCGTCATTCCGGCGTTGTTTGGGCAACGGAATATCACATACAGTATTTCGCCGACCGCGACTATAGCGACTCCATTTTGGAGGTGTTTCGCCGCGTGGAAATGAGCGTTTCGGCATTTGCTCCCGAGTCGACGGTTTCGAAAATTAACGACAATCGAAGCGATTCGGTCGACGCCGTAATGGCTTATATGATAGAACGCTCGCACGAGTTGTCGCGCATCACCGCCGGCGCTTTCGACCCTACTGTTCGTCCGTTGGTCAATGCTTGGGGCTTTGGCGACGACGATATGGCTCTGCCCGACACGGCGCAAGTCGATTCGTTGCGCCGATTGGTCGGAATCGACAAGGTCAAGGTTGTCGACGGCAGAATACAGAAGCAAAACGCCGGTACACAGCTCGATTTCAGCGCTATAGCAAAAGGCTTCGGCTGCGACGAGATTGTGCGAATGTTGCAGCGTAACGGTGTGAAAGATTGCCTGGTAGAGGTTGGCGGCGAGATAGCGATGTCGGGGCATAATTCCGAGGAAAAACTTTGGCGAATTTCTATCGATACTCCCGCATATAGTGCCGACAGTGCCTGCCGGTCGTCGATAATGGCTTTCTCGATGACCGATTGCGGCGTTGCCACATCGGGGAATTATCGCAACTACCATACGGCTGCCGACGGCACACACTATGGCCACATAATCGACCCGGTGACAGGCTTTCCGCGGCAAACCGACGTGCTGAGCGCAACCGTATGTGCTCCGAATTGCACAACGGCAGATGCGCTGGCTACGGCATTCATGGTGCTCGGACTTGAGCGTTCGCAAGCAGTAGTCGACGCATATCCCGACGTGAAAGCAGTGTTTATTACGGCTGACAAATCAGGTGGTTTTAAAACCGTGTTCTCCAAAAATTGGCCCGCCGACAAGAAGTAGATAAAAGAGACTATTTAGCCGCATTCGTTTTGATGTGGAGCAAATTGCTGAACTTGAGGCTGCGATGGAAAAAACGAAACTGCTTGTACGTTATACTTCATCTGTTATGCTGTAAAGTGGAGCACTCATAAGATGTGAAACGTTAGAGCCTGTTTGCACAAACAGGCTCTAACTTTATTCGTTTTTAACGTAGATTTTCGTCGTGTCGTAGATGTATGGCTCAGATAGGGGAAGCTTGAATGGAATGTGGGTACTGATGTTTTTTAGGAAGTCGGCAGCTGAGTCTTTGCGGTTGTAGGCAGCCGCCACAACGTAGTAGTTTTTCTGTCGGTCGGTCATAACGTAGGCTTCGCATCCGGCATTGCGTAGGCGATTGCACATCTCTTTGGCGTTGAAGATTTGTTTCATAGCGCCGACAACGACGTTGTATTTCTTAAGCTTGATGTCTTCGCCGTAGGCTTGCCAAGCGAGCCCGGTAATGATTTTGACGGTGTCGTTTCCAACGATGGTGCCTTTGGGTGCTTGCATTGCTACGATACGGTTGTAGGTGGCGCTGTCGACGCCTTCGCGTTCTTTGTCTTTGATTTTTGCTACTGCGGATTCGTATGATTGCCGATAGTTTTCTTCGGTTGTTTTGCATGCGCAAAACAGTAGGGCGATACCGAAAAGTATTAGAAGTTTTTTCATAATCAATTGTCTAAAAAAAGCGGCGGGGCATCAGTCTATCAATGTCTGTATGCCCACACCGCAATGTTGTTTGTCCGATTCTAACGAATTTTGTTTTCGTAAGCCGGAATGTCGACCAATTTAATGTTGAATTTCAAATGCGAGTATGGCAGAATGGAGCCATATTTCTGCGAGCCGTAGCCTTGCGAGTAGGGGACGATAACCTCTACGGAGTCGCCGACGTGCATATTTTGCAAGGCAACCGCCCATCCGGTAATCACAGCGCTAAGTCCTGCCACGCGATAGATAGAGTCGCCGTTTGCGGTTTGCGTATATGATGAATCGAATGCTTCATCAAGATAGTTTCGACCGATGTATTTGACGTCGCATGTCGACGTGTATTTTGGCGATAAATTGTTGGCTGTTTTAGAGCGGTCGTTGAGAAATCGCATAAGCACATATGCGTTGTCGTCGAAGTCGGCGATATACTTGTTGTAGTACAGGTTGCCGTTTTCGTCAACTCGAGCGGCTTGCTCGTCGAGCCATTGGTTGTTTGCGTTGCGCCAGTCTTCATAGTATTCCCAAGTGTCTTTCTCGGGGTCGAGCGAGCATGCTTGGAAGATGGCTATAAAGGCAAGCACCGACAGAAATAGCAGTAATTTCTTCATTTGTTATTCAATTAAAATTCAATTTTTGGCGCTTTATCGGCTCCTTCTTCTGCTTTGAATTGGGGCTTTTCGCTGAAGCCGAACCAGCTTGCATAGATAACGGTGGGGAATTTCTTTATTGCTGTGTTATACTCTTGCACGGCAACGGTGTAGCGCGTACGAGCCGTCGCTATGCGATTCTCTGTGCCTTCGAGTTGCACTTGTAAGTCGCGGAAGTTTTCGTTTGCTTTGAGGTTAGGATAAGCCTCCGAGACAGCGAGCAATGACTTGAGAGCACCCGACAATTCGCTTTGGGCTTTTTGGAATTTCGCCAAATTTTCCTCCGTGAGGTTGTCGGCAGAGATTGTGATTTGAGTCGCTTTAGCTCGTGCTTCCACGACACCTTCAAGGGTCTTCGATTCGTGCTCGGCGTAACCTTTGACGGTCGACACCAAGTTGGGAATAAGGTCGGCGCGACGTTGATACTGTGTCTCAACTTCCGCCCACGCTTGGTTGACGGCTTGCTCTTGCTCGACTAATGAGTTGTAGTTACACGAACTCAAAGCGAAGATTGCAAAAGCGGCAAAGAATAAGTTTTTGAGCGCTTTCATTTCTTTGGTTGGCTTTGGTTAATAATTTATTGAATCTTTTTGAGTAATTCGGTCATGCTGACTTCTTTGTCAAGAATGCCGGCAAGAGCATCGATGGCAACTCGCTCTTGCTGCATCGTGTCGCGGTGACGGATTGTAACGGTTCCGTCTTCGAGAGTTTGATGGTCGACGGTGATGCAGAACGGTGTGCCGATTGCATCTTGGCGGCGATAGCGTTTGCCGATTGAGTCTTTCTCGTCGTATTGCATGTGATAGTCAAACTTGAGAGCATCGATGATTTCGCGAGCCTTTTCGGGGAGTCCGTCTTTACGCACAAGTGGCATTACAGCTGCTTTGATAGGCGCCAACGGAGCCGGAAGGTGGAGCACAACGCGTGTTTCGCCGTTCTCGAGTTTTTGTTCTTCGTAAGAAGAAGCGAATACCGACAAGAACATACGGTCGACACCGATACTTGTTTCGATGACGTACGGAGTGTACGATTGGTTGAGCTCGGGGTCGAAGTATTGAATCTTTTTGCCTGAATATTTTTCGTGGTTGCTCAAGTCGAAATTTGTGCGGCTGTGTATGCCTTCGACTTCCTTGAATCCGAACGGCATAAGGAATTCGATGTCGGTAGCTGCATTGGCATAGTGAGCAAGTTTTTCGTGGTCGTGGTAGCGATACTTTTCGTCGCCCAAGCCGAGTGCTTTGTGCCATTTCAAGCGTGTTTCTTTCCACTGTTTGAACCATTTGAGCTCTTCGCCGGGGCGAACAAAGAATTGCATTTCCATTTGCTCGAATTCGCGCATACGGAAGATGAATTGGCGAGCCACGATTTCGTTGCGGAATGCCTTACCGATTTGTGCGATGCCGAAGGGTATGCGCATACGACCGGTCTTCTGTACGTTGAGGAAGTTGACGAAGATGCCTTGCGCTGTTTCGGGACGCAGATACACTTTCATTGCGCCGTCGGCAGTGCTACCCATCTCGGTGGAGAACATCAAGTTGAATTGACGCACTTCCGTCCAGTTTTTCGTGCCGGAAATGGGGCAAACGATGCCGTAGTCGAGAATTATCTGACGAAGCTCTTCGAGGTTCATATCGTTCATCGCTTTTGCAAAGCGTTCGTGAAGCTCGTTGCGTTTTGCCATATGTTCGAGCACGCGCGGATTGGTTTGTCGATAGAGCGCTTCGTCGAACGAGTCGCCGAATTTTTTAGCTGCCTTGGCTACTTCTTTGTTGATTTTGTCGTCAAATTTTGCAATCTCGTCTTCGATGAGCACGTCGGCGCGATAGCGTTTCTTCGAGTCGCGGTTGTCAATCAACGGGTCGTTGAAAGCGTCAACGTGTCCCGATGCTTTCCAAATGGTCGGGTGCATAAAGATTGCCGAGTCGATGCCGACAATGTTTTCGTGGAGCTTGGTCATTGCATCCCACCAATATTTTTTTATGTTGTTTTTTAGTTCAACACCATATTCACCGTAGTCATAAACTGCCGACAGTCCGTCGTAGATTTCACTTGAGGGGAAGACGTAGCCGTATTCTTTTGCGTGCGCTACAATCTTTTTAAATAAGTCTTCTTGTGCCATTTATATAATATTTTTTTGTTTTATCGTATATTTAAAGTGCAAAGTAAGCGAAAATTTCTGATTTATTTCGTATTTTTGCAATGGAAAAAATCAAATTGTGATTATTTGATAAATAAACCGCAATTTTAACTACCAATAACCTTCGAAAACCGAAATAATATAGAGCGACATCAATATGAAGGATGAGATAGACAATATCGACGACTTGACCACAGACGATGGCGAAGTGTCGGCGCACTCCAGCTACGTTGTGCCAACTGATAAGAATACACATTTGTCGGGAATGTACCAGAATTGGTATCTCGACTATGCTTCGTACGTCATCCTCGAGCGTGCCGTGCCTCACATCAGCGATGGTCTTAAGCCTGTGCAGCGACGCATACTCCATTCTATGAAAGAACTTGACGACGGACGATTTAACAAGGTGGCAAACGTTGTCGGCAATACGATGAAATATCACCCTCACGGCGACCGCTCTATCGGTGATGCGCTGGTGCAACTCGGACAGAAAGACTTATTGATTGAATGTCAGGGTAACTGGGGTAATATCCTTACGGGCGACGATGCTGCGGCTCCTCGTTACATCGAAGCTCGTTTGTCGGAATTCGCTCTCGAAACGGTTTTTAACCCCAAAACCACGGAGTGGACACTTTCTTACGACGGTCGCAAGCCGGAGCCGGTAACGCTGCCTATCAAGTTCCCTCTGCTGCTCGCTCAGGGCGCGGAAGGCATTGCCGTCGGTCTTTCGTCGAAGATTCTGCCTCATAATTTTAACGAAATACTCGACGCGGCGGTGGCTTATCTTCGCGGCGAAGACTTTGCTCTCTTTCCGGATTTCCCCACCGGCGGTTTTATCGACGTGTCGAAATACAACGACGGTGAACGGGGCGGCTCGGTGCGCATTCGCTCAAAAATCGAGAAAATAGACAATAAAACTCTCGAAATCACCGACATCCCTTACGGAAAAACTACCGGTACGCTTATCGATTCGATTATCAAGGCGCAGGAAAAAGGCAAAATAAAGATTCGCAAGGTTGACGACAATACGGCAGAGCGCGCCGACATTATCGTGCATCTTGTGCCTGGTACGTCGAGCGACAAAACCATCGACGCTCTCTACGCATTTACTGACTGCGAAATAAGCATTTCGCCGAATTGCTGCGTAATTTCCGACAAAAAACCGCACTTCCTGACGGTCAGCGCAGTGTTGCGCAACAGCGTCGACACTACCAAATCATTGCTCGAAAGCGAGTTGAAGATTCAGCACGCCGAACTTTCGGAAAGCTTGCTTTTTGCATCGCTCGAAAAAATCTTTATCGAAGAGCGAATATATAAGGATAAGGAGTATGAGCAAAGCAAAAACGAAGACGATGCAATCAAGCACATCACCAAACGTCTAAAACCCTTTGTCGAAAGTTTCGTTCGGGCGATTACTCGCGACGACGTGGCTAAACTGCTCGACGTCAAGATGCGTCGCATCATTAAGTTTAACAGCGAAAAAGCCGACGCCTACATAAAGTCGCTCAACGACAAAATCGCCGAAATCGACAACAATTTGGCGCATCTCGTCGAATACACAATCGATTGGTATCTCCATCTGAAAGAAAAATACGGTCACGAGCATCCTCGAAAGACCATCATTCGCAATTTCGACAACATCGTTGCCTCTAAAGTTGCCGAGGCTAACGAAAAGCTCTATATCAATCGCGAAGACGGCTTTATCGGCACGGGCATGAAGAAGGACGAATTCGTTTGCAACTGCTCCGACATCGACGATATTATCATCTTCTTCAAGGATGGTAAATACAAAATCGTTAAAGTAGCCGACAAGGTCTATGTGGGCAAGAATATACTCTACTTGAACGTGTTTAAGCGCAACGATTTGCGCACCATTTATAACCTCGTTTATCAGGACGGTAAAGGCGGTCCGGTGCTGATGAAACGCTTTGCTGTGACGAGCCTGACGCGCGACCGCGAATACGATATGACTCGAGGTACGAAGGGGTCTAAAATTTGGTGGTTTTCGGCAAATCCCAACGGCGAGGCTGAAATCCTGCGCGTAACACTAAAAGAAAAGCCGCGTTTGAAAAAATTGCAGTTCGACGTCGACTTCGCCGACATCGCAGTCAAAGGCAAGGGCGCAATCGGCAACCTCGTTACCCGCAACGATGTGCATCGTATTTCGCTCAAAGAGCGCGGAACGTCGACGCTCGGCGGACGCGAAGTGTGGTTCGACCCCGATGTGCTACGCCTCAATTATGACGGCCGCGGATTCTCGCTCGGCGAATTCTTCGGCAACGACCTGGTGCTCGTTGTGTTGAAAAACGGTCAATTCTACACGTCGACATTCGACGCGACAAACCACTACGAAGACAACATTTTGTTTATCGAAAAATTCCGCCCCAAAGTGGTGTGGACTGCCGTGCTCAACGATGCCGACCAAGGTTATCCCTACATCAAGCGTTTCGCTTTCGAAGCAACCGCCAAGAAGCAATCGTTTATAGGTGAAAATGCCGACTCGCAACTGCTGTTAATCTCCGATAAGAAATATCCGCGATTCCGAGTTGTCTTCGGTGGCGTCGACGAGTTCCGCGAACCTCTCGTGGTCGACGCAGTAGATTATATCGGCGAGAAAAGTTTTAAGGCAAAAGGAAAGCGCTTGACAACCTACACGGTCGGCAATATTGAAGAAATAGAGCCGCGCGAAGTGCCCGAAGAAGAAGTAGAAGCCGTTCCGGAAGTCGACATCGAGCCTGCCAAAGTTGTTAAAAGCGACGATATAATTAACCAAAACGATGTGCGCGACGAACTTACCGGTCAGATGCGCCTTTTCGAAGATGAAATTTAATCGATTGCATAATCTGTTGCGAATCTGTGTGTTAGCCATAGCTATGTGCGCATCGATGAGGCTCGCTGCCGCCGAACCCGACAGCACTGCCGTGGTGCGCTCGACGAGCAACGCCGTGACCATCAACCTCGGCTCGACCCGAAACTTAGATACCTACCTCAGTCCGATTCGCTACCAAGGAGCTCACATTGCCGTCGCTTATGAGCATTTGCGTGCTACGCGATTCCGCCCTCAAACCTGGGTGAATCAAGTCAAAACAACCTTTGGTTACGATAATATCGATAACCTTGTCGGCAATAATACGATGCACTTTCTGCTCGTCGACATCGATTGGTCGATGCAGCATCGTTGGCATAATGTAGGTGTCGAGAATTTGGATATTTTTTTAGGACCCGGATTAGCTTTCCAAGGCGGAATTAACTATAATCCGCGCAATTCCAACAACGTATGTTCGCCGCAAGTATATCTCAACGTCGGTGCAACAGCAATGGCTGCCTATCGGTTCAAGGTGGGTAAGTTGCCCGTCACGGCGCGCTATCAGCCGTCGATTCCAGTTGTCGGGTGCTACTATTTACCCGACTACGACCAGTCGTTCTACGAAATCTATTTGGGCAACTACCGCGACGCCGTCAACTTCGGCTGGTGGGCAAACCGCTTCGATATGGACAATTTCATATGCGCCGACCTTCATTTAGGCGCTTCAGCATTGCGCATCGGCTATCGCAATTCTTTTACAACGATTTGGAAGAACAATATTAGTGTAAATCGTTGCGTTCATTCCTTCGTGCTCGGCGTCAGTTGGGAGACCATACGCTTTATTCCGCGCAAAGCCTATAACGAAAAAGCCAGAATCATTTCTGCGTTGTATTGATAAATTAACGAGTTGATTAGTAAATAAATAGCGCGTCTTGGGGTAGACGCGCTTGCGTGTGTTTTTGGTACGTTTCACCTTAACCTAATTAGATTAATTTCTATACGTTTTCGTTGCAGAGATTAATAAAAAATCAATTCAGTCGGTCAATTCCCTCTGAAATCCCCTATATTCCTGAGTTGATATCGCAAATTTAATTTCCATAATGAGCAAAATTCGCGTACGGCGAAGTTAAATAAAGTTAACACAAGAAAAATACTTGCCAAATAATTATGTTGTATAACATATTTTTGTACCTTTGCATCAGTTTTTCATGGTATTAGATTTTAAGGTAGGAAGGATATTTGTCGTGAGATAAATATTCTTTTTTTATGTAGATATGAAATCTAAGCGTCGTGATTTGCGAATATGAATTATTAGTTTGACATTGGTTGACATAATTGTGAAAACAATTGTGAAAACAGGATAAGAAAATGCGGTATTTGGTTTGTTTGTTCGCGTGATTTGCTGTACATTTGCAATTATGAAAAGGAATGCACTTAAATTAACTCTATTCGTAATACTATCGTTGTTGCCGTTGTTGGCGATGAGCCAAAATGCGACGCGATTGATGGAATACCCGGAGGTGCCGGATAAGTTGACCAAGCCGAATCTGCGTGCAGATTATATGGTTGAACATCTGTGGGATAAAGTCGATTTGGAAAAGACGGCGATTACCGACCGTCAGGCTTTCGTCGATGCTTTTACCGACTATTTGTCGATGTTTGCTGTCGCCGACGTGCCTGAGGTGGAAAAGGCTGTGGCGAAGTTTGTCAATCGTATT
Organism: Bacteroidales bacterium; assembly: GCA_004555955.1. Taxonomy (GTDB): domain Bacteria; phylum Bacteroidota; class Bacteroidia; order Bacteroidales; family Muribaculaceae; genus Limisoma. Next base: position 11,815 of record SFJG01000013.1, on the reverse strand, counting down.
CAGAAGAATTCGAGCAACTTGCAATTGCTGTTGGATGCTCTTGAGGTGTTGGTCTACGACCCGCGCTCGCAGTATTGCAGCGATGATGTCTATCAGATTTTCGGTGCGGAATTGGAGAAATGCAAGAATGTCGATGCTCAGCGTCGCCGTGTTATCGGGCAACGAGTGAGCGCACTGAAAAATTCTCGCAAGGGCGCAACCGTAGGCGGACTGACGCTTCGCAGTGGCGACCGTCAAGTGGAAATCGAAGACTTGACTTCGGATTGTATCATCTTGATTGTCAATGTGGAAGGTAATTTCGATACGAACTTTTTGAAGATCCGTTTGAGTGCAGACTTGGCAACACAGCGCTTGGTTGAAAAGGGGGCTGTGAGCATCATTTCGGTATATGACAAGTCGATGTCGAGCCGTTCGGGTGATGAGCCTAATTGGTATGTCGCTGAGGTGTCGAATGTCGACGCTATGTTTGATACGCGTGTTGTTCCGGCGGTCTATGTGCTCGACAAGGCGCGCAAGATTGTAACAAAATTTCCTACGGATGAGCAGTTGCTGACCATTATGGCGCGACTGGCTAATGCTATGGGCGTTTAATTGTAATTTGGAATCGGAAATGAATCGTAAGCTCAGAAAATTGTTTATCATCGGCGCGTATCGTTCATACGGTAATTTGGCGCGGTTGTTTATGCGGCTGTTTGCAGGACTGCTGTTCTTGCAGTTCGGCATTCGCCAGATGGTCGACTACGACTATTTTGTGACGGTTTTTCCTGAAATTTGGGGTATGTCGAGTGCTACCGTACTGACGTTGATGATTATTGTCGAGTTGGTTTTCCCGATTTTGATAGTATTCGGCTTTTTTACGCGCTTGGCGGCAGTTCCGCCGATGATTTCGATGATAATCGCCGAGGCTGTGTTGTTTCAGGGCGAAATGTCGGAAATGTTGTGCAATGATGCGTCGCAATCGGTAGTTTTTGCGAGTATGCCGTTAGGATATGTTCCGCTGATGTTTATGGGGTTGTTTTTCTTCATCGTCTTAGCGGGACCGGGCAAGGTGTCGGTCGACTATCTGTTGACGCTCTACATTGCCAATAAGAATAATTTGAACGAATTGACCACGATATAATGAGAATAGCAGTATTGATATCGGGAGGCGTTGATAGCGCCGTCGTCGTCCACCGTTTGGTTGAGCAGGGTCACGATTTGACGCTGTTCTATATCCGCATCGGTATGGACAACGACGAGGGCGACTGCTCCGCCGAAGAAGATATTGAAATGTGTACGGCAATAGCGCATCGCTACGGATTGCCTCTCGAGGTTGTTTCGCTACATCAGGAGTATTGGGACAACGTAATGGAATATGCTCTGCGCACGGTGCGTATGGGACTCACTCCGAATCCGGATATGATGTGCAATAAGATGATAAAGTTCGGCTTTTTCGAGCAGCGATGGGGCAATGCTTTCGAAATGACGGCAACGGGTCACTATGCCACCACCGACTTTATCGACGGCACGAAATATTTAGCTACGGCGTGCGACCGCGTGAAAGACCAAACCGACTTCCTTGCGCAAATCAGCGGCGAGCAGTTGCAGCACCTTATGTTCCCAATTGGCGAATTGCCTAAGAGCGAAGTGCGTCGCATTGCGTTGGAGGCGCATTTGCCGAACGCACAACGTAAAGACAGTCAAGGTATTTGCTTCTTGGGTAAAATCAACTATAACGATTTCATCCGTCGTCATCTCGGCGAAAAGCGAGGCAACATCATAGAAATCGAGACCGGCAGAAAAATCGGCGAGCATCGCGGATTTTGGTTTCACACCATCGGTCAGCGTAAGGGCTTGGGCTTGAGCGGCGGACCGTGGTATGTTGTAAAGAAGAACGTTAACGACAACGTGATATACGTTAGTCGCGGTTACGAAACCGACAAACAGTACGGCAAAACCATACATATCGACGAGATGCACTTCATCTCGGGCAATCCCTGGCAAGGCATTACCGACCCGGTGGATATCGTGTTCAAGAATCGTCACAGCCCCGAATTCTTCAAGGCAAAATTGACGTGGCTTGGCGAGCGTGAGTATGTCATCGAGTCTGAGAATAAGGTGCAGGGGATTGCTCCGGGGCAGTTCGCAGTCATCTATGATGCGGCAGGGCATTTGTGCTATGGTAGCGGCGTCATAACCGGTCAAAAGGTAAAATAGAGTGGGGAATATGAACGACAACGAAAGAATCAGGATGAAGGTGACGGGCATTTCGGCAAATGCTGTTACGACGGATGCCTACGCTTTGCTACTCACCGAATCGGAGGGTGACAAAACGATACCTGTAATCGTCGGACAAGCCGAAGCGCAGTCGATTTTGGTTGCGCTAAAGCATGTAGAGATGCCGCGTCCGTTGGCCCACGATATGTTTATCTCGTCGCTTAAAGCATTCGGTATCCGGATAGAAAACGTAATGATTTACAAATTTGAACGCGGCATTTTCTATTCGGAAATATGTATGCGCGACACGTATAACGACAACCGCGAAGTGGTTATCGACTCACGAACGTCCGACGCCGTGGCATTGGCGATGCGTTGCCATGCACCGATTTTCGCTTCTTCAGACGTGGTCGATGCTACCGGCGTTGTCCTCGAGCAGTTTAAGAAGAATGAGAACGACAGCGACAACGAAGAAGACGTTGACATTGTCGAACTTCCGTTGGAGCGCTATTCGATTGAGGAACTCAGCCGAATGATGCAGAAATGTGCCGACAACGAAAACTACGAGCGCGCTTTGGAAATAAAAAAAGTAATCGAATTGAAAAAACAAAAATAAACAAAACATAAAATCTAAAGAAATGAAAAATCTTAAATCGAGAATTGCAGCGATGAACTTCCTTGAGTTCGCTGTATGGGGAGCTTATTTAACCTCAATGGGGAATTATCTCGGCAAAGCCGGTATGGGCGCCGAGATAGCCTGGTTTTACGCAATCCAAGGAATTGTGTCGATATTTATGCCTACGATAATGGGTATTATTGCCGATAAGTTTATTCAGCCACAGCGATTGTTAGGCATCTGCCACTTGTTGGCGGGAGCCGGAATGGTAGGCTTGTTTTTGCTCGGCGAAGGTTCTGCAACCCCGGATAAAACTTTGTTTATCGCCGTATATGCTTTCAGCGTGTCGTTCTATATGCCAACATTGGCGTTGTCGAACACGGCGGCTTTCGTAATGCTGAAAGAAAACGGCTACGACACAGTAAAAGATTTCCCGCCGATTCGCGTTCTTGGCACTGTCGGCTTTATCGCCACGATGTGGTTCGTCAACTGCGCAGTGTTTGCCGACGATGTTTGGTTTACGTTAGGCGATAACGCAGCGAAATTCCAATATACTCATTTCCAATTCCTCGTTTCGGGCGTTTTGAGCCTTGTGCTTTTTGCATACTGCTTCACAATGCCGCAATGCAAACTCGTGGCAAAGGAATCGCAATCAATCTGGGAAACGCTGGGCTTTACAGCATTCCGTCTTTTCAAGACTAAAAGAATGGCTCTGTTCTTCATCTTCTCGATGTTCCTCGGCATGTCGTTGCAAGTTACTAACGGTTTTGCCACTCCGTTCCTCACTCACTTCCAGGGCCTTTCCGAATTTGCCGATACGTTTGCAGCCAACAATGCAACGCTCTTGGTTTCGATTTCGCAAGTAGCGGAAGCCCTCTGCATCCTGCTCATTCCGTTCTTCTTGAAACGCTATGGCATCAAGACGGTTATGCTCATCGCCATGTTTGCGTGGGTAGGTCGATTCGGGTTCTTGGGACTCGGCGACCCCGGATTCCCCGGCGTGATTCTGTTCATCCTTTCTTGCCTTGTCTACGGTGTGGCATTCGACTTCTTTAATGTCTCCGGCGGCTTGTTTGTCGACCAAGAATGTGACGCAAAAGTTCGTGCATCCGCGCAAGGCTTGTTTATGTTGATGACCAACGGCTTGGGTGCAACAATCGGCACGTTGATTGCCGGACAAGTTGTAAATCACTATTGCTCATGGCAAGAAGTTGTTATTAATGGTAAAACGACCAGTCTATTAATCGGCGAATGGTCGACACCGTGGTTTATCTTTGCGGCTTACGCATTAGTGGTTGCCGTATCGTTTATGCTTGTCTTCAAAGATAGCAAACAAAGTAGAACAGCATAAAGATGCATCGTTTTTATGCTCCCGACATCGAGTGCGCAATGTTGCTCCCCGAGGAGGAGGCGCAACATTGCGTGCGCGTTTTGCGCTTAGTTCCCGGCGACATTATAGAAGTCGTCGACGGCAAAGGAAACCTATTTCGGTGCAAGATTGTTGAGGCATCGAAGCAAAAGTGCGAAGTGGAAATCGTCGACCGACTGACTATTCCGCCGCATTGGAATTGCAACATCACTATAGCCATTGCGCCTACCAAAAACGCTGACCGCCTCGAATGGATGGTGGAAAAATGCGTGGAAATGGGTGTCGACAGGATTGTGCCGATTCTATGTCGGTATTCCGAGCGCAAAGTGCTCCGCGTCGACCGTCTGCAAAAGATTGCCGTATCGGCTATGAAACAATCGTTGAAAACCACGTTGCCTGTCATCGACGAACTTACGCCGATTGCCGATGTCATACGGTCGGGCTTCGACGGGCAGCGCTTTATTGCGTATTGCGATAAAGACACGGAGCGTAAAAATTTCGTCAAAGAATATGCGGCGGGTGGCAATGTGCTCGTTATGATAGGTCCTGAAGGCGATTTCAGCGCCGAAGAGGTTGCACTTTCGTTGGCGAACGGATTTCAGCCGGTGACTTTCGGCGAAAGCCGTCTGCGTACAGAGACTGCGGGCATCTTTGCTTGCGCAGCCGTCCATTCAAAAATACAAATGACAAAACTATGATAGAACAATTAAAATCATCAGCAAACGGTAATTTCTTTCTCCTTGCCGGACCGTGCGTCATCGAAGGCGAGCAGATGGCGATAGACATTGCCGGACATATCTCTGAAATAACTCGTCGACTGGGCATTCCTTATGTTTTTAAGGGCAGTTATCGCAAGGCAAATCGGTCGCGCATCGACTCGTTTACCGGAATCGGCGACGTCAAAGCGTTGGAGGTATTGGCAAAAGTTCGCAAGGAATTCAATGTGCCGGTTGTAACCGACATCCATACCAACGAAGAGGCTGCGCTGGCCGCGCAATACGTCGACGTGCTTCAGATTCCGGCTTTTCTGTGTCGCCAGACCGAATTGCTCATTGCCGCTGCGCGAACGGGTAAGATGGTCAACATCAAGAAGGGTCAATTTTTGTCGGCTGAGGCGATGAAATTTGCAGTTCAGAAGGTAATAGATTCCGGCAATACGGATGTCGCTATCACCGAGCGCGGCACAACGTTCGGCTATCAAGACTTGGTGGTGGATTTTCGCGGGATTCCGACGATGCGTCAATATGCTCCCGTCATTCTCGACGTTACGCACTCGCTTCAACAGCCTAATCAAACAGCGGGCGTAACCGGCGGTCTGCCTCACCTTATCGAGACGATGGCTCGTGCCGGTATTGCAGTCGGTGCCGATGGCTTGTTTGTTGAGACTCATCCTAATCCCGCTGTGGCGAAGTCGGACGGCGCAAATATGTTGAAGCTCGACAAAATCGAAGGTATGCTCGAGCGTCTTACCGAATTGAGAATGACATTAAATCGTATCGGATAATGGCGGATTATGTTTACACTTTGCAGATGCAAGTGCGCGACTACGAACTCGACTCGGAGGGAATAGTCAATAATGCGAACTATCTTCATTATCTTGAGCACACGCGTCATCGCTTTTGCGCCGAAAACGGAATCTCCTTCGCCGAGATGCAGCGTCGAGGCATAATCCCCGTGCTCAACAAAGTCGAGATTGAGTATAAGGAGCCGTTGCGTAGCGACGATGAGTTTCTTAGCCGTCTTTGGCTGGAGCGTAAAGGCGTGCGTTTCATTTTCCATCAAGACATTTTCAAACACAACGGCCGTCAATGTGTAAAAGCCGTTGTGAGTTGCGTATGCCTCGAAAACGGCAAACTCGACCGCGGCGACTTGCTTGCCGATATCTTTAAAGACTTTTTGTAGACCGAATTATGAAGCCAACGATTTACCAAGTAGCCTTTGCATCGATAAAAGGTATTACAATCGATATCGCCAATGAAATACTTTCAATCGTTGGTTCGGAGGAGGAGTTCTTCCGCATATCAGAGAAAGAACTGCAGACTACGACGCAACTCACTCCGCGTTTGCTCAAGAAAGACTATCGCGATGCGTTGCTCATCGATGCGGAAATAACCATCGAAGAATCGGAACGCAAACACGTCGGCATGCACTATTATCGTCAAGACTCATTTCCTACGCGATTCCAAACTGTTCCCGACGCTCCGTTGTTGATTTACAGTGCCGGCAACTGCGACTTAAACAGCGCAAAGATTGTCAGCATAGTCGGCACACGCCATTCTACCGCCTACGGCATGGATTTGTGCAAAAGTTTTGTCGGCGGATTGAAAGATAAGGTGGGAAACGACGTCGTTGTCGTTAGCGGATTGGCATACGGCATCGACATCACGGCGCACCGTGCGGCTCTAAGTTGCGGACTTCCCACGATAGCCGTTGTCGCTCATGGGCTCGACACCATCTATCCGGCTGCACATCGCGGCGATGCCATCGAAATCGTTCGTTCAGGCGGCGCTATCCTTTCGGAGTATAAGTTTTCTACTAAGGTTCATCGGTCGAATTTCCTTGCTCGCAATAGGTTGATAGCGGCTATGGCTGATTGTACGATAGTGATGGAATCAGCCTTCAAAGGCGGTGCATTGGTGACCGCCAACGTGGCTCTTAATTACGGTCGCGACGTTTTCGCTTTCCCGGGTAGGATAGGTGATGAATATTCCGAAGGCTGCAATAAACTGATAAAAAAGAACGTGGCTTCGTTGATAACCTCCGTCGACGACGTAATCGACGCTATGGGTTGGGAAAAGAAGAAAGAAGGTCCGGTCGAACTCGAACTTTTCCCGCAATTAAGCTCTGAAGAACAAAAAATCTATGACATTATCAGCGAACGCGAAACAGTAAACGTAAACGCTCTCGCAGGTAATGTCGGAATGCCGTTTCACCGTATTCTAAGCACACTAATCGACCTCGAATTTCGTGGCATTGTTCGCGCACTTCCCGGTAATCAATATGCTTTAAACAAAAAAATTAACCTCTAATTTTGTTATTAGGTTAAAATGATGTAATTTTGTGCTGTAAAGCATACTTGTATAGCAATTGTAATTAAAATGATTTCAAGAGAAGCCTTAGAAACCGTTATTAAGGAAGATTTATCCGGCCTTTGGAACGCCCTGTCGTCTGAAGACAAACGCGTTGTGCTCGAAAATTTCACTTTGCATAATTTCAAACGCAATCAAATAATTTATGCCGAGAAAGAAACTCCGGAATATATGTGGTGCCTTATCAAAGGTAAAGTAAAAAAATATAAAGAAGGAATAGGTGGCCGTCAGCAAATCATTCGTTTGATTCGCCCCATACAGTATTTCGGGCATCGAGCATATTTCGCCAACGAGCCGTATGTTTCGGGTGCTATTGCGATGGAAGCATCGGAGGTCGGTGCTATCCCGATGAAGGTCGTTTCGGAGTTGATTGATAGAAATCGTCAGTTGGCATGGTTCTTTATCCACGAATTGTCGCACAACCTCGGACGTTCGGATACGAAAATCGTAAATCTTACACAAAAGCATATCAGAGGCCGCTTGGCTGAAGCTTTGGCGCTTCTCATTGACAACTACGGCTATGAAGACGACGGCGAAACCCTAAACATCTATATGTCGCGCGAAGATTTGGCAAATCTTTCGAATATGACAACGTCTAACGCGATTCGTACGCTGTCGGCGTTTGTCAACGAGCGTATTATCGTTGTCGACGGCCGAAGAATCAAGATTCTTAATGAGCCTAATCTTCGAAAAATCAGTAAATTCGGTTAGTTCATATGTTCACGGCAGAACAGCTGCGCAAACAAAACATTGCAGAATATTTGCTCTACATGTGGCAGATTGAAGATTTGATTAGAGCAAACGACTGCGATATCGAAAAAATCAAAGCCAATGTTATACCATCGTATGGCGTTGATGCCGACAACTCGGCAGAATTGACCAATTGGTTCGCCGATTTGATAGATATGATGCGTGCCGAAGACGTTATGAAGACCGGGCATCTGCAAATCAACAAGAACGTAATTATCAACCTCGTTGATTTGCACACAATGCTTCTGCGCTCGACCAAGTATCCCGGTTACGGCGCCGAATTCTATCGCACGTTGCCGTTTATCGTTGAGCTGAGGGCGCGTGCCGGCGAGAATAAATCCGGCGAGATTGAAACCTGCTTCAATGCCCTTTACGGTATTTTGCTATTGCGTATGCAACACAAAGAAATCTCGAAACAAACACTCGAAGCTGTGACGCAAATCACCAAATTTGTGTCGACACTCGCTCACTATTATCACAAAGACAAAATTTCTCCACTTTTCGATAAAGAAGATTACGACAACTTATAATATGGCAAACTTAGAAGAAGAAATCAGCAAACGTCGCACTTTCGCAATCATTAGTCACCCGGATGCCGGTAAAACAACTCTAACCGAAAAACTCTTGCTCTTCGGAGGTGCTATTCACGTTGCCGGTGCCGTAAAATCAAATAAAATCAAAAAAACAGCAACGTCCGACTGGATGGAAATCGAGAAGCAACGCGGCATCTCGGTTGCAACTTCGGTTATGGGTTTCAATTACGGAGATTATAAAATTAACATCCTCGACACCCCCGGTCACCAAGACTTTGCCGAAGACACTTATCGAACGCTTACCGCTGTCGATAGTGTAATCATTGTTGTCGACGTTGCAAAAGGTGTTGAGCAGCAGACTCGCAAACTGATGGAAGTGTGTCGTATGCGCAACACACCGGTGATTATCTTCGTCAATAAGCTTGATAGAGAGGGTCGCGACCCGTTCGACATCCTCGACGAACTCGAAAGCGAGCTGAAAATCAAAGTGCGTCCATTGAGTTGGCCAATCAATATCGGTGCCAAATTCAAAGGCGTTTACAATATCTATGAGCATGGTCTCGACCTGTTTACGCCTAACAAGCAACGCGTCACCGAACGCGTCGAAATCTCTGACATCAACGACCCGGCAATCGACGAAAACGTTGGTGCCGATGATGCCGCCAAACTTCGCGAAGATTTGGAACTTATCGAAGGCGTCTATCCCGAATTCGATGTCGACAGTTATCTTCGCGCCGAAGTTGCTCCTGTGTTCTTCGGTTCGGCATTAAACACGTTCGGCGTCAAAGAATTGCTCGACTGCTTTGTCAAAATAGCACCATCGCCGAAACCGGTACAAGCCATTGAGCGCATCGTTAAGCCAAACGAGCCGACATTCTCCGGCTTCGTGTTTAAAATTCACGCAAATATGGACCCGAACCATCGCAGTTGCATCGCTTTCGTCAAAGTATGTTCAGGCGTGTTTGAGCGCAACGTCAACTATAAGCATGTCCGTAGCGGCAAACTTATGCGCTTTGCTGCGCCTACTGCATTTATGGCTCAAAAGAAATCGGTGGTCGACGAAGCCTATCCCGGCGACATTATCGGTATCCCCGATACAGGCAACTTCAAGATTGGCGATACGCTGACTTCAGGCGAAGAACTTCACTATAAGGGGCTTCCCAGTTTCTCGCCCGAAATGTTCAAGTATATCGAAAACACCGACCCGATGAAGACCAAGCAGCTCAATAAAGGCATTGAACAATTGATGGACGAAGGCGTGGCTCAACTGTTTACCAATCAGTTTAACGGTCGCAAAATTATCGGTACAGTCGGACAACTTCAATTCGAAGTCATTCAATATCGTCTTCTCCACGAATACGGAGCGCAGTGCCGTTGGGAGCCGATAAGTCTGTATAAAGCATGTTGGATTGACAGCGACGATGCTCAAGCACTTGAGTCATTCAAAAAGCGCAAACATCAGTTTATGGCAGTCGACAAAGACGGTCGCGACGTGTTCCTTGCCGATTCCGGATATGTCCTCCAAATGGCGCAGACAGATTTTCCCAAGATAAAGTTCTATTTCTCCAGCGAGTTTTAGGTGCCAAAAAAAACGATTTTGCGTGCTTTTTAGGTGCCAAAAAAGTTGTTTTTGCTTATTTTTAGATGCCAATTAATTTGTTATTCGTATATTTGTGCTTGAATAACAATTTGTTATAGTATGGAGAGATATTATAAGCGAAAAATTGACAGCGAATTGGAAAGCTGGGCGACTTCTAAAAAGCGCAAACCATTGCTTCTCAGAGGAGCAAGGCAGGTGGGCAAAACCTCTGCTGTTAAGCATTTAGGAGAGAAGTTTAAGCATTTCGTTTTGGTAGATTTCAACGAGCGCCAAGATGTGCATTATCTCTTTGACGGCAGTTATTCGCCACAAGAGATTTGTCGTATATTATCAGTTTTGCTGGGTACGCCAATCGAGGCGGGCGAGACACTGCTGTTTTTTGATGAGATACAGTCGTGTCCGGCTGCAATTAATCGCCTCCGCTATTTCTATGAGAAATTTCCGGAACTCCATCTGATAGCAGCAGGTTCGCTTTTGGAGTTCGCTTTAGAGACGCTTCCTTCATACGGAGTCGGTAGAATCAGAAGTATCTTTATGTATCCGTTCTCATTTGAGGAGTATTTATGGGCAACCGGTAATGAGGCTTTGTCGTTAATGATAGATGCTTCATCGCCCGACAAACCCTTGCCGATGCCGCTGCATGAACAGGCGCTCCGTTTGCTCCGTGTTTTTCTGGTTATTGGCGGTATGCCTGCCGTGGTGGCTAATTATTGCGAGGATGGAAACATGATCGAGTGTCAGAATATTCTCAGTGAATTGGTATTGTCGTTTCGTGACGATTTTGCAAAATATAGAAAAAAGGTGCCGTCAACGCGTATTGATGCTACGTTCCGTTCGATTGCAGAGCAAGGTTTGGGTAAGTTCGTTTACAATCGTGTTGACACAGATGCTTCAACTATACAAATAAAAACAGCAGTTGAAACTCTCATATTGGCAGGGCTTGTCTATCCTGTTACGCATTCTTCAGCCAACGGAATACCTCTTGGCGCTGAAATCAACGAGAAATATCGGCGAATGATTATGCTCGATACAGGGCTCCTTCAACGGATTCTAAACCTTGAGATTTCAAGTATTTTGTCTTCCGATGATATGCAAGTTGTAAACAGAGGCGCAATTGCAGAAACTTTTATTGGAACTGAGTTGATAAAGTCTGCTTCTTGCTTTAGCCCTTATCCTCTATACTGTTGGCATCGTGAGAAATCAGGAAGCAATGCGGAAGTCGATTATGTTGTGCAATTAGGCAATCGGATTTTCCCAATCGAAGTAAAATCAGGCTCAAAGGGTTCGATGCAGAGTATGCGTTTATTTTTGGAGGCTAAGGGCATCCCGAAAGGCATACGAACGTCGTTGGAAAATTTCTCAGCCTACGATGATATCATTGTTTATCCTCTTTATGCAATTAAGAATATATTTACACTATAAGTAGTAACTAATAAAAGTTGAAATATGAAACAACTATTTTCCTTTCTATTGATTATGATGCTCGGAAATTTAAGTGGTTTTGCAAGTGATTGGGCGAACAAGGGTCGTTATGCCGAATCTAATGCGGAGATTGCAAGACTCGATAAAAGTCGTCGCAGTGTTGTGCTTATGGGCAATTCTATCACGGACGGATGGCCTGCGGCTGACAGTGTGTTTTTTGTCGACCACGGCTTTGTCGGT
>SFJG01000088.1 GCA_004555955.1 Bacteroidales bacterium | reverse complement strand
CGGCACCTCGATTTCCCTAACCTACGAAGGCGGACGGCTCGTCCGCGCTGTCACTCGCGGCGACGGAACAAAAGGCGACGACGTGACTACTAACGTCAAGACTATACGTAGCATACCCCTACAACTCGAGCCCGCCGATTGGCCCGATTCTTTCGAAGTGCGCGGCGAAATCCTTATGCCTTGGAAGTCGTTCGACGCTCTTAACCGCGAACGCGCTTACAACGAAGAGCCGCTGCTCGCAAACCCGCGAAACGCCGCTGCCGGCACGCTCAAAACGCTAAATCCCGCAGAAGTGGCGCGACGAAACCTCGACGCTTACTTCTACTTCCTCGTCGGCGACAACCTGCCCTTCGACAACCATTGGGATAGCCTTCAGGCTTTAAAACGTTGGGGATTCAAAGTGTCTGACAACGCCAAAATCCTTCATTCAATCGACGAGGTTAAGGCTTTTATCGACTACTGGGACACCGAGCGTAAGCACCTCGAAGTGGCTACCGACGGCCTCGTTTTCAAAATCAACAGCTACGCCGACCAGCGAACTCTCGGAACAACCGCTAAGTCGCCTCGCTGGGCTATAGCCTACAAATTCCAAGCCGAGCGCGCGCTCACGAAGTTGCGATTCGTCTCCTTCGAAACCGGACGAATGGGCGTTATTACCCCGGTTGCCAACCTCGAGCCGGTTCTGCTCAGCGGTACAATCGTCAAGCGTGCATCGCTCCACAACGCCGACATCCTCAAGCAGTTAGACATCCACCAAGACGACTACCTTTATGTCGAAAAAGGTGGCGAAATAATCCCGAAAATCGTCGGAGTCGACATCTCCAAACGCCGCCCCGACAGCCAACCCGTCGAATTCGTTACCCACTGCCCGGTCTGCGGCACTCCGCTGGTTCGCGCCGAAGGCGAAGCCGCTTGGGTATGCCCCAACCGCAACGGTTGCCGTCCGCAAATCACCGGTCGTATCGAGCATTTCGTGAGCCGCAAGATGATGAACATCGACGGAATCGGCGAAGAAACTGCCGAACAACTTTTCGCCGTCGGGCTCGTCAAAAACATCGCCGACATCTACGACCTAACCGAAGACCGCCTCGAGATTGTCGGTCGCATCGGCGAACTAACATCGCGTCGCATCATGCGCGGCATCAACGCTTCCAAGCAAGTGCCTTTCGAACGCGTCGTTTTCGCCCTTTCTATTCCTAACGTCGGCGAAACCGTCGCCAAAAAAATCGCTTTCGCAATGGTCGACATCGACCGTCTCATGAACGCCGACTTAGAAACGCTTACCTCTATCGACGAAATCGGTAACGTTATCGCCGAAAACGTAATCGCTTTCTTCAGCGACCCCGACAACCGACAAATCGTCGAGCGACTCCGCGCCGCCGGCCTACAAATGGCTATCAGCCAAGAGGCTCGCGCTGCCGTTTCCGACCGGCTCAAAGGCAAAAGCATCGTCATCAGCGGCGTGTTCCAACACCATTCCCGCGACGACTACAAAAAACTCATCGAGCAAAACGGCGGAAAAAACGTCTCGTCTATCTCCCGCAAAACCGACTACGTCCTCGCCGGCGAAAATATGGGTCCCGCAAAACTCCAAAAAGCAACCGACTTGGGCATCAAAATCATCAACGAAGACGAATTCTTAAAACTCATCGAATGAACAACTTACCCCAAAAATTCCCAATCGGGCGAGCGCTGACAAGCCTCATGCTGCTATTCGTCGGTGGGCTGCTGATTACAGCGCTCCTGACCGGGCTTGTCATTGACCGACTCGACACTATTCCCGCTCTGCAAATCAGCATCATCGCCCAAAACGTGCTCACTTTTGCAATGCCCGCTGTGGTCGCTGTCTGCATCTATACAGCCAAGCCTTGGCGCTTCCTCGCCATCGACCGAAGACCTCCAATGGTCGACATAGCGCTCATGACCGCCGTCTACGTCGCCTCGATTCCGCTCGTCAACTACCTCGTGGCGCTCAACGAAGCAATCGCACTCCCCGAATGCCTATCCGGCATCGAGCAAGCTCTCAAAAACGCCGAAGAAAGCGCACGAGCAGTCACCGATTCTTTACTCTCCTCGCACGCCATGCCCGGGTTCGCAATCACAATCTTCGCAATGTGCATTTTGACCGGAATCGGCGAAGAATTCTTCTTCCGCGGCGCGCTCCAAGGATTCATAGCTCAACGCGTTCGTTCGCCGCACGCCGCCGTTTGGATTGCCGCTCTCATTTTCAGCTTTTTCCACTTCCAATTCTACGGCATAATCCCACGAACCGTCATCGGCGCTGTGCTCGGATACGCGCTCATCTATAGCCGAAACATTTGGGTTCCCGTCATCGGACACGCCGCAAACAACGCTGTCGCAGCCCTGCTCCAAGCATTCCACGTCGACGAGCAGAATCTCATTCCCGGTACTGCTGCCGACTCAATACCCATCCTCCCATTGCTGAGCCTTGCCGCCTGCGCCGCACTCATCATCCTCTGGCACCGCCGAGCATCCCACCGTCCGGCAATTCCACGCAGCGCAGCTGCCGCATAACCGCATCGAAGATGCCTCTTAACCGCGCCGCAGGCGCCTCTCAATGTCGCACCTCGGTGCGACCGAATAGCCGTGCGGAATTAATCGGGTTAGCGCCAAGATGCTAGCTCGAAGAGCTTGCGGAATTCGGTTAACTTTTATCTTTGCACCGTATTTGATTGTTAACTTATAATGTATAAATTTGAAAAAAAATAAAGACAGGGCGGTGACCTTTCTCGGTTAATAGTCAGAAGGACTATGTGGGGTTAAAGTCCGCCCATGTCTTATTTTGTTGAACACATCAAGCTAGATTTTTAGACCATGCGCCACACACTCTCCGCGCATGTTTTTTGCGATGGGTTTGTTTTTCTAGGGGAAATGGCGTATCTTTGTTTTTATTTTATTATTTTATTATTTAGTTGTTTTTATTTTATTATTTAGTAAATTATAATCAATGAGAAACAGTGTTAAGGGCATGGTTTTGGCGGCGCTGCTGTCGGGCTCGGTATGCACGGGCGCGTACGGCGATGTCGGCCTGGTGGGCGATGCTTGCGAGGCGGGCTGGAACCGTGACATTCCGGAGCTTTTCGACGATGCCGGAAATGGCATGTGGACGTGGGAAGGCTTTCTGTCCGGAGGCAAGGAATTCAAGTTTATAGGCAATGTAGGGACGTGGGACGCATGGGTGCCGGAAAATGCCGGTACGGTGGTCAGCGGCTCGTGCGTGCATAAGCTTAACTACTATACCGCAAAAAATGGCGTGGCAGACAATAAGTTCCGTCTCGCCGCCGATGCATACGTGCGCATAACGGTAAACGTGAACGAGCACACGGCGCGGTTCGAGTATCCGTACTTTTATCTGTGCGGGACGGCAACCCGTAACGGCTGGGACAACGCTAATGCCGAGCCGGTCTTCGGGATGGAGTGGACGGGCATGCTGTATGGCAGTGCCGATGAGGTTCGCGACTTCAAGATTCTGCAGTTGCGGGGCAAATGGACACCGTGCTGGAATGCCGCAGCATCCAATGAGGAGCTTACGGACGGCGACCATGTAATCCGCTACAACACAGGCAACAACGGCGTGTCCGACCACAAGTTCCGCGTAACAGCGTCGGGTCTTTATACTCTCAAGATAACATTCTCCGAGAGTGGCGATCGCCTCAGCGTCAGCCGTGCCGCCGCTCCCGACCTGCGCGGTGCCTTCAGGGCCAATCCCGGGCTGATGATGGTTGCCTACGACCATAACGCCTCGCAGGCATGGTTCGGGCGCATCCCTCAGCAGCTGTATATCGGTACCGGTGCCTCCGGCAGCAAGGAACTGCCACGCATCGGCGAGGGCGACTTCGAGGGCGAGGTGCAGCTGGAGCCGGGACGCTATCACCTTAGCGGAAACCTGCGCGACTGGTCGGCCGGTTGTTTCAGCCCCGTCGGCGATGTGCCGCTGAACGGCGGTAGCACGGAGGCTATTGTGCCGTACGACAATGACGGCGGGTATTTCGTTGTCGCTCAGGAAGGCAGGTATTTCATCAAGGCACACCTCGCCAACGCCTCAGAGTGGGGCGGAGTGCTTTATCCCGGCACGCCGAGTGTGTCCGGAGTACTCGAGCAGACAGATGGCATTGACGCTGTCGGCACAGACGCGGACGGCCATAACGCAACAGTGTCCGCGGCAAACGGCGTGATAACGGTAACAGGGCACGGCAATGCACCCGTGGCGGTGTACAATATCGCCGGAGTGAAGTTGGGCAGCACCCCGCAGACGCGTGTGGCTCCCGGTGTGTATATCGTCGCCGTGGGTGACAAGCTGACAAAGATAGCCGTAAAATGACGTTTGTAAACCAATGATTATGAGTATTTTCAAGAGACTTACACTTATATTTGCGGCGGTAATGGCAATGGTCCCCGCGGCAAACGCAGATTTATATATATGTGGCGAGAACTGGGGCTGGAACGTCAAGAATTTCCCCGCCATGCAGAAGATGGACACCGACGAGGAGGAGTACGTCTGGAACGGCTGGCTCAATCCCGGCGAGGTGAAGTTCCTGTTCGACAAGGCATCGTGGACTCCCGGCCTTGTGTGCTCCGAGGGCTATCAGAACGGCATAACACTCGGTCGTGCCTATGGCCTCACAGACTTTAACGGCGACAACTCCCGCGACTATAAGTTCCGCGTAAACGAGGGCGGCTACTACGACGTGCACGTGAATCTGTCGCGGCGCACGGTGGTGTTTTCGCACAGCCTGCTGTTCATCGGCCATAGCCGCACCACGGGATTCAATAAGAATCAGGGCATCCGCATGACTCCGGTCGGCGAGGGACGCTTCATGGCCACGGTGGCTTTCGGTGGCGGTACCTCGTATTTCGGATTCTGCCGCGCATTCGCAAGCGACGGATGGTACGACAACCGCATAGGCCCGTCCGATGCCAAGCATGTGGCGGTGAAAGAGAACGCAACGTTCGGTCTCGCAGACTTTAACGCCGACAGCCACGACAGCTTCACCACCGACGCCGAGGGCGCATGGACCATCACCGTGGACCTCAACAGCAACAGCGTGTCCTTCCGCCGCGCAGAAATCAGCGCCATGGGAAATGTGAACAACGACAACGGCTGGAGCCCCGTCGCCCTCACCGGCCTCAAGTCCGTGGGCAACGGCATATCCTCGGGTACAGTCAATGTCTCCGGCAACGGATACTTCATCCTCACCAAGGGCGGCGGAAACTGGGACAATGTCAACGCCTCGCGCATCTCGCCTAACGGTGACAGATGTGTTGGTGTCAATGGTAACGAGCAGTGGTCGGTACCGTCGGACGGTACGGTAACACGCCCCGCGGCAAAGGTAAAGTCGCAGGTGTGGATTCATAATGCCGACCTGTGGACAGACCGCGCCGTGTACGCCCCCGGTGAGAAAGTGTGGATTCAGTTCGCCAAATTCGCCGACTATCCCGATGCCATGGTGCGCTATCGCCATCACGCCGACGTCCTCGCCGAGCATCCCCTGCAGCAGGAATGGTGGGAGTGGACGCCGCCCACAGACGACTTCAAGGGCTACATGGTGGACGTTTACACCCGAGAGGGAGACACCGAGAATATTATCGCGACCATCGGCGTGGACGTCAGTAGCAGCTGGACACGCTTCCCCCGAAACGGATACACGGCATGGTTCGAGCCCGGCAAGGAGCAGTATATCCCCGGTGACGTGGCGTTCCTTAACCGCCGACATATCAACGTGGTACAGTTCCAGGACTGGCACTGGCGCCATCACCGCCCCTACAGCCCGGCAGAGCAGTACACAGACATCTCCAACCGCGCCATCAGCAAGAATGTGGTGCGCACGTTCATAGACACCATGCACGGGTACAACATGAAGACGCTCTTCTATAATCTGTGCTATGGCGCTTTGGGTCAGGACGGTGCCGCCGCCGACGGTGTCCGCGAGGAGTGGTACATGTTCACTCGCCCCGGGCATGACGGCAAGGACTATCACCCGCTGCTGGACATCGGCTGGAAGAGCAACATCGACCTCACCAACCCCGGAAACGCCGAATGGCAGAACTACATGGCCGACAGGGTGGGGGAAGTGTACGACAACCTCGGCTTTGACGGCTATCAGGTAGACCAGCTGGGCTATCGCTGCACGCACTACGACTACTGGAGCAATGTGGTGGACGAGCGAGACGGATACGCCCCCTTCCTGCAGAAAATGAAGAGCCGATTCCCCAACAAGTCGCTGATAATGAATGCTGTGGGTGACTTCGGCGGTGACCGTATCGCCAAGTCCGGTGCCGTGGACGCATGCTATACCGAGATGTGGAACGGAGAGCGCACTTTCCACAAGCTGTACTGGAACATCTTCGACAACAACAACCGCTCGGGCAACACCCTCAAGACGATTTTCGCTTGCTACATGAACTACGACTTCGGCCGCAACAACCCCGGCAAGGAATTCAACGCCCCCGGTGTGCTGCTCACCGACGCATGCATGTTCGCCCTCGGCGGATGCCACCTGGAGCTCGGCACCGGCGGAAATATGCTCTGCAACGAGTACTTCCCCAACACCAACCTCCGTATCGGCGAGAAACTCATGGATGCCATCACGCATTATTACGACTTTATCACCGCATACGAGAACCTTATCTACGAGTGCAAGCTGTTCGACAACAAGGTGGAGCGTGAAGTGACAATCGCAAGCCCCACCAACAAAATCTCGCAGTGGACATACCGCCAGGGACCGAGGCCGCGCCGCATAAACATCCTTGCCCGTGAGGCCGACAGCGGCAAGCGCGTATTCCACCTGCTCAACTTCATGAACGTCAACGACCTGTCGTGGCGAGACCTAAACGGAGACCGTCCCGAGCCCCCGTACGTAGACAATATTGAGCTGCACATAGACTCGGATGTCCGCGTAAACAGAGTGTGGGCAGCATCGCCCGACTTTCACGGCGGAGCGCCCGTAGACCTGCAGTTCACGCAGTCGGGACGCGTGGTGACCCTCAAGGTCCCCAATCTTAAGTACTGGACAATGGTAGTATTTGAATGATAATCGACAAAATAAGCAACACAATTAATTACAGAAAATTATTTGTAGCAGGCACAGCCGTGCTCGCTGTATCGGCGGCAATGGCCGGAACATACAAGGTGGTGGTACCGCTCAGTGAGGACGAGGAAGGCGCAATGGCATACCTCAGCAACTATGACACCGGCGAGAACATAGACTCTGTGCTGGTAGCGGACAACAAGGCCGTGTTCACCGGCAAACTGGACAAGGCCATCGCCGCGCGTATGATGCTGGACGGCAAGCGCACCGGCGTGTTCTTCGTGGAACCGGACGCCGAGGTAGTACTGGATGTCAAGACAAACGAGGCCAAAGGCGGTGCCCTGAATGCCGCCAATGCCGGTTTCGCCGCCAAGGAGCGCGAGCTCGTGGCTGCCTTCGTGCCACTACCGACGAGGCAACCCAAAAGGCCATATACGAAAAATACATGGCCCTCAGCGACAGCATGATGCGTGCAAACCTGGATAATGTACTGGGCCTGAACATCTTCCTCGGCCAGGCTTACGAGATGGAGCCCGCGCAGTTCGATGCCTTCCTGGAGCAGAACCCCTCGTTCAAGGAGTCAAAGCGCGTGCAGTCAATCATCCGCAACAACGAGGCTCTTAAAGCCACTCAGGTAGGCTCTATGTTCGTGGACACAGAGGTGACATACGAGGGCAAGACCCACAAACTCAGCGATATAGTAGGCAAAGGCTCGCCCGTCCTCGTTGACTTCTGGGCATCATGGTGCGGCCCCTGCCGTCGCGAAATGCCCAACCTCAAGGAGATTTACGCCGCCTACAAGGACAAGGGCCTCAAGGTGCTGGGAATGGCCGTATGGGACAAGCCCGAGGACACCAAACGTGCAGTAACAGAGATGGAACTGCCCTGGGAAATATGGTACAATGGTCAGCGCGAGAACACTGATGCGTACGGAATCCTCGGTATCCCCATCTTGCCGCTTGCGAAAGGCGTGCGTAGAACGGGTAACTCGACACCGTCAAGATGCTAGCTCGAAGAGCTTGCGGAATTCGGGTAACCCCATCTTGCCGCTTGCGGCTAGATGGGGAAGCCGCTGACAATCAACCCAATGAGCTAAATTGTATAGATTTTGCTCATTGGCAATGCTAAGTCGGAGACTTTGCAAGTCAAATCATCATCGTCTACACGGTCGCACCCGTCCGGCAATTCCACGCAGCGCAGCTGCCGATTAACCTTTTATACCACAGTCTTTTACATTTTTTCGCGAAAAAATTTACCTTTTATTTTGCATATATTGATTTTTCGTTTTAACTTTGCATCGCAAAAAACAAAAGCACCCGCTTCAGTAGCTCAGTTGGTTAGAGCACATGACTGTTAATCATGGGGTCGTTGGTTCAAGCCCATCCTGAAGCGCTTATTATTTGCTTCAATAGCTCAGTTGGTTAGAGCACATGACTGTTAATCATGGGGTCGTTGGTTCAAGTCCATCTTGAAGCGCATAACGGAATCGCTCAGCGGTTCCGTTTTTGTTTTCTCTCTCCACTCTTACCCCTTACCTCTCACCTCTTACCTCTCCACTCTTACCTAAAATTGTCGTTTACGCATTTTTTCTCCCCCGAACAGAGTAATTTTGCCAATAAAAGTGTAAATTTGCACTCAAACGAGAAACAATGAAAGCGACCGAGCCCAAAAGCATCGGAGAAATTCTTAACGAATTCCTCGACCCCGCAAAACTCGACGACAACATCAACGCACGTCGACTTGAAGCGCTTTGGGGCGAAGTCGTCGGTCCTTACATTAATCGGCAAACCGTTCGTCGATACGTGGCGCGACGCGTGCTTCACGTCATCATCCGTTCCGCAACCCTTCGCAACGAACTGATGATGAACCGTTCAGCACTCGTCCGCCGACTAAACGATGCTACCGGTGCCGACATTATCGACGACATTACTTTCTCTTAGGAGGTTAAAATTATGACTGACAACAAATCTTTATGCAAAAACGACGCGCCGGCGTTCCGTCACTCAATCCCGGTACAAATGCGCTTCAACGACATCGACGTGCTAAACCACGTCAACAATTCCGTCTATTTCTCCTACTACGACCTGGGCAAATCAGCTTATTTCACAACGATTAAGCACGGCTTGGTCGACTGGGACAAAATCGACGTCGTTGTCGCCAACGTAAACTGCAACTTCATCGCCCCCATCTATTTCGGCGAACCCGTTTCGGTAGTTACTCGCGTCGAAGCTATTTTCAACAAGAGTTTCAAACTACATCAACGCATCGTCAACACCGTCAACGGTCAAATAAAAAGCGAATGTTCGACCATTATGGTCAGCATCGACTCGTCGACCGGCTCGGCTGTCCAACTCTCGCAAGCCTGGATTGCCGCAATAACCGCCTACGAGGGCCACAACCTTTTAGAAAGCCACCCTACTGATTCAGAATAAATTAGCACAATGACAGACATCAAACAAACCATGCGCGACATCCTCGCCGCCGAAAGCCGTGCCGTGGCAAATATCCCCGTCACCTCGGGCTACGAAAGCGCCATAAACCTAATCGTCGAACACGTCTGGAACGGCGGCGCCAAGCTCATCACTTCCGGCATGGGAAAAGCCGGACAAATTGCGATGAACATCGCAACCACGTTCTCTTCGACGGGCATTCCCGCTGTCTTTCTTCATCCCAGCGAGGCGCAACATGGCGACCTCGGCGTGATGCAACCTAACGACATCATGCTCCTGCTCTCAAACTCCGGAAAAACTCGCGAAATCATCGAACTCGTCGACTTGGCGCGAAACATGAACCCCGACCTCAAAATCATCGTCATCACCGGCAATCCCGACAGCGAACTCGCTCACGCTGCCGACGTTATGCTCTGGACCGGTGCCGCCGACGAAGTGTGCCCGCTCGGCCTTACTCCAACCACTTCGACAACGCTAATGACTGTTATCGGCGACGTTCTCGTCGTCGGCACGATGAAATCTACCGGATTCACCAAAGAAATGTACGCTATGCGCCACCACGGCGGATACCTCGGCAAAAAAAGCCGCGGCGAAAATAATAAATAAGTACATACAATGAATAAAGTTATTGCAATCGGGCAATCCGTGCTCGACATCATACACCTCGACGGACGCCCCATCGCGTCGTTCACCGGCGGACGTATCGCCAACATGGCGGCTTCGCTCAGCCGTTGCGGCATCGACGTCGAATTCGTCAGCGAATGCGCCACCGACAGCGTCGGCGACATGGTGGTCGGGTTCCTAAACCGCAACGGTGTGTCGACTAAGTCGGTCGACCGTTTCACCGAAGGCCAATCGCAAGTGTCCCTTATTTTCCGAACAAGCGACGGAAACGAACGATACTCGGAATACGTCAACTACCCGACGTCGCGGTTCGACGTCCTCTGGCCTCGTATCGACGAAGGCGACATCGTGGTCTTCGGCTCTTACTTCGCTATCGACGACAGCCCAAGAAACGGACTCCTCGAACTGCTTAACTACGCTCAACAACGAAAAGCCATTATCGTATATCTCCCCGGCTTTCAGCCGCAACTCTGTCCCCGTATAACCCGTGTTATGCCGGCAATTCTCGAAAATCTCGAACTCGCCGACATCGTCGTCGCTCGGCAATCCGACATGGAGAAAATTTTCGGCAAAAGCGATTCCTCCGAAGTCTACAATGACCACATCTTATTCTATTGCCCGAATTTCATTTTCATGGACAGCAACAACCGCATCGACCTGCACGTCCCGAGCGGAAACCTTTCTGCCGCGCTCTCTACCGGCGAAAAAAACCGACTCGGCAAAGACGCATCTTTCGCCGCAGGTATTGTCTACGGGCTACTTAAAGAAGACGCCGCGCCGAGCAACGTCAACAGCCTCAGCACCGACGCTTGGAAACGCATCCTCGACCGCGCCACGGCTTTTGCCGCCGACAGCATCAGCTCCGGCGAAAACGTCATAACACCCGATTTCGCATCTAAACTCTAACCCCTTACCCGGCACTCGGTTTCCCCACCTTGCTGCGAGCGGCGAGGTGGGCACATACGCCCCGTGACTCAATGAGCTAAATTACATAGATTTTGCTCATTATCAGTGCTAAGCACCCTCTAACAAATAACCTTTTTTGCCTATTTCCAAAATTTTACCTAATTTTGCGCCGCAAAAACAAAGTAAACAATAGTTGGTATGCCAAAAAATTTAGTAATCGTGGAGTCTCCGGCAAAAGCCAAAACAATTGGCAAATTCCTGGGTAAAGACTACGAAGTACTTTCAAGTTACGGCCACATCCGCGACTTGAAAAAGAAAGAATTCAGCATTGACGTCGACGACAACTATAAGCCGATTTACGAAATACCCTCCGACAAGAAAGAACTCGTAAAAACCCTCAAAGCTGAAGCCAAGAAAGCCGATATGGTATGGCTCGCTTCCGATGAAGACCGCGAAGGTGAGGCTATCGCCTGGCACCTCTACGAAGTGCTCGGACTTACTCCCCAAAAAACGCGGCGAATCGTCTTTCACGAAATCACTAAAAACGCTATCCTTAACGCTATCGAAAACCCGCGCGACATCGACATCGACCGCGTAAACGCTCAACAAGCGCGACGCGTGCTCGACAGAATCGTCGGCTTCGAACTTTCGCCCGTGCTCTGGAAGAAAATCAAGCCTTCTCTCTCTGCCGGACGTGTACAAAGCGTTGCCGTACGACTTATCGTCGAACGCGAAAAAGAAATAAAATCGTTCAAAAGCGAACAATACTACCGTATCGTTGCCGAGTTCAAAACCGACGACAATCACGTGCTTAACGCCGAACTGAGCAAACGCATCGCCGACCACAATGAAGCCGCTGCGCTCCTCAACGACCTCGCTAAAGCCGATTTCGCCATCAGCGACATCTCCGTGAAGCCCGTCAACCGGTGCCCGGCTCCGCCTTTTACCACTTCCACGCTACAACAAGAAGCTTCTCGAAAACTGGGATTCTCGGTGTCGCAAACGATGATGGTGGCGCAGAAACTCTACGAATCGGGACACATCACTTATATGCGTACCGACTCGGTGAACCTCTCTTCGCTCGCGCTCGGCACTATTTCTTCCGAAATCAAACAATCGCTCGGCGACAAATACTACAAGCATCGCAACTACCATACAACTTCCAAAGGCGCTCAAGAGGCTCACGAAGCTATTCGCCCTACTTACATCTCTAATCGCGAAATCGACGGTACAGCCCAAGAAAAACGTCTCTACGAACTCATCTGGAAACGTACCATCGCTACGCAAATGGCTGACGCCGTCTTCGAAAAAACTAACATCGAAATCGCCATCAGCAACCGCAGCGAGCACTTCCTCGCTACCGGCGAGCGACTCGTATTCGACGGTTTCTTGAACGTCTACAAAGAGTCGACCGAAGACGAAAGCAACAGCCCGGACAACAAAGCAGTTACCGAAGCGCTACTTCCAAAACTCGGCAACGGCGAAAGCCTTAACCTCATCTCTTGCGAAGCCGACCAACGTTTCTCGCAGCATCCGCCTCGCTATTCCGAAGCTATGCTCGTCAAAAAACTCGAAGAACTCGGCATCGGCCGTCCTTCTACTTTCGCTCCAACTATTTCTACTATACAAAACCGCGGTTACGTCGAAAAAGGCGAAAAGCCCGGCGTTCGACGCACTTACGAGGTGATTACTCTCAAAGACGGCAAAATCGGAACGTCAAAGAAAACCGAAACTTCCGGCGCCGAAAAGGGGAAACTCATCCCGACGGATATCGGCGTTGTGGTGAACGACTTCCTTATGGAATACTTCCCCGACATCATCGACTTCAACTTTACGGCAAACGTCGAAGAGAAATTCGACGACATCTCGCAAGGTAAATCGCAGTGGAACGAGCAAATTGCCGACTTCTACTCTTTATTCCACCCGGAAGTCGAGAAAATCTCAAAACTCCGTCTGGAGCACAAAGTCGGCGAACGCGTCCTCGGCAAAGACCCCAAATCGGGCAAAGACGTCTCTGTCAAAATCGGTCGATACGGTCCTATCGTGCAAATCGGTAGCGCCGACAGCGACGAAAAGCCGCTTTTCGCATCTCTCCTCAAAGGCCAATCTATCGACAATATTACCCTCGACGAGGCTCTAAAACTCTTCGAACTTCCTCGAAATCTCGGCACTTACGAGGGCGCCGACGTTACTGTCGCTATCGGCAAGTACGGTCCGTATGTAAGGCATAACGGCACTTTCGTTTCTATCCCCAAAAACCTCACGCCTCAAACCATTTCGCTCGACGACGCCGTCGAACTTATCAAAGGAAAAGCCGAGGCGGAGAAGAAAAAATTAGTCAAAAAATTCGACGAAGAGCCCGACCTCGAAATCCTTAACGGTCCTTACGGCACTTATATCGCTTACAAGAAAAAGAACTATAAGATTCCAAAAGGCACTGACGCTCAAGCGCTTTCTCTCGACGATTGCAAAAAAATCATCGAGGAAGCAGCAACAACGACCAAAAAGCCACGACGCCCTAAACGCTCGTAGCACCCCCGCGTTTTAGCATTTATCGTCTATCGTCAGACCGGCCCGACCACTCCGACCGGTCTGATTGATTTTTACCATTAGTCCCATAACCGCGCGCCAGCGCCGAATAACCGCATCGCAGTTGCTTCATGATATCGTCAAGATGCTAGCTCGAAGAGCTTGCGGTACTTGGTTAACCCCACCTTGCCGCCTGCGGCTAGGTGGGGACAGACGCACCTCCAAGACTACAATGAGCTAAATTGTATAGATTTTGCTCATTGGCACTGCTAAGTCGGAGACTTTGCATAGTATAGTAGGGACAAAAGTTGTAAAGCGTATTGCTCATCCGCCTTCAAGTCGCCAAATTTTTCTACCGACAAAAGGCAGCTTTAGTGTAAGGTGGACTACTGATGAGGTTTTGCCTTATTCTTGGGAAACATAATATCTAATTCTTCCATTGTAAGATATACAGGTTGCTGTTCTGCATTTTTTGCAACCTCCATTAATCTTTGATAATGATTACCGGCTTTGTACCGTATTTTATCTTTACTTTAG
>SFJG01000087.1 GCA_004555955.1 Bacteroidales bacterium | reverse complement strand
GATGGTTGCTTCTTGACGGGGGCTTCCGCCCCCTGTGCTTATCTTGTCTCACTGTCGCATTATTTCAATGTCCTTTGTGCTCATCCGAGCCTCTGTTGCATCGCCTCACGAGACGTCCCCGTTTTGGCGTTGCGAGTGCAAAGGTACAGCAAATCAAATTACCCACCAAACTTTTTTACAACTTTTTTGTGTTAAAAAACATGTTTTTCAGTAATACGTTGATTTACTGATTGTTGCAAAAATGGTATTTTTTAATTTTTTATGAAATTAATATTTTTCGACGCTTTGAGGTTGTTCGGAAGCGTCGAAATAAGGCTCCACATGTACGTTAATAATTGTACCTGCGCCATATTTTTCGCGCAAGACACGTTCGATGCGCGATGCCACGTCGTGAGCTTCCACGATAGTCATCGTGGGGTCGACCTTGACGTGAAAACTCATCACGACGACGCTACCGTTTTTGCGCGTGCGCAGGCGATGAAACTTTTTGACGCCGTCGACGCGTTGAATGGTATCGCCTATCTCCTTGTTAATATTGTCGGGGAGCGACACCTCGAGCAGCTCGTTGATGCTGGGTAGACCGATACGGAGGCTGACGATTACGATAAAAACGCTAACGATAAGCGCAGCAATCGGGTCGAGCACGCGCCAGGGCTCGCCGAGAAACATTGCGCAGCCGATGCCGACAAGGACGGCAATCGACGAGAAAGCGTCGGAGCGATGGTGCCAGGCATTGGCAACGAGAGCCATACTGCTGATGCGCATACCAACGCGGCGAGTGTATTGAAAGAGCCACTCTTTGGCACCAACAGAGACGACCGCCATAACGAAAGGCAGAATGCCGGGTCGTGGCAGGGTTTCGCCTTGGATGGCGCGCAAAATCAGTTCGGCGCTCGACCAAAAGAGCCCGATGGCAACGGCAAGGAGTGCGAAACTGATGAGCATAGTTGCGAAGGTTTCGAACTTTCCGTGACCGTATTGATACTTTTCGTTTTCGCCACGCGACGAGACACCGATAAAGACGAGCACGATGACGTCGGTAACGAAATCGGAAATTGAGTGAATACCATCGGCAACCATAGCGCCTGAGCGACCGAGGATACCGGCGGTGATTTTTAGTAGCGAAAGTACTACGTTAACAAGAAAGCCGACCCACGTAACATGCTTTGCGCGGGCGGCTCTTTCTTTTGCTGATATTTGTGTTGTTTCTGTCATTATCTAACGTAAACTCGCGTGGTTTTTGTCCCGGTGCGAACAAGGTAGATTCCTTTTGCCAAGGCGATTTCGCCGTTGCCGTCGATTTCGGAGCGAGCAACGAGGCGACCATCAACGGTAAACACTTCGGCAACGCCTGTGAATGCGCTGATGCGAACGCTACCCGCGGTAGCCACTACGTGAGCCATCGATTCGGGCAACGAAGCCACTCCGGAAGTTAGTTTGTCGAAGTAGAAAGTATATGTGTGCGATGTTTTGCCGTCGACGTCATAACCTTCGCCGTTGCCGCCTGTGTAGGTAACGGTCATGTCGATGCGATATTGCTGCCAGAGCGGGTCTATGGTCACCGTTTTGTCGAGGCTTTGACCTTTGATGGTGTAAGCAATATTGTCGTAGCCATCAGGATAAGCAATATCGAGGTTGTATTCATAGACGTCGCTATCGAAGTCGACAATTTCGTTGACATTGATACCGTTGAACGATGCGCCGTCGAGGCGGCTGTAGTATACGTAGTTGACATCATCGACGCTGAGCGTATTGCCATCGACTGCAGTTTGTATATCCCAGGGGTCGCCGGCGCAGAAGATTACGTTAGTCTTAGCGGGGCGCTCGTCGGCGGGATAAGCAGAGTTGTAGTTAAGCGGGATGATAACGTCTTTCCAGTCGTGAGCCGTGTTGTCGGTATAGTCGACCGAAGCGAGTACGTGAGCGTCGCCGGAAGTTTTGGCTATTTTACCCATAAGCACGCGGTCGGAATTTTCAAGGCTGTACCAAGATTTAACACCACCGGTTGACAAAGTACCAGGCACATCACCCTTATCGCTACCATTCCAAATATAGGCAACGATATGATAGTTTTCGCCGGCATTATTACGGCTCACGCGAGCACGGATTGCATCGGGTCGATAAGTGAACGCCATTCCATCGTAAGAACCCGCTTGAGAATACTTATTTGCCGCTTTGCCACTATTTAGATTAGGCACATCATATATTATACCAAATTGTTTTTCATAGTAAAACGACGCCCAAGTTTCGCCGAGCGATAGACGGCCATTCCAATTAAGATAATCTTTCGTACAACCAACTTTTGCATTATCCAATCGAACATATGTATTTTCGCCTTCGACAATCTTATTTACACGAATTCTTTCGACATCAACACCTGCCAAACCATTAAGGGTAACACTCGACCCATTCCAACTTGTCGGTTCTTCGCCCGGACGCTGTGTGATACGCTTATCACTCATCGTGTGCAAACTTGTTCCGGCACTTTCCCAATTGTCGAACCCCCCGTTGGGGATAGATTGTGCATGCGAAGTAAGAACGCTCGACATCGCTCCCAGCGACATACAAGCCAATACTAAAACCTTTTTCATTGATATACAAATATTTAAAAACGGGTGCAAAATTACTACTTTTACTCGAATTGACAAAATATCGATAAAAATTAGCGACAAATTGACAAATAATAGCCCCCAAAAGCAACGAATAGAACCCAAAAAGGCAAAAAAATAAAAAGGCTGCACCAAAAACTTGCAATTTTTGACACAGCCCATAAAGTTAATTCTATAAGTTTATTTCAATACAAACGAGAAAGAATTAGGAATCAAAGCAGCGTTGCCTTGCGCAGGAATGAACGAAGCGCCACGCGTTGCGGGGTCGTAGTATGCCCATTCTTGCACTCTCATGCCTTCGGCTGTAATGTCGTAGTAGAACACGAGTTGCGAGCCCGAGAAGCTAACTTCGCCCCACCAATTTTGTTCTTCGTAATATGGCAAAAGAATCTTATTACCTTTAATCTCATAGTATTGACCGTTCACTTTGTCGCCATTGAAAGAAAGCACTTCGTCGACAACATAGTCAGCATTGCTAACTTGCTTCAAGTCGTCGCCACTCAGTTCAAAAGTTTGATCAGCCACCTTGATTTTCATTTTCGAGAAATTCCAAGTACCTTGAAGACGTTCCTTAAGAGCATCGCCCGACGGCTCGTCATCGTCACTGCAAGAAGTAAAAACCCCACTGCAAACCACAGCCGCAAACAGCATAGCCATGATTCTAAAAATTGATTTTTTCATAAGAAAATAATTTAAGTATGTGTAATAAATTAACTGTGTTTAAATCTCATTGTACTAACGGCAAGCCCGCAAGCCGACTTCCCTATTGCAAAAGTAGCAAAAAATGCAAAACTCGCCTTATATTTCCACATAAAATTTCTGCTTTTCGATAAAAATTGCGGGAAAATGGCAAAAAAACAAAGACGAGGCTTCGCCGTAGCGAGGTCTCGTCTGTTTGTTGTACATATATAATAATGTATTAGAGCTTAGCCTGAATGGCTTTAGTTTCTTCTTCGTAGCCGGGTTTTTCGAGCAGAGCGAACATATTCTTCTTATACGCCTCAACACCCGGTTGGTTGAACGGGTTAACGTCGAGGATATAGCCACTTATACCACAAGCCTTTTCGAAGAAATAGATAATTTCGCCGAGGTAGTATTCGGAGAGTTCGGGCAATGTGATGTGGATGTTAGGCACACCGCCATCGATGTGAGCGATAACCGTGCCGAGCTCAGCCATTTTGTTCACTTGGTCGATGCGTTTACCAGCGATGTAGTTCAGCCCGTCGAGGTTGTCGGCATCAGCCGGGATTTTCACTTCATGTTGCTGACGAGCGACGGAAATAACGGTTTCGAAGATAGTTCGTTCGCCGTCTTGAATCCATTGACCCATAGAGTGAAGGTCGGTAGAGTTGTCGACCGAAGCGGGGAAAATGCCTTTGTGGTCCTTACCTTCGCTTTCGCCGTAGAGTTGCTTCCACCATTCAGCGAGGAAGTGAAGTTTGGGATTATAGTTTACAAGGATTTCGATTTTCTTGCCGGCAGCGTATAGAGCGTTGCGGGTTTTGGCGTACTCGACAGCGATGTTGTCGTCGGGGCTGACAGTGGCAAGCTCCATAGCGCGAGCGCCATCGATAAGAGCACGGATGTCGAAACCGGCAACAGCGATAGGAAGAAGACCAACCGGAGTAAGCACGCTAAAGCGACCGCCGACGTTGTCTTCGATAACGTAAGAAGTATAGCCTTCTGTGTCGGCGAGGCTACGGAGTGCGCCGCGAGCCTTATCGGTAACGGCAACGATGTGTTTTGACGCGAATGCCTTACCTTCTTGCTTCTCAAGCATTTCCTTGAGCAAGCGGAATGCGATTGCCGGCTCGGTTGTTGTACCCGATTTTGAGATAACGATGATGCCAAACTTCTTGCCGTCAAGCAAGTTGATTAGTTCGCTCATATAGTCTTCGCCAATGTTTTGACCGGCAAAGAGTACGCGCGGACCGTTGGCAGGTTTGAGAGCGGCAAAAGAGTCGCTAAGGGCTTCGATAACGGCTTTCGCCCCAAGATAACTGCCACCGATACCGATAGCAACAACATATTCGCAGTCGGCACGCAAGAGGGCTGCGGTTTTCTCGATGTCGGCAATGAGGGCTTCGTCGAGCGAAGTGGGCAGGTGAAGCCACCCCAAGAAGTCGTTGCCGGCGCCGGTACCTTGTTCAAGTTTCTCAACAGCCTCAGCGGCCTTTGATTGCAAAGCGTTGATGGCGTCTTTGCTGACCGTTCCACCGACGTTGCGATTCTCAAATTTTATTGAATCCATAAGTTAAAATGTTTTACTTTTCCGGTGCGAAGTTACGTCATTTTCGCCGATATGCAAAATGTTTTTCAGTAAATCAGCCTGCAATAAACGGCAAAACATTACGTTATAACAATATGGCAAACATCTACGACAAACGGAGAATCTGGAAGTGGGCGTTCTTGAGCGTCTCGCTTTTGTTGGTATTGTTTTTTCTATATGTGTCGAACAATTTGGTCGACGACATGTCGCAGCAAGAGCGTGCCCGTATGGAGATATGGGCGGAGGCAACGAAGCAACTCGCGTCGGCGCCGGTGTTTACAGCCGACCCGATGAGCGACGTCGGCTCCGAAGTCACGCCCCAATCGACTACCAATATCGACTTTCTGCTTGGCATTATCGAAGGCAACCGCAACATCCCGGTGCTACTCGTCGACGCCAACGACAACATTCTGCAATACCGCAACTTCCGTCTGCCGGAGCCCGTCGACAGCCTCGCACCCTTCGAGCTTTCGCCGACGAACGCCGAATTTCTGCAAAACAAGCTCAACGCACTGCGCCACACGAAAAACCATATCGTAATCAACATCGATGCCAACACCGTGCAACACCTTTATTACGAAGACTCAACACTACTGCGGCGCATCTCGTTCTACCCCAACATACAGTTGGCGGTAATGGTCGTATTTGTGCTGATAGTCTATTTTGCCGTAGTGACCACCAAGAAAGCCGAGCAAAACAAGGTGTGGGTCGGGCTATCGAAAGAGACGGCACACCAATTGGGCACACCCATCTCGTCGCTTATGGCGTGGGTTGAAATGCTCGAAGCAACAGGTACCGACAAAGAAATCGTCGACGACATGAACAAAGACGTACGCCGGCTGAGCAAGATTGCCGAGCGGTTCTCCAAAATCGGGTCAAAGCCCGAGATGGAACTCGCCTTCATCAACGAATCGGTCACAACCAGCCTCGACTACATGCGTGCGCGCATATCTAAAAACGTAAATCTAAGCATCAATTTACTCGACGAAGACCGCGGCGTGATGCTCTGCCCGTCGCTATTCGAATGGGTGATGGAAAACCTGGCAAAAAATGCTGTCGACGCCATGCAAGGCAAAGGCTCGCTGAGCGTCACCGTAACATCGAATGCCGACCGCGTCTTTATCGACGTCACCGACACCGGCAAAGGCATCTCGCGCAAAAACTTCAAGAACGTGTTCAACCCGGGCTTTACCACCAAGAGTCGCGGCTGGGGTCTCGGACTGACGCTTGCAAAACGCATCATCGAGGAATATCACGGCGGACGTATCTACGTCAAAACGTCGGAAATCGGCGTCGGCACAACCTTCCGCATCGAAATCCCCGCCTGCCGATAAGCCCCCTGAAAGCCACCCAAGCAGGTCGAAAAAAGCCGAAAAAGAGATTTTTGCATAAAAAAGGCACATATTTTTGCTATAATGAGCAAAACTTCGTACATTTGCACAATTTTATAAAACCCCGACATGGACAAAGTAGTTATCGACAATAAGACGTTTGTGCCGTATATCACAAGCGACGAGATTCAAGAGAGAATAAAAGAAGTTGCCCAAGACATCAAGCGCGATTGCGCAGGCAAGAATCCACTCTTCATCGGTGTGCTCAACGGTGCGTTTATCTTTGCCGCCGACCTCTTTCGCCAATTCGACTTCGACGCCGAAATCACATTTATCCGCTTTAAATCGTACTGCGGCACAGAGTCGACCGGCAACGTCAAGCAGCTCCTCGGCTTGGAGACCAACATCGAAGGACGTACAATCGTAATCATCGAAGACATTGTCGACACAGGCTACACAGCAGTCCAACTCATCAACGAACTTAAACAATACAACCCCGCAGAAATAAAATTTGCCACCTTGCTACGCAAGCCCGATTCGGCAAAAGTTGAAGTAAAAGTTGATTATTGTTGCTTTAACATCCCGTCAAAATTCATCCTCGGCTACGGACTCGACCTCGACGAGAAAGCCCGAAACCTCCAAGACATCTACATTCTTGAAAACAGTTAGTAGACCTCAACGGAACGAAAAGGTTGGTTTAGGGGATACAATATAGGAATTGAGAAAATGTTTAATATCGTAATTTTTGGCGCTCCAGGGTCCGGGAAAGGCACCCAGAGCGAGAAATTGACAGACCGCTATGGTCTCTACCACATCTCGACAGGAGAGGTGTTGCGTGAACACATCGCACAAGGAACGGAACTCGGCATCATTGCCGACAAATTTATATCGGAAGGCAAGCTCATTCCCGACGAATTAGTAGTCGATATGCTTGCCAAGATACTCGACAACACCGAAGAAGCAAAACGCGGCGTTATCTTCGACGGATTTCCGCGTACCATCAACCAAGCCAAAGCGCTCAAAACACTGCTTGCCGAACGCGGCGCACAAGTCGATGCCGTAATCGGACTTGACGTTGACGAAAACGAACTCATCGACCGACTCATCCTCCGCGGTAAGCAAAGCGGACGCAGCGACGACAACCTCGACACCATCCGCAAACGCCTCGTAGAATATCACGCAAAGACCCAACCGCTGCACGACTACTACATCGGCGAAGGCTCATTCTTGCCCGTCAAAGGCACCGGCAGCATCGACGAAATCTTCGACCGCATCACAGCAGCCATCGACGCACGATTGAAATAGGCTCGGCGAGCGAAGGGCTTCTTTTCGGTTATTCCAAATAAAAAAAATATCACTACCACAAACGAACTTCTCACAAAGTTCAAGGTTTTTATACCCATCCGAGCAACCCTACGTCAAGCGCCCTCCCGGGCTGACGCAGGGTTAGTCGGGTGTTTCTTTTCTATCTAATATCTAACGTCATTTTCTCAACAATTTTGCACTTATTTTGTTAAAAATGAGCCTATTTCTTGCGAATTTGTGGAGAAATAACGATATTTGCAACCGTGGTTGAATCAACCGTAGTTGCAAAAATGTGTAAGATATGAGATTCTACAACAGAGAAAACGAAATAGCCGAATTGAGGCGTATACGCAATCTGTCGTTTCCGCACAAATCCCGGATGTGGGAAATGGGAATGGCTTGAGTCTAATATAAATCATCAATAAAAAAATCATTCATAAGATGAAAAGAGTATTGAAATTTTTGTGTATCTGCACCGTAGTCGTACTATCTCTATCAACTCCGGTGATGGGAATGCCGCAAACCAACAATCAACAAGCTACTTCCGCCAACTGGATTGAAGTGGATACTGTTATTGGTGATTGCTACCGCGGCGGAACTTGGTATGTAACAGGACCGAAAGAACTAAAACTATACGTTTTGTATTTAGGCGAAAAATTAATTTACCGAGTTGAATGGAACGGAAGATCATA
>SFJG01000086.1 GCA_004555955.1 Bacteroidales bacterium | reverse complement strand
TTTGGTCCGATTTCCGCATACTTAAGTGCCGGGAAATGATTAACGTAGGCATATTGCCCACGCAGATTTCTACCCAGATATAGCGTCTCGACATAATTAAAACCATCAACATACATATCTAACGTCGTTTCACTATCTTCAATGATGAGTTTTGTAAGTGCCGTACATTTATTAAAACTACCATCGACTTTCTTGACATTTCCGGGCAACACAAGTTCTTTAAGCCCGCTCTTGTAAAAGGCACCGCTACCAATAGATTCCAATGATTCCGGAAAAGATATGTGTTGCAAAGCCGAGCAATTCATAAATGCCTCTTTTCCAATGGCTGTAATTTGGTTTCCAAGAACTACATTCTCAAGTGCGGTACAATCTTTAAACGCGTATGGATAAATTTCATCTATCATACTACCGATTGTCAAATTTTTAAGAGTCGTGATTCCTCCTAATGGACGCGTACTGCCAAAATACAAGTATTTTCTTCCAAGGTAAACCGTTTCCAACGGGCATTCTTTAAAAAGAGCATCGTTAGGACTGGTAAGATTGCTGAAATCTATATCTTCACTTGAGTCTTCTACAACGAATTCTTTCAGTCCGGTGCAGCCAACCAAGGCATACTGATAAATCTTACTGACTGACGTTGGAATAACGAGTTTCGATAGCGACGTGCATCCTTGGAATGCATAATCGCAGATATATACTATATTGTTTGTCAATTTGACCGTAGTGATATCCGTACAGTCGTGGAAAGCACTTTCGCCGATTTCAGTAACTCGATACGTAACGTCATTAATTTTCACGGATTCAGGGATTGTCACTTCGCCTTTTGCATACTGCGAATTGGCATCCGCTTCTTGCGACAAGTACGTGATTGCCACATTTCCATCATTTGTGAAATTATAAGCAAACCGTTCGTCTTTGAAGTCGTAAGAATAGCCGTAACCGAACGATAGTAAGGCTAAGATAACGACAAAAAAGTAGCATCTTTTGTTCATAATCGATGAATTTTAAAAATCACTGAGTTTTATCATAAACACGACTTCGCCTTGTTTATTAAGGTAGCCGACGGTGTTATCGGTTTTGAATGCCGCCAAGCCGTCGCTGAACTTCTTAATAATCCAACGATTTGCGTCGAAGAGGCAAGTGCCGTCGGGCGCATAGACGTTTTCGCCAACCTGGATATTTCCGGCAGCCTCGTCGTAGATGGTATTGTCGGCATTGTGCGGTGCCAAACGCGGCAACTCCTTGACTGCCTTAAACGAGCGGTCGATAACGTAGTCGTGCGTGCCGTTGTTGAGCACGGTCACCCACGCATAACCGCCAAAGAAGCGCGACGCCGCGTAGAGCGGTCCGCATACGACGTTGCACGCCGCATCGATATAGCACGGCTCATTGCGACTCGTGCCTCGCTTGTAGACGATGGCTACGCCTTCGTGGAAGTCAACCGGCTCTTCGACGCTGAACACCTGCGAACACGGCTTGCCTTCGGTGTCGATAAAGTACCACTGTGTGCCGTCTTCGCTAACCCACGCAAGTCCTTCGCTGTAGTCGTGCGCCTTGGCGTATTTCGCCGCAACTACTATCTTGCCGGTCTTGTCGAAGTAGCCGTATCGACGAGTCTTATAGTCGTAATAGCACGATAGACCGTCGCAGAACGGGCGCATCTCTTGTAGCATTCCTATGGTGCCTGTCACGTCTTGCCACAAGTTAGGCAAGACTTCCTTGCCGGTCGTATCGTAGTAGCGCAACACCACCTTGCGACGTGTCGCCGACAGCGGGATGGCTTTGAACGCCGGAACGTAACCGTCTACGAAATTTTCGCCCAACTCCGTTACGTCTTTCAATTGCTTCACCATCTCGCCGCGTGTATTCAGCACGGCAAAGAAACTTTTGTTGTTTTGCGTCAGTTTTGCGGGAATCACTCCGTTGTAAAACTTCGGAATGCTGCGTCCCGAGCGAACTAACGGTATCGAAAACGGGATGACAACGTCGCCTGTCGACGTAAACACGGCATAGAGTTTGCTCTTGCTGTCGCCCACCAAAACATATCCGTCCGACATCTTACCCATATCTTCTACATAGGGCAGCACATCGATAGAATGTATCTTCGTTGCCGCCGTGGTATGGGGCACGCTTTGCGCCACGGCTTCAATGCCCATTGCAAGCACCAACGCAAGCGTTATCGTTCTTAGTTTCATATCTGTTCAATTTTACTTTTCTACTTGCATTTCGCTGACAAGCTGTCCCTTGTCGACATACGAATCAATGACGAGTGTCACGCCGTTTTTCGTCTTATACGAGGTACGACCGAAATCGTCGACACCCGCCTTTTCTACACCGTCGACTTTATTCAATTCGGCTTCCGGCATGCCCGGATAGATGCCTTCGACGGTCTTGATGTTGTTTGCTCCGCCGTCGACATACGTCACACTGATTTTCGAAATAGCGTTGTTCTCATCGACGTCGAGAAAACAAATGGTTGCATCGTCTTTGTTGACATAGTACGACCAAAACTCGCCTTCGGGGTCTTCGTCAATACTGTCGTAAACACCCTCGACCGACGGCGCAAGCGACGTCATCGCCTTGCCTATTTTGATAATGCCGAAGCCCTCTGCCGTAAGGGTATTGTCGTCGACCGTTGCGACTGCCTCGGTTTGGCAACTGTCGGTAGTAAGACTGTCGGCTGCTGCACTCTGCTCTGTTTTATTGCCACACGAAACGAACGCGGTTGCCACTATCGCGGCAAGCGAGAATAAGAATGTTTTCTTCATAGCGTAAATATTATATTATTAACAATTACAGTTTAAGATAGCCTTTTTCGATGGCTTTGCGGATAAGTTCCGCCATATTCGATGCGCCCAATTTGCGAAGTATGCGCCGACGATGAAATTCCACGGTATTGCCCGAAACAAACAATTTGTCGGCAATTTCTTGAGTCTTCAGTCCGGAAGATATCGCAGAGAGCACTTCCATCTCGCGGTCGCTCAACTCCACCTGTTGCTCATACTGCTTACAGTAGTCCTCGAATCGGCTGCTGTAGAAACATTCGCCGGCTATAATTGCCTCTACAGCCGTGCGCAGTTCGTCGACGTTATCGCTCTTCAACACTATGGCGTCCGCCCCCGAATTAAGCATTTGGCGGATTATCCAAAACTCTTCGTGCATCGAATGGAACACTATCGACACGTCGGGATTGATAGTGCGCAACTTCGCCAACAATTCAAAACCGGAAATGTCGGGCAACTCGACATCGAGAATCACAATGTCGAACGGCTTCGTCGAAAACAATTCCAATGCCTCCTTGCCGGTTTGTGCCTTCGAGATAGAACGAATGCCGCGGCACGTGCCCAGCACCGTGCTCAATCCCAACAAGACTATCGCATGGTCTTCGATTATCAATATGTCATTCCCGTTATCCATAGTTTCTTATGCAAAGATAATTCTGCGACCGACAAAAATCAGCAAAAAGCGGCTGAAAAACACTCACCCCTCCTAAAAAACTATGGTTTGCCGTAGGTAGATGCAACTTCGAGGTCGGCAACTACCCGGAAGCACAACGACTCGTCGGCATATTTATCGGCGCCGTTTGGGCCCATAAATCCATAAACTCATAAACCCATCAACAAAAAAAGCGTGCCCGAGCGGACACGCTTTTTAGTTTTTTCGTCGATAGTATTATTCTTCGAGAGTGCAGATTGAAACGCGGTTCCAATCGGGTTCAGAGAACATATCGCCTACACCTTGACCTTCTGCGTTGATGCGGTCAGCAGAAATCTTGTAAGTGTTAACGAGCATATCCTTAACGGCTTGTGCACGACCTTCAGCAAGACGCTTGTTAAGGTCGATGTTGCCTTCCGGAGAAGCGTAACCCTTGATAGAAACCTTAGCGTTCTTGTGGTTCTTCATATAAGTAGCCACGCGCTCTACGTTCGGACGTTGTGATGCGTCGATAACTGTCTTACCTTGACGGAATGTTACCATCGATTCGAGGTTAGAGTTAACAACTTTCTCAACTTCTACTACCTTTTCTACAACCGGTTTCTTGTCTTGGCATTCTTTGAGAGCCTTTTCGAGGTCGCTGATGCGCTTGTTAGCCTTGCCAAGTTCACCGTCTTTCGCGTCGAGGTCTGAACGGAGTTTGTTAATCTTGCCGTTGAGGTCATCGATTTGTGCTTGGTCGTAGAGGTCTTCGTATACGAAGTGGTGTGTACCGTTGCTGGTCTTGAAGTGGTAAGCGAGACCTGCTTGAAGTTCTACGTTAGCATAGTTGGTGTCAAACTTAACGCCGTTGTTCGAAGTACGACCTTCGATGTCGTAAACGATTGCCGGTTTGATGCCAAGTGTCCAAGCCTTGTCTTTACCAAGGTTGAAGTTGAAGTTTACACCGAATTTTGTTGTCATGTAGTTGTAAGCGGGACCGTCAACTTCGTAGTTAGTGTACATATGGCCCCAGCCGATACCACCGATTGCTTCGATTTCGAACAAACGCGGAGTACCTTTGTAACCACCGAAGAGGTTCATAAGGTTAAGACCACCGTTGAGTGAAAGGTTGTGTGTGTCGAACGCTGTTCTTACACCACGAACACCATAAACACCTGTTGTGTTCACGCCGAAGTTGATTTCAGCACCTGCTTTGAACACCGGAGTAAATTGTTTGTAGAGTTCAACGCCGAACAAACCGCGAATGTTAGAATCAATAGAATAGGGGTGTGCAAGCGGTTGTGTTACACCTGCATTTACACCAATCGACCAGTTGTCGAGGAATTTTGTACCTGTCAATGCTTTAGGATTTTCTGCATTTGCTGCTACAAATCCTGCTACACAAAGTAGAGATAGCAAAAACTTTTTCATAGATAAAAATTTTATTAAAACGTTATAATACAATTAATTTCATACTGAAGTTTATTTAAAAAACAAATTTGAATCACTTTAGGTTCACCTTTGCCACTAAAATTTCGGAGGTATTAGTGTCCGAAATTTTCCGCAAAGATATACATTATTTCATAAATACGAATATTTTTAGTAAGAAAATCGTTTCCACTGCGAAAGTTTTCATCCTTTTTTCACCTAATTTTCACGATTTTACGCCAAAAATATGTATCATAACAGGAACGATGTAAGAGGCACGAGGCTCCCCTAACCCCTGACCTCTTACCTCTTACCTATCGATACCCCACCTTGCCGCTTGCGGCTAGGTGGGGACAGACGACACCACAACACCCGGCAATGAGCTAAATTGCATAGATTTTGCTCATTGCCACTGCTAAGTCGGAGACTTTGCCAACCAACTAAAAACTATAGCCTG
This sequence comes from Bacteroidales bacterium, assembly GCA_004555955.1. Taxonomy (GTDB): domain Bacteria; phylum Bacteroidota; class Bacteroidia; order Bacteroidales; family Muribaculaceae; genus Limisoma. Next base: position 8,186 of record SFJG01000086.1, on the reverse strand, counting down.
GTAGGTCGCAGCAAGCCGCGACCCTACATATATGCATAATACACCACAGAAGACACCACCCCGCGGTAGGGTCGCGCCTCGGTGCGACCGGGCCTCTCACCTCTCACCTCTCCTATTCAACGTGAATCACTTGCGAGCGGGTTGAAACGCCGTTTTCGTTGAACGCTTCAACAGCGAAGTAGTAGTCTTGGTCGACTGTCAAACAGCGCATCAACAGATTGTGGTCGCCGTAGACCAGCCACGAACTGTAGAGTTTGTCGGGAGCGATGCCCCAAAGCACGTTGTAGCCCTGCGCACCCTTCACCTCTGCCCACTCGATGTCGATGTCGCGGCGGTCGTCGTGGCGCTTGAGCGTTAGTTTCTTCGGTGTCGCCGGTGCCTTGCCGTTGCCTAAACCGAACACGCGAATTTCGGAGATAGCAAGTGACGGTGTTGGCACTTTGACGTTTTTGTAGCGGATATAACGTAATTGCTCGGGCGTTTCGAGTTCGGCATAGTCGTTGGGCGTATCCTTGTAGGAATTGCTACGGTCGACAATGGTATGCCATTCGTTGCCGTCGAGAGAGCCTTCGATGGTGTAGCGCGTGCGCAGTCCGTCGTAGCGGCCGTACATATCGCACTTGTGGTCGTGGAAGTTAACTTGGATGGCGCATACGTTTGCCGGTGTCTGCAAGTCGATTGTTGCCCATTGGGTGTCGTCGTTCTTCGATGCCAACCAGAACGATTTGGTTTTTTCGTCGGTAAGTCCTTGCGCATCGTTGCCGTCGACTTGCGACGAAACGGTTACCGGCTTGCCGTACGACAGGAGCATCCAACCGCGGAAGTCGCCGTGATGTCCGGGCACCGCCGGCGCGTAGTGGGGATAGTCGCCGAAGCGTGTGTCGCAGTACATTATGCCGTCGGCGTCAAACTTCGTCGGGAACATGCACAGACGGCGCTCCCAGCCTACGTTGATAGCGAGTGCCATCGACGAGAAATGCCAGTATTTTCCGCCGGGACCGACAACGGTACTGCCATGGCCTGCACCGTTCATATAGCCGCCGGGCTTATACGATATCGGGTTATGCTTTTGGTAGGTGTACGGACCCATCGGAGAGTCGGCAACGTAGACGCCGTCGCCGTAGACGTTAAATTGGGTACCCGGAGCGGCATACTGCATATAGTATTTGCCGTTGTGTTTAGTCAGCCACGGACCTTCGATAAATCCGCCGAGGTTGGTGTCGCTGACGTGATTTTCGCCGAAGCGTTCCCACCCGTGCTTTGCCAAATCGAGGTTAAACAGTTCTTTTTTCTCGGTTTTGGGGAGGAATCGGCGATTCGGGTCGAGTTCCATTCCGCGTATGGGATAGACGTTCGACGAGCCCCAGAACATATAAGCGCGGCCGTCGTCGTCGATAAACAAGTCGGGGTCTTGGAGGTCGAACAAAATGCCCGGAGTGGCTTTCCAGTTGCCCGACTTCGGGTCGTCGGTATAGAGCACGCTCATACAGCCCGACGGGTCGCCGCAAACGTAAAGCACGGAGTCTTTGTAGTTGTGCGCAGCCGGTGCATTGCTGCCCTGCGGATACCAATCGTTCGGCTTGATGAAATCCCAATTCTGCAGGTCGGTGGAATGCCAATAGCCGTGCGTACGCGTGACGAACATATAGTATTCGCCGCGGAATTCAACAACGGCGGGGTCGGCGCCCGACCGATAGGATATGTTTTTGGCTGAATTGTAAATCATATACGTATAGTCGACATTCAGCGGGTTACAATAGGTGTCGTTACGCAAGTTTTGCGCCACCGGAAGCAACGAGCAGCCCGCAAGTGCCGCCGCAGCAATCATTATCTTTTTCATCGTCAAAATTATTTAAGTGTAAACATAATCGATTGTGTGTCACGACTGTTCGGGCCGACCATCACGTCAAATTCGCCGGGTTCGGCAACGAAATCGAGGTCGGCATTGTAGAACTTGAGCATCTCGACGTCGAGGTCAAATCGGACCGTAGCGGTTTCGCCGGCTTTGAGGGCAACGCGCTTGTATGCCTTAAGTTCTTTGACGGGTGGCGTGATGCTGCGAATGCGGTCGTGGATGTAGAGTTGCACGATTTCTTCGCCGTCGACGTTCCCGGTGTTCTTAACGTCGACCGACACGGTGATTGTCGAGCCTGCGGTCATTTCGGCGCTACTAAGGCGCAAATTAGAGTAGTCGTAGGTTGTGTAGCTCAAGCCGTAGCCGAACGGATAGAGCGGTTCGTTGGGTACGTCGATGTAGTTGCTCACATAGCGCGTATACCACGCCTCGGGAGCCATCGGTCGTCCGGTGCGCTTGTGGTTGTAATAGATTGGGCATTGACCGGTGACGAGCGGAAACGTCATAGCGAGTTTCGCCGACGGATTAACTCGTCCGGTAAGCAAGTCGGCAATAGCATCGGCTGCCTTCGAACCGCCTTCCCAAACTGTCAGGATGGCGTCGACGAGCGGCTCCTCGCGTTGCAGTGCCAGCGGACGTCCCGTAAACAGAAGCATCACAACGGGTTTGCCGGTGGCATGGAGCGCCTCAATGAGTCGGCGTTGTGTGTCGGGCAACTCCAGCGTTGCCCGACTTGCGCCTTCTCCGCTCATTGATGCGGATTCGCCGATGGCAGCAATTATCACGTCAGCCCCCGACGCCACGTCGATAGCCACTCGTAGCAACTCTGCCTCGTTGCCTCGAACATTATTTTTGTTGTCAGTGAAGTTATATTCCATCTTTTCGTCGTCGGCAAGGTTGCAGCCGCGTGCATACGCGACTTCCACGCCGTCGAGCTGGTCGCGCAAGGCGTCTGCCAAGCCGCGATATGTCGTTGCGCTGCCGTCGCGCCACATTGCCGGCATGTCTGCTCGTACGTCGGCAAGAGGCCCGATGATGGCTATACGCTTGTTGTTTTTCAAAGGAAGCACGCCGTCCTCATTCTTCATCAGCACATAGGACTCAGTGGCAATACGGCGTGCTACGCTCAGCTTCTCAGCCGTGCGATTTTCCTTTTTACCTCTCTCCGCATCGCAATATTGATACGGATTGTGGAAGAGACCTAAATCGTACTTGGCTGACAACATCCGTCGGCATGCCGAGTCTATCTCTTCAAAGGTAATCTTGTTTGCATTATAAAGTTTTAATAGTGAGTCGTGATAGTAGTCGGCAATCATATCCATATCCACGCCGCATTTGAATGCCTGAAGTGCTACTTCGTCGGCATTGCCTACGCCATGATTTACCATTTCTTGGATTGCCGTATAGTCGGACACTACGAATCCGTCGAATCCCCAACGACTGCGAAGCACATCTCGGAGCAACCAACTATGCCCGGTTGCGGGGATGCCTTCAAATTCGTTGAACGAGGTCATCAAGCTGCCTACGCCTGCCTCAACGGCTGCGCGATAGGGCTCCATAAAGCCGTTCATGGCGGCTTGACGGCTCATGTCGACGGGATTGTAGTCGCGACCGGATTCGGCTGCACCGTAGAGTGCATAGTGCTTCACGCACGCCATTATGGTTGTCGGGTCGGCAAGGTTGTCGCCCTGATAGCCGCGCACCCAAGCGCGCGCCATGTCGGCTCCCAACAGCGGGTCTTCGCCTGCTCCTTCGCGGCTACGTCCCCAGCGAGCATCGCGACTTACGTCGACCATCGGACTGTAGGTCCAGCAAATGCCGCCCGTCGATGCCTCTTCGGCGGAGATGCGCGCAGCCGCCTCAAGATTCGCAGGCTTGAACGAGCACGCCATGGCTAAGGGCATCGTAAATCGGGTTTCGTAGCCGGAGCATACGTCGGCTCCTATTATTATAGGGATACCAATGCGGCTTTCTTTCACCGCCACTTCTTGCAATTTTATTACGTCGTCGACACCGTTTATGTTAAATATACCGCCTACCTCGCCGCGCCGAATGCGGTCGGCAAGGGGACTTTTCTTCGGGTCCGGTTTTACGTTTCCATAACTCGGCAAATTGAATTGACCGATTTTCTCTTCTATAGTCATTCGGCTGAGCAGTCCGTCGATAAACTCGGTTTTTGTCTTTTTCTCGAGTTCTGCTCGGGTGTAGCGCGCATCGTCTTTTGCCGACACCGCCGACGCTGCTGCCAAAGCTATTGTTATGAGTGAAATGATGCGTAGTTTCATATCGTTTTCAATAGTTGTGTTTCGTTTTCGACGGCAAAAATAGCCCAACTGCTTTTCGACACCAAATTACAAAACCCACCTTAGCTACTTTATGTTATATAACACATTTTCCGCACTACGTTTTTACCACGTTAACACCTCTTATCTATCTACGTTTCAAGCGATTAATCACCACGTTTACCAACGCGAAAAAGTAGAGAAAAGTAGACACCTTCGCCGAAAAAATACAAATCAAAACACACACTCTACGGCAAAAACAACACTTTTGACTCGCAAAAACGACAAAAATCAGAACATTCACGACAGTCAAAACAGCCCATAGGGGCAACAAACATTTGTGAACGTTTACAAAATGTATTACCTTTGCATTTGCTACGGGTCGAAACAACGACAGGCAGCCACTTAAATCGCAACAATATGAGAGTACTGATAGTCAACAAATTCTACTATAATCGCGGAGGCGACTGCATTCACGCAATGGGGCTCGAACGCCTGTTGCAAGCCGCCGGATGCGAAACGGCAGTATTTTCGATGCAGTACGAAGGCAACGCGCCGAGCCCCTATAGCCGATTCTTCGCTCCCGAAGTGTCGTTCGACGGCGGGCTTACCAACAAACTCAAAGCAATGAGCCGCATCCTCGGCGGCGCCGGCGTTCGCAAGGCGTTCAACGCTATCGTCGACGATTTCCGTCCCGACATCGTCCACTTCAACAACATCCACTCATATCTCTCGCCGGCTATCGTCGAAATGGCGAAACGACGCGGACTTAAAACGGTCTGGACGCTCCACGACTATAAGTTGCTCTGCCCTGCCTACTCCTGCCTGAACGCTGACGGAATCTGCGAACGATGCATCTCCGAAAGCAAGCGAAACGTCGTGACTCATCGTTGCATGAAAGGCAGCCTCGCAAGCAGCATTGCCGGTTGGATTGAAGCCGAATATTGGAACCGTCGCCGACTCGAAGCCGCTACCGACGCGTTCATCGCGCCAAGCAGGTTTATGGCTCAAAAAATGACCGAAGGCGGTTTCAACGCCGACAAACTTCATACGCTCTGCAACTTCGTCAACCCCGACTTCATCAGCAACCTCGTTGCCGAAACCGACCGCCGTCCATACTGCGTCTACGTCGGTCGCCTTTCGCACGAAAAAGGCGTGGCTACACTAATCGACGCCATCAGTTCGCTGCCGTACGCGCTCAAACTCATCGGAACCGGACCGCTCGAAAACGAGCTCCGAGAAAAAGCACAAGGCAAAAACATCGAATTTCTCGGCAGCCTTCCCCCGGAAGAGGTGCGACGCCACGTTGCCAAAGCACGGTTGCTCATTCTGCCATCCGAATGGTACGAAAACAACCCGCTGAGCATCATCGAAGCTCTTTGCCTGGGAACGCCCGTCGTTGCCGCGCGAATCGGCGGTATCCCGGAACTTGTGCGACCGTCAAACGGCGTGCTCTTCCGTAGCGGCGACACAGAATCGCTCCGAAACTCTATCCGTAACGCTTGGGACCTCGATTTCGACTACTCGAACATTTCCGCGAAAGCCATCAACGAATTCAACATCGACCGATATCGCAACTCGCTGCTGAACATTTACAACAACTTATAAAAAATCCCGAACATCAATGCAATATTTCGGGATTTGCTACGTTATGTAGTATTAGGAAAGAACATTTTGAAATGACAAAAAAGACAAATACGCCAACCGACGCATCGATAATTCTAACTTATCGATGCCCGATGAGGTGTAAAATGTGCAACATATGGCAAAATCCCACCGATAAGGATAAAGAATTGACCGCCAAGGAGTTGGAAATCCTCCCGAAGCTGAAATTCATCAATCTTACCGGCGGCGAACCTTTCGTTCGCGAAGACCTTGCCGACATCGTCGAGGTGTGCTACACCAAGACACGACGTATCGTCATATCCACCTCCGGTTGGTATGACGACCGCGTAATAGCCCTCGCCAAGCGTTTCCCAAACATCGGCATACGTATTTCTATCGAAGGTCTCGCGCAGAAAAACGACGAGCTCCGCGGACGTGAAGGTGGTTTCGACAAAGGGCTGAAAACTTTGCTCACGCTCCGCGAAATGGGGCTCAAAGACATCGGATTCGGTTGCACCGTATCGAACAGCAACTCCAAAGACATGCTCGCGCTCTACCAACTCTCCAAAGAGCTCGGCATGGAATTTGCCACCGCCTCTTTTCACAACTCTTACTATTTCCACAAGACCGACAACGTTATCACCAATCGCGACGAAGTGTGCAGCGACTTCGAACGCCTCGTCAACCTGCAACTCAAAGAATCGCACCCCAAATCGTGGTTCCGCGCTTGGTTCAATATGGGTCTAATTAACTACATCGAAGGCAACCGCCGCATGCTCCCCTGCGAAGCCGGCACGATGAACTTCTTCATCGACCCCTACGGCGACGTGTTCCCCTGCAACGGACTCGAAGAACGCTACTGGAAAGAGTCGATGGGCAACATCCGCAAAACCTCCGACTTTATGCAACTTTGGAACAGCGAGCAAGCCGAACGCGTACGCGCCATGGTGCGCAAATGCCCCAAGAACTGTTGGATGGTGGGCACGGCGTCGCCCGTGATGCACAAATACATTAAATATCCGCTTCGCTGGTCGATTGCAAACAAGATTCGCAGCCTCCGCGGACTCCCCGCTTGCCTCGACAAGACCTGGTGCGACGTCGGACAAGACCCCTCGCAAGGCGACCTGAGAGATAAATTCTAACATCTATGAAAGTTGTAGTAACCGGCACTCGAGGAATTCCCGACATTCTCGGTGGCGTCGAAACCCACTGTGAAGAACTCTTTCCGCGCATCAGCGATATGGGTATCGACGTAACCGTCATTCGCCGCAGTTGCTACGTCTCCCCCGAAAACCGCCGCGACCAATACAAAGGCGTCAGCCTCGTCGACGTCTACGCGCCTCGCCGCAAAAGCCTCGAAGCCATCGTCCACACTTTCCTGGCTATCGTCAAAGCACGCCGGCTCAACGCCGACATTGTACACATCCACGCCATCGGACCTTCGCTAATGGCGCCCCTCGCTCGTCTGCTCGGCATGAAAGTGGTAACCACCCATCACGGCCCCGACTACGACCGCAAAAAGTGGGGTTTTCTCGCCAAAACGATGCTCAAAGCCGGCGAATGGTGCGGCGCACATTTCAGCAACGAAGTAATCGTCATCTCGCAGGTAATCAGCGACATACTCCGCACGAAGCATCATCGCACGAGCAACCTAATCTACAACGGCGTTACCCCGCCCGTTCGCTCTTCCAACACCGACTACATCGAAAGCCTCGGATTGACAAGCGGTAAATATGTCGTTGCCGTCGGACGTTTCGTCAAAGAGAAATGTTTCGACATGCTCATCGACGCTTTCACTGCGCTCAACCCGGAAGGCTACAAACTCGTTATCGCCGGCGATGCTGACCACCCCGACGACTTCTCCGAGATGCTCAAAGACAAGGCTCGTCGCAGCAGTACTGTTCTCACAGGTTTTATCCGCGGCGAACGACTCAACCAAATCCTAACCAATGCCGCGCTATTCGTGCTCCCTTCGACGCACGAAGGTCTGCCAATTTCGCTCCTCGAAGCGATGAGTTACGGGCTCGACGTGCTGGTCAGCGACATCCCCGCCAACCGGCTACCTCAACTCGCAGCCGACGACATGTTCCTAACCGGCAACGTCGACGCACTTCGCGAGGCGCTCCGTCGCAAACTCGCCAACACTCAGCCGCGAACATACGACCTCGCACCGTACAATTGGGACAACATCGCTCGACAAACAGTCGACGTATATCTCCACGCAATCGAAGGCTGACTCCACCCTTTTCGCTGTCATAAAGAAACCACGCGCCATAACGTGCCAAATCTCTCATGCCGAAAAATTTGGGAATTACCACAAAAAATCATTACATTTGCAAAAGTTAAGAGCGCGTTCCTTAAATTTTTAGGGTCGTAGAGGCGGATATTTTTGAGCAGATTTTGAAAGTCACAGCGAGCGCAATGCGTGCATTGTAATCGATGTG
>SFJG01000085.1 GCA_004555955.1 Bacteroidales bacterium | reverse complement strand
GTTGTAATAGAAGTTGCTTATGTTTATGTCCGACAGGTCGTTACGCTTGTTGTAGTAGACCGACTCGCTGTTGCGCTTATCGTAAGAGAAAAGGTAACCGTCCGACAGATAATATACAATATCGCCGGTGTCAACAATATTTTGAACGTGCTTGCCTGAGAATACCGAATACATTTTCCAGTCTCCCACTTGAAGTTGAGCCATCGCCGTAGAAGCCACGCAAGCAATAATAAATGTCGTCAAAAGTTTCTTTATCATAGTTCTCTCTTTAAATAATCAATTAATAAAGCCGTAGCGCGTCCTCGATGGCTGATAGCGTTTTTTTCGGCGTCTGTCATTTCGGCAAAGGAGCGGTCGAATCCTTCAGGCACAAACACCTTATCGTAGCCGAAACCGGCAGAGCCGCGCCGTTCGGCAATGATTTCGCCGGGGCAGATGCCTTCGAACAACTTCAATTTGTCACCTTGAATAAGGGCAATTGCCGTGCGAAAACGCGCCTTGCGGTCGGTAACGCCGTCGAGCCTGTTCAACAGTTTGTCGATGTTACGCTCCGAATCGGCAGGTTCGCCGGCATATCGCGCCGAATAGACACCCGGCTCTCCGCCGAGAGCTTCTACCTCGAGAGCCGTATCGTCGGCAAAGCAGTCGTAGCCGTAACGCTGCGCTACCCACTTTGCCTTGATTACAGCATTACCCTCTATGGTATCTGCCGTTTCCGGTATATCATCGTGACATCCTATATCACTAAGACTAAGCACTTTATATTTGTCGCCTATAATAGCACGCATCTCTTCAAGTTTGTGCTTATTATTTGTGGCAAACACCAAGTCACTCATATTAACAACGTGATTTTTTGTTATTTATTGCTTTTACTTTAAATGACAATATTCACAATTTTGTTGGGAACGACGATAATCTTTTTCGGCGTTTTTCCAGCGAGCCACTTTTCGGCAGCCGGGTCGGCGAGGGCGATTTTTTCGACCTCTTCGCGAGCGGTTCCGTTGGCAACCTTGATGTTGAAACGCGCCTTACCGTTGAACGATACGGCATAGTTGACAGTCGACTCCACAAGATACTTCTCGTCGAACTTCGGCCAACGAGCGTCGCAGACCGTCGTAGCGTTGCCCAAATCGTGCCAAAGTTGTTCGGCAAGGTGTGGAGCAAACGGAGCGATAAGTACTGCCAAATCGCTCAGAACGGCGCGAGAGTGGCATTTGAGCGACGTCAGTTCGTTGACGCATATCATAAATGCCGAAATCGACGTGTTGTACGAGAAGTGCTCGATGTCCCAAGTAACTTTTTTGATGAGTTTATGAATCGATTTGAGGGCATCTGCCGACGGGGTAGTATCGTCGATGAGCACGTCGTCGCCCTTATAGAACAGGTTCCACAATTTCTTGATAAATCGATTAACGCCGTCGATGCCGTTCGTATCCCACGGCTTGCTTTGCTCAATCGGACCGAGGAACATTTCGTAAAGACGGAGCGTGTCGGCGCCGTATGTTTCGACAATATCGTCGGGATTGACGACATTAAACATCGATTTCGACATTTTTTCGACAGCATAACCGCACACGTATTTGCCGTCTTCGAGAACGAACTGTGCATCGGCAAATTCCGGACGCCAAGCGCGGAATTTATCGGTGTCGAGGATGTCGTTGCTGACGATGTTGACGTCGACGTGTATTTCGGTTGTATCGTAGTCTTTGCGCAAATTGTACGACACGAATGTGTTGGTGTCTTTGATGCGGTAAACGAAGTTCGAACGACCTTGAATCATACCTTGGTTGATGAGTTTCTTAAACGGCTCATCCTCGCAAACCACGCCCAAATCGTAGAGGAATTTGTTCCAGAAACGGCTGTAAATCAAGTGACCTGTAGCGTGCTCGGTACCGCCGACGTAAAGGTCGACGTTGCGCCAATATTTGTCAGCCTCGGGCGAAACGAGCGCTTCGTCGTTGTGCGGGTCCATATAGCGAAGGTAGTAAGCCGACGAGCCTGCAAAGCCCGGCATCGTGCACAATTCGTAGGGATAACCTTCGGCAGTTGCCCAGTTTTTAGCACGTCCCAACGGTGGTTCGCCTGTTTCGGTCGGCAAGAATTTGTCGACTTCGGGCAATTCGAGCGGCAGTTTGTCTTCATCGAGAGTGTAGGGCACACCGTCTTTGTAATACACGGGGAACGGCTCGCCCCAATAGCGCTGACGGCTGAAGATGGCGTCGCGAAGGCGATAGTTTACCTTGACTTTTCCGATGCCTTTTTCTTCGATAAAGCGTTTTGTGGCAGCGATAGCGTCTTTCACTTCCATACCGTTAAGGTCGAGTTCGGCGCCTTTGGAGTTAATCATCTTACCCTCTTTAGCATCGAAACTTTCGTTCGACACGTCGCAGCCCTCGATAAGAGGAATAATCGGCAGGTCGAAATGGCGCGCAAAAGCGTAGTCGCGGCTGTCGTGTGCGGGAACCGCCATAATGGCGCCCGTACCGTAGCCGGCGAGCACATAGTCGCTAATCCATACGGGTATTTCCTTACCTGTCAAAGGATTAACTGCATACGAGCCTGAGAACACGCCGCTCACTTGACGTTCTATCAAGCGTTCGCGCTCGGTTTTATGCTTGATTTGCTGCAGATAAGCGTCGACAGCTTCTTTTTGCTCGGCTGTTACGAGTTGGCTTACGTATTCGCTTTCGGGAGCGAGCACCATAAACGTAACGCCGAAGATTGTGTCGGCACGTGTGGTGAAAATTTCAAGATTGAGGTCTTTGCCTACAACCTTGAAGTTCATTTCAGCACCTTCGCTGCGACCAATCCAGTTGCGTTGAGTTTCTTTCAACGAGTCGGTCCAATCGATAGTTTCGAGACCGTCGAGAAGGCGTTGAGCGTAAGCCGACACGCGCAAACACCATTGACGCATCACTTTTTGCTCTACGGGATAACCACCGCGGATAGATACGCCTTCGCTCACTTCGTCGTTGGCGAGCACCGTACCGAGTTTCGGACACCAGTTGACCATCGTATTACCGATATATGCAATACGATAGTTCATCAACACCTCGCGGCGACGGCGTTCGTCCCAACCTGCCCACTCTTCGGCAGTAAAGTCGAGATGTTCGCTTTCGGCTGCATCGATGCCTATACTACCGTGAGCTGCAAAGTGCTCCTCAAGTGCCGTAATGGGCATAGCCTTTGCCAAGCTGCGGTCGTAGTAACTGTTGAACATCTTGATGAATGCCCATTGTGTCCACTTATAGTATTTCGGGTCGCATGTCTTTATTTCGCGGCTCCAATCGTAGCAGAAGCCTATTTTTTCGAGTTGTTCGCGGTAGCGATTGATATTGTTGACGGTCGTTACTTCGGGGTGTTGACCGGTTTGGATAGCGTATTGCTCTGCCGGAAGACCGTAAGAGTCGTAGCCCATCGGGTGAAGCACGTTGTAGCCTTGCAGACGTTTGTAGCGAGCAAAGATGTCGGAGGCTATATAGCCCAGCGGATGACCGACGTGCAGACCTGCTCCCGACGGATAGGGGAACATGTCAAGAACATAATATTTAGGGCGGCTGTTGTCGATGTCGGTCTTATAGACGTCGTTGTCTTTCCAATACTGTTTCCAACGTTGTTCGATTTCTTTGTGTCTGTATTCCATTATATTTTGTTTTTTCGTTTTTATTCTGATGTTTATTTTTTAGAAAGTTCGAGCATACGATTGATAGGGCGCACGGCGCGTTCACACAATTCGCGGCTGATTTTGATTTCCGGCTGCTCGTATTTGAGGCATAAATAGAGTTTTTCGAGCGTGTTCAGACGCATGTAAGCACATTCGTTGCAAGCGCAAGTGCTGTCGTCGGCAGGTGCCGGAATAAACTCTTTGTCGGGGCAAGCGCGACGCATTTCGTAGAGTATACCCGACTCTGTAACCACAATAAACTGCTTGCAGGGCGAGGCTATGGCGTAGTCGAGTAGGGCTTTGGTCGAGCCTATCTTGTCGGCAAGTATGAGCAGATTTTTCTTGCATTCGGGATGGGCAAGCACTTCGGCTTGCGGATATTGCTTCTTCAAGCCTACGAGTTTAGCTACGCTAAACTTCTCATGCACCATACATGCGCCGTTCCAGAGTTTCATATTGCGTCCGGTAAGGCTGTTGATATAGTTGCCCAAATTGCGGTCGGGTCCGAAGATGATGGGTTGGTCTTTCGGAAAACTTTCGACGATGCGTGTGGCATTCGACGAGGTGACTATGACGTCGGTAAGCGCCTTGACTTCGGCTGTGGTATTGGCATAACTGATGACCACATGGCCGGGATTGGCATCGATAAATTTCTTGAATTCCACCGGGTCGCAACTGTCGGCAAGCGAGCATCCTGCATTGAGATCGGGCACGAGTACCTTCTTGTCGGGCGACAGTATCTTCGCCGTTTCGCCCATAAAGTTGACACCGCAACTCACGATGATGTCGGCATCGGTCTTGGCTGCATATTGCGCCAATGCCAAACTGTCGCCTACAAAATCGCTGATGGCTTGTATCTCGTCGCGCTGATAGTAGTGTCCGAGTATAACAGCGTTCTTTTCTCGCTTCAGTCGCTTTATCTCTTCTACCAAGTCTATACCCGGCTCAATAGGTGCTTCGACATATCCTTTATCGACATTCATAAAATATAATTTTTTATTTTTTTATTTTAATAAAAGGAAAATGATGATGATGTTAGCGTGTTAGTAATTGTAGTAACTTTTCAGCCTTTTTCTTGCTTTTTTTACTTATGTTACTCTTATTATCTTACAACTTACTATTTATCAACATATAATTCCTTTGAATAATAGCGAAATAACGCTTTTATTCACATCTTGTAAATAATTGGCAAAGTTAATAAATTATTGCGTCAGTTGGTAGTTATTTTTGTTGAAAACTGTGTAGAAAGTTGAATAATTACTTTCCGCTAACTTTCTTGGCGCTTCAAAAATTTGTTATATCCGTCGGATTTTATTGATATTCCAAATTTTTTGAACTGTTTTTTCCAACTTGTTACTACGTACGTTTCCACAAGTTATTCACAGTGTTTGTTAGTTATTGATTTATCGCTTAATTTTGTAGGAAAAATAAGATTATGAAGAAAAAAACGATGATAGAACTTCAGCGAGTAGGGGCGGAAGAATATCGCCAACTCGCTAAAATTCCGCTTGTTGTGGTGCTCGACGACGTGCGCAGCCTGAATAATATAGGCTCGGTGTTTCGCACGTCGGATGCTTTTCGCGTGGAGAAAATCTACCTGTCGGGCATAACGGCTACTCCGCCCGACCCGGATATTCATAAAACGGCTCTCGGCGCGGAAGATTCTGTCGCTTGGGAGCATGTCGACGATATTGTGTCGCTTGTGCAGCGTCTTAAAAACGATGGATATACTGTTTGTGCTATCGAGCAAGTCAATGGTAGTCAGGATATTACGGAATACGGCATAGATTCATCTCGCAAATATGCCGTCGTTATGGGCAACGAGGTTAAGGGCGTCTGTCAAGCGGCGGTCGATGCTGCCGACGTGTGCCTCGAACTTCCCCAACACGGCACAAAACATTCGCTAAACGTCGCCATTACTACCGGAATTGTCATCTGGACTTTCTATCTCCGTTTGAGAGAAGGTATATTGTAGAGCATATTCTATATTCCGTCGGACGTGTCTGACCGGTCGGACACGTCCGACGTATTCTCTCCACTCTCCACTCTTACCTATTACCTCTTATCAACAATGTTAATTATTTGATAATTATCTTATTAACATACTTATTACCGTTTTTATCAACAATCTTCAACAGGTAAATTCCGGCAGAGGCGTCGACGTCGACGGTGTGGTCGGTAAACGACGTATTAACTGTTTGTCCCGACAGTGAATAGGCTTGCGCTTGGGCGATGTCGGCGCTCGTAGAGAATGAGCCGTTTCCGTAACTGCAGAGCGAAAGTGTTGACTGTGAAAGGTTTGCCACGCCGCCGTTACTCCATTGTGAGTCGAGCCAACCGATTTTCTCGCGTAGGTTGGTTAGCATAGTCGATTGTTTGCTGCTCAGGTTGGAGGTGCCATAGTTAGGCCAGCGTTGTGCATCGGCTGCCGCTGCTCCGCCGATTGTTGTTCCCCAGTTGTCAACAACCATGTTAATATAGTTGTTTAGATTTCCTTTGTAGTTAGCCCACAGGTCTTTAACTTTCTGTTGAAAACGTGGAAATTTTGCAATTTCGCCAATCCAGGTTTGTCCGTAGGGCGGCCATTGGTAGATGAACAAGTCGTGGCTGCGTTGAAACGAGTTGCCGAAATCCCAAACGGGTCCGAACACGAGTTTTGTATCGCTGCCGAGGCTTTTGTGCATATAGCAACTGCCGTGGAACGACTCAGCATCGTCCATAATCTCCTGTACGATGTAGTAGCGCGCAAGGGTGTCCATATCGATGTAATTTTCCCACTCCGTACTTTGTTTGTCGTTGGCGTAGATAGCGTCGTTGGTTTTCGAAAGCAGTTGAGAGATATACGTTTCTTGTTCGGTGGAAAGCACTTCGGGTGTATGGTAGGTGACGCGCATAATTTCGCCGTTGCCTTCGGTCAAAACAATCTGCGACGGTTCTTCGTAGTTGTTGATTTCCAGCAGCCAACCGCCGGTAATAGCTGTCGGGTCGGTCTCGCCGTCGAGTTGCTCGTTTATGCACACGCGGTCTTTGTCCACTCTGACGTTTTCGCAGAGGAAGTAGATGCCTTTATAGTCGCCGTTGATTACGAGCTCGGCGGGCACGTAGTCGGGAGTGTAGTTAAGTTCGAAATATTGGCTTAAAGCAAAGCCCATCGGCATGCGCATATAACCCAGATTGTCGTCGGCATTGGCGAGCAGCACCCAGTGTTTCGACTTGGTCATGCCCAGCATTTTTTGTCCCAACGGGAGTTTCAGGCGGTATGGTTTTTTGTCGAAACCCCACCAAGTGTAGTTGCCGCGGCCGCGGATGTTCAAGTCTATTGGTGCGTCTTTCGTGCCGAGACTGTTATAGCCTGTGTTGAGAGCGTCGATGTAGAACGTCGCTGTGATATATTCTTCGGTTGATGTAATTTCTTGATTGCCTGTAGTGTTAATGTAGATAATCGGCATCGTGCCCGATGGATTGACAGCCGCGGCTATTCCGTACGTCACGGCTACTATGAACATAAATAAAGCTTTTTTCATATCAGATTGTTTATAATGTTTTCAACATTCTGTTGACAAAATTATTAATTTTTTGAAAAACAAACAATTATTATGTTGATAATTTGTGGAAAAACTGTTAGGAGATGGGTTGATATAGTGCCATGCAAAGTCTCCGACTTAGCATGGAAAATGAGCAAAATCTATGCAATTTAGCTCATTTTGTCGTATGTGGGTGCGTCTGTCCCCACCTAGCCGCAAGCGCCAAGGTGGGGTTAAACGAGTACCGCAAGCTCTCCAAGCTTGCATCTTGACGGTAACCTGCTTTACATCCACACGCCTGCCCGGTCGCACCGAGGCGCGACCCTACGGCACACGTCATCTCGGTCGCGCTGAGACGCTACAAATCGGAGCGAACGAGAATCCACAGCATGTCGAAGATACGCTGTGGATAGCGTGCGTCGGAGACGCGCCGGTTGTGGTAAGCCCTGCGCTCAGCATCGGAGATGCTTAGCGTAGGGAACGAAGCCACCCCAACACCTCGAGCCTCGTGAGAGGGTCGGTCGTGATAGCAGAATGTGGGAATCCACGGTATATATAGGCATTCCTCTATGCTATCACAACCGAGCATCTCCGAAGCTCGTATCTAATGTGTTGAATTTCACCAGGTTGAACCTCTCCGAGGTTAAACCTGGTGTTACCCATGACTGCTGTACCTCCGGCACAGCCGCCACAGCCGTATCTACGACACGGCTGTGGACCCGAGCTTGCCATCGAGCGGAGAGGGATGAGTGGATGGGAGGACATCATCATCGTGTCGGAGAGACGTCTGTGGCCACGACAGCATCGCTTGTGAGGATAAGAGCGGAGAGTGGAGAGTGGAGAGGAATGAGTGGTCATCGGCATCGTGTCGGAGAGACGTCTATGGCCCCGACAGCATCGCTTGTGAGGATAAGAGCGGAGAGTGGAGAGGAATGAGTGGACATCGGCATCGTATCGGAGAGACGTCTGTGGCCTCGACAGCATCGCTTGTGAGGATAAGAGCGGAGAGTTAAGAGGTACTAAGGACGAGGAACGAGTGGATTATGGATGGGTGTGATTGGGGATGAGTAACTCGACGACGTCAAGATGCAAGCTTGGAGAGCTTGCGGTACTCGTTTAACCCCACCTTGACGCTTGCGGCTAGGTGGGGTAGAGACTGAAAAAAATAACAATGAG
>SFJG01000084.1 GCA_004555955.1 Bacteroidales bacterium | reverse complement strand
TATCTCTTGATTGCTTATGCCAATTCGAACATCGACATTATCTACGACAACGGCAAAATCATTAACATCCCCGACTTGAAAAATACAGTCATTGCCGGCACGAAAGCTATCAACGGAATCGACTTCCAAGGCGATGAAGTTTACGTGGCTACCGACTTCGGTTACCTGATTATCGACGACGAAAAATACATTATTAAAAAGTCGTATAACTACGGCAAAAAATTCCTTTCAATAATTTGTACGGATAAGTATTTGTTCGCCGATTTCGATAGTTATATTTGGGTGTCGGGAAAGGATGACAACCATTTCAGTATCGATTCTTTCTCGAAAACCAACAAAAATTATAACTGCCGACTTTTCAAAATAAGCAACGACTACCTGGGAACCGCTTCCGGATGGTATAACACTCTCCAAATCTGCTATAACGGCGACCCCAATACGCTCGCAACAGTGCAGAATAAGAGTGTGAACGTGACAGCCGTACAGAAGACTGTCGACGGATTTATCGTTTCGTTAGGGTCGTCATACCTTAAAATTGACGAAAACGGTAAAATCACAGCCGAAGTGTCATTGCCCGCAGAATACTACAAGGGCTCGATGATTGCTTCGATGGAAACCGACGGCTCTATTTGGTCGCTCGACGCTAATGGCTTGAAACATACCAAGATAAACGACGATGCAACGGTTACGGTGCTTATGGACTCATATCGTCCGAACGTTTCGTCGGTGGCTTATCCCTACAACATCGTTCAAGACGGCGAACGCTTGTTGGTGATGAGCGCCGGTCCTACATATTTTGATAGCAATCAAAGAATTGACTTCTCGCTCTCAAAATTCGAAGACAATCAGTGGTCGAACCTCGCGCCCGTATCGTTTACCAGCATCAACGGCAGCTCGGGCGGCACGCTCTGCTCGCCCTATAGCCTCACTGTCGACCCCGAAGACCCCGATGCTTACTGGTTCGGCTCTTGGTGGGATGGTATTATCTGCGTGAAAAACAATCAAGTTATTCAGCAATTCAACAACACCAATTCGCCGATGATTCTCAATTATATATGCTGCATACCGTCGATTTCGTTCGACGCCGATGGCAATCTTTGGGCTATCTTCGACAACGAAACCGTTTCGAACGTGCCTATTCTGTTGTGTTTGCCAAAGGAAAAGCGCTTCGACACCACGGTCACCAAAACGGATTGGACCACATACACCTACAGCAACGTCACTGTTGTTTGTCAAGGCACTATGCACATTACCAAATCGGGACACGTTTTAGTGGCAAACAATGCCTATAAGACCAACCTTGTATGCCTCGACCCCAACGGCACGCCGTTCGACAAATCAGACGACCGCAGCATCGTTATAGGCTCGTACATCGACCAAGACAACAAGAGTTACGACATAAGTTATTTCTACGACTTTGCCGAAGAAGAAAACGGTCGCATTTGGCTTGCCACCAACAATGGTCTTTGCTACATTAACAGCGCCGACTTGATTCTTCAAGACAATTTCTACTTGAATCGCTTGAAAGTGCCTCGCAACGACGGTACTAACCTCGCCGATTATCTCTTCGACGGACTCAGTGTAACCACAGTGGCTATCGACGGTTCTAATCGCAAGTGGTGCGGCACGTCGACTGCCGGTGTCTATCTCGTTAGTGCCGACGGTACCGAAATTCTTGAGCATTTCACCGTAGCCAACAGTTATTTGCCAAGCGACGTCGTGTTGACCATTTGCTGCGATAAGAATTCGAATGCGGTCTATATCGGCACAAACAAAGGTATGGTTGAATATCGCAGCGACGCCGTGCCTTCCGAAGACAACTACGACAACGTCTATGCCTATCCCAACCCCGTGCGCCCCGACTATACAGGCGACATCATCATTCGCGGTCTGATGGATAATTCAACGGTCAAGATTTGCGACTCTGTGGGTAATATCGTCTATTCAACGACCTCCAACGGCGGTATGGTGGTATGGAACGGCTGCAACTACAACGGTCGCAGAGTTGATACGGGTGTCTATTTCGTCATGGCATCAACAAACGCTACCGGTAGTTCGGAAGGTTGTGTTACTAAAATTTTAGTGGTAAGATAAATAGAATTCAGTCGTTTACATTCCTAAGAAACGACGAATTTCGGCTTCAAGAGCTGCCGCTGTCACTTCGGTTTCGGCGGCAGTTTCTATGTTTGTAGTGTCGAATTTCAGATTAGCACGACTGTAGAACGGGTCGCGTTGACGAAGATTGTCGGCAATAAATTCCATCAGTTCTTCGTCGGTTTTAGAGGCTATTACAGGTCGTTTTGCCTTCGAGCGAGGACGCGACAAGCGGCTGTAGAGGCGTTCGATTGGCACCGATAGGTAGACAGCCACGCCGTGACTGTTCATCACGTCCATATTGTCGAGGTAGCATGGTGTGCCGCCGCCGCAGGCTATCACAATGTTCTGAAAGTCGCATACTTCCAACAACAGTCGATGCTCAATGTCGCGGAATCCCACCTCGCCCCGTTCGGCGAAGATTTCTTTGATGCTTTTATGATAGCGGTTTTCGATATACGCATCCAGGTCGATAAAGTCGCAGTTCATGCGTCGGGATAGCGACCGACCGAGGGTCGATTTGCCGCTACCCATGTAGCCTATGAGAAAGATTGGTTTCATTGCTTGTCGAAAACTGCTGAATAAATCTTTTTAGTGGCGCCGAGGTTGCTCTTTATATAGTTACCTGCCGTTTCGCCGTGTTTGCGCAGATAGTCGCCGTCGCCCAAAAGTCTGTCCATAACCGTAGCAAATTCGTCGCCACTGCTGATGGTGAATGCTCCTTCGATGCTTATCAAGTCGCGAGCCTCTTTAAACTTCTGATATTTCGGACCGAACACTACCGGGATGCCGTAGACAGCCGCCTCGTTGATGTTGTGTATACCCACTCCGAATCCGCCGCCGACGTATGCCACCGTGGCGAAGCGATAACTCTTCGACAGTATGCCGAAGCAGTCGATAATCAAGCAATCGGCTTCGGCGGCGCTTTCGGGTGTCGACTCTGTATAGAGCGCAACCGGGCGAGTTATCTTTTCTTTGATTCCGGCAATGCGTTCCGGCGAAATCTCGTGCGGCGCTATCACCATCTTCATCTCCGGATGTCTGTTGAAGTAGGGGATGATAAATTCTTCGTCGGGCTGCCACGAGCTGCCCGCAAACAGCGTAAATTGCCCGCGTGAGAACGTTTCGACCACCGGGAGGTCTATCTTATTGTCGAGAATGTCGGTCACGCGGTCGAAGCGCGTATCGCCTGCTACCGTTACGTTGGTCACGCCCACGCTTTCGAGCAATGCACGGCTCTCCTCGTCTTGTACGAAGAGCCTTGTGTAGCAGCCTAACATCTTGCGGAATGTGCCGCCCCAGGGCTTGAAAAACGCTTGGGTAGGGCGGAATATCGCAGAGATGATGTAGGTCGGTATGCCACGACGATGTAGTTCGCTCAGATAGTTGCCCCAGAACTCATATTTTACGAATATTGCCGTTTCGACGTCGACGGCATCAAGAAAGCGATGCACGTTGCCCGGAAGGTCGAACGGGAGGTAGCATATCACGTCGGCAAGATTATAATTCTTGCACACTTCGTAGCCCGACGGCGAGAAGAACGTCAGCAAGATGCGGCGCTCGGGATTGTGCTGCTTAAGCATTTCGATGAGCGGGCGTCCCTGCTCGAATTCGCCTAACGACGATACATGAATCCAAATATATTGCTTGCCGGGCTCGATGTTGCGCGCAAGCGTGTCGAAGGTTTCGCTTTGTCCGGCAATCATTAGTTTTGCCTTGTTGTTACGCAGTGATGCCAATTTTACCGCCATGCTGTATAGGCGTATGGCTAAGTTGTATAACGGATTCATGTGGTTATTATTTCGTGTTTCTATTCTGCCGGTTTGATATTGTCTATGCCTGCTTGAATACGGCGTATAGTCTCTTCACGACCAAGCACTTCGGTGATGTCGAACATGTGCGGACCTTTACATTCGCCAACCACGGTCAAGCGGAAAGCGTTCATTACGTTTCCGAGATGGTATCCGCGCTCGGCTATCCATCCCAGAACAATAGGCTCTGCCGCCGCCGATGAAAAGTCGTCGATGCCGCGCAGCACCTCTATGAGTTCTGCCATCGTTGTTGCCATTCCTTCTTTCCAACGCTTGCGCACGTCCTTTTCGGCATACGTTGTCGGCGCTTCGAAGAAGAATTTCGATTGCTCCCAAAGGTCTTTTACAAAGTTGATGCGACTCTTCACCATACCGACGATTTTTGCTACGGTTGCAGCATCAGCGTCGCCGTGGCCGTGCTCGGCAAGAATAGGCATATAGAGTTCGCTGAGTTGCTCGTCGTTCATCTCTTGTAAATATTTGTGGTTGAACCACTTACCCTTTTCAAAGTCGAATTTTGCACCCGATTTAGAGCAGTGTTCGAACGAGAATTTGCTGATAAGGTCGTCGAGCGAAAGAATCTCTTCGTCGGTGCCCGGATTCCAGCCCAAAAGCGCCAAGAAGTTAATAACCGCCTCGGGTAGATAGCCCGATTCGCGATATCCCGACGAAATGTCGCCGGTCTTCGGGTCGGTCCATTGCAGCGGGAACACCGGGAAACCCAAGCGGTCGCCGTCGCGTTTCGACAGTTTACCCTTTCCGTCGGGCTTGAGCAACAACGGCAGGTGTACAAACTGAGGCATCGTGTCTGCCCAGCCGAATGCTTCGTAGAGAAGCACGTGGAGCGGTGCCGACGGAAGCCATTCCTCGCCGCGTATCACGTGGGTTACTTCCATCAAATGGTCATCTACGATATTTGCAAGGTGGTACGTTGGTAGGTCGTCTGCCGATTTATAGAGCACTTTGTCGTCGAGTATCGACGAATTGATTGTCACCTCGCCGCGAATCAAGTCGTTGACAACCACGTCGCGGTCGGGCTCTACTAAAAATCGTACAACATATTTTTCACCGCCATCGATGAGCGATTTTACTTCTTCTTCGCTGAGTGTCAGAGAGTTGCGCATTGAGCTGCGCGTGCGAGCGTCATACTGAAAATTAGCAATCTCCACACGCTTTGCTTCCAATTCTTCCGGCGTGTCGAATGCTATGTATGCCCTACCCGACTCTATCAATTGATTGACGTATTTGCGATAGATGTCGCGGCGCTCCGATTGTCGATACGGTCCATACTTTCCGCCTTCGCGAACGCCTTCGTCAAACTTGATGCCAAGCCATTTAAACGCTTCGTTGATGTAGTCTTCCGCTCCGGGAACAAATCTGTTCGAGTCGGTATCTTCGATACGTAGTATCATCTCGCCACCGTGACGACGGGCAAATAGATAATTATATAGCGCTGTTCTTACTCCGCCGATGTGCAACGGTCCTGTTGGCGACGGCGCAAAACGTACTCGTACTTTTCTTTCCATATCCGTATATTGTTAAAAAAATCACCACAAAATTACTAATTATATGCCAAAGCACAAAATTTATAAGATTTCTCAAACATTCTTAGTCCGTTTTTATGCTAAAAAACATGTTTTTATCCGTTTACGACCCCTTTTACTCTATAATTTTGAACAAAATCAGCGAAAATATTACTTACGTTTTGCATTAATCACGATTTTTAGTATCTTTGCGTGCTATATTTAACTCGAAAAAACAAAAATAATTAAAAATAATGGCAGCATTAGAGAAAATCAGGAGTAAATCAGTAATGTTACTCATTGTCATCGGTGTTGCGCTTTTGGCGTTTATCATCGGAGACTTCTTGAACTCAGGCCGCTCTTTCTTCGGAGCGGGAACTACCGTCGCTAAAGTCGACGGCGAAAAAATTAGCATTATCGACTT
This sequence comes from Bacteroidales bacterium, assembly GCA_004555955.1. Lineage (GTDB taxonomy): Bacteria > Bacteroidota > Bacteroidia > Bacteroidales > Muribaculaceae > Limisoma. Next base: position 2,528 of record SFJG01000084.1, on the reverse strand, counting down.
CCAAAAGCGTTACGAAGAGCAAAATCAGCGCCTCCAAGAGTCTAATCAAAAAGTTGACCCGGCACTCGTTCAAAACCAAGTGCTCAACCAAATGATTAACGAGCAACTTCTCAAAGAAGAATTAGACGCTCTTTGCCTCACCGTCAGCGATGCGGAAATCACTGAGGCTATGACCGGCGAAACTGCTAATTACCAAGTGATTCAATTCGCTCAGCAACTCGGCATGGAATCGCCCGCTCAACTCCACGAATTCATCTTCAACCCCGGCAAATTTAAAGCCACTGAAGCCGACGTTGCTCCCGTTCGCGAGCAATGGCTAAAACTCGAAGAACAAACTATCCAACAACTTAAAGCAGGCAAACTCGGTAACCTTATTACCGGTGCTATCCAAGCTAACAAGCTCGACAAAGCTGCGCTCCTCGCTGAAAACAACGATGGCGCAAGCGTCGAAATCGTTAACGAACAATACGCTTCGCTTAAAGACGACGAGTTCAAAGTGACCGATGAAGAACTCAAAGCTCGCTACGACAAAGAAAAACAACAATACAAAATCGACCAAGAGCTTCGCAAAATTCACTTCATCTCCGTCGATATCGTGCCTAACGATAAAGACCTTGCCGAAGCTAAGGCGGTGTTCGACAAAGTGGAAGCTGCTTTGCGCGGTAACGTTGGTCTCGACGCTGCTCGCAACATCGGCGAAGCTTCTATCAACCAAAAAACCGTACGTTTCAGCGACGTCTTTGGCGCACAAAAAACGTTCCTCGAAGCAGCCGCTGTCGAAGATGTTTCTGCCCCGACTTTCGAAGGTTACACTCACAAAGTTACCAAACTCCTTGCCAAGAAAAACGATGTCGACTCTGTTCGCGTTGATATGATTCAAGTACAAGGCGCTAAGAAGGTGCAAGACTCTGTGCTCAACCTGCTTAACTCAGGCAAACCTTTCGCCGAAGTGGTCGACAATAAAGTCGCTGTCGGTCAAGAAAATCAATGGATGAACCTTATGCAAATCGGTAACGAAGACAAGGCTCAAGAAGCAAAAGCTAAAATCCTCGCTGCCGCCGGCGATTACTTCGTTGTCGATAGCAACGAAAACGCAGCCCTTATTTATAAGGTACACGAGAAAGTAGCTCCTAAAGCTATGTTCGACATCGCTGAAGTTTCTTACACCGTTTATCCCAGCGACGAAACTATCGACGGTCTACGCACTAACCTCCAAGACTACATCAACACTAACAATACCGGCAAAAAATTCATCGACAATGCTACCGCTAAGGGCTATACCGCTATGGAAGCCACTGTAGCAGCTGATATGGCGCAAATCAACCGCATCGAGTCGACTCGAAAAGAAATTCAATGGGCTTTCGGCGCCGAAATCGGCTCTGTATCGCCTATCTTCGACAAAGAAGGTAACGACAAGATGATTGCTCTTACCCTCGACGAAGTTATCCCTGCCGGCTATATGCCTCTTTCCGACCCCTCGGTTAAGGCTAACATCGAACGACTCGTTCGCAACGACAAAAAAGCCGAATCTCTTATCGCTAAGTACAAAGGCAAAGCTAACAGCATACCGGCATATGCTCAACTTATGAAGCAAAAAGTCGACACCATTACAGTCAACTTCGCTCAAGACTTCATCCCGGGCATTGGTATGGAATCAGTGCTTTCTGCTCAAGCTCCTTACGCTAAAGAAAACACTATCCAAGGTCCTGTTAAAGGCGACCAAGGCGTGTTTGTTTACAAAGTCGTTAAGAAAGAAAAAGCCGCTTCTACACTCAGCGACGACGTCATTGACCAACGCTTTGCAGGTCAATTCGGTGGCTCTGTTGTGTCGCAACTCTTCTTCGACATCCTAAAAGAAGGTAAGACTATCAAAAATAATCTTATTGACTTCTATTAATAGATAATATTACAATCAATTCCTTTAAATAAAGTTTTCATAATATGCTTAACAGAGGATAATGCCGTGAGGTATCATCCTCTGTATTTTTTTAGTGAATGCGTTTTTGGGTGAAGCAAGAAAATTAAAGCAAAGCCATAAGATAGCGTCAAAGGCGGTAATATTCGGTACGCAAGCTAAAATTGTAATTCCGTGACGCCCGTGCCGCTCGTCCGCTTTTTCTTACACCAACCGCCAACCATCGGCCACCAACCCCCCAACCCACCACCCCACCAACCGCCAACCGCCAACCGCCAACCGCCAACCTATAACCTATAACCTATAACCTATAACTTGTAACCTGTAACCTGTAACCTCTTACCTCTTACCTATACTCTCTAACCTTTTAATTCTTAACCACTTACCGAAAAACATGTTTTTTAACACAAAAAAGTTGTAAAAAAGTTTGGTGGGTAATAGGATTTGCTGTACCTTTGCACTCGCAACGCCAAAACGGGGACGTCCTGCGAGGCAATGCAACGACTGCTCGGAAGAGCACAAAGGACATTGAAATAATGCGACAGTGAGACAAGATAAGCACAGGGGGCGGAAGCCCCCGTCAAGAAGCAACCATCGGTCGGGAGATAACGGT
>SFJG01000083.1 GCA_004555955.1 Bacteroidales bacterium | reverse complement strand
GTAAATCACTTCGGCAGAACCGCGACCATTACCGCCGGCAAATGCTGCGCCGTTCTTTGTCAGGTTGATGACGGTCGGCGTCTGCGATGCCGTTCCGTTGGTTACGGTGTAGTACAGCAACTTCGTTGTGCCGTCGTTGTTAATCCACAAGCGACCATTGTTCAAGTCACCACTCACGGAGAGTTGTGCGCCGACGACTTCACCGTCGTGCGTCGAGTCGGTAACGAGGACACGCGGGTCTGACGAATCGTTGTCCCAAATGTAGATGTAGAAATTAGTGTTGGCCGACGAGATGCTCGAAGCAACGATTTTTCCGCCAATGACGGCGATACCCGAAAGTTTGAATAGTGCATTTTGGATGCCGTTGACGCTCAGCGAACCCGTTTGCGCACCCGTGTAGGCATCGATAATCTTGATAGCCGGAGTGCCACCCGTTTTGCAGTGAAGAGCGTAGATTTTGCCGTCTTTGAAAGCAATCGTGCGGAGATAATCGCCGGTGCCGGAAATGTCGAGCCACGAGCCGAGCGACGCATTGCCCGAGAAGTTCCAAACTTCGGTCATTTCAGTGATGTTGTCGTCGAACGAAACCACCGGAGTTTGAGCCGTAGCCGTACCTGTGAGCGAAACAGTCACAGCTTCCTGCTGCTGTCGGGCTATAGGTGACGGTGATGTCAGCCGAGCCGGCGCTTTGTGCAATCGATGTAGAGCTTAGCGAGAAGAGGTCGGCGTTAGCACCCGAGAGAGCGAGGTTGATAGCTCCTTGGAGGTTTGCACCGCTGATTTTCACAGTCTTGGTAGTCGGTGTGCCCGCAACGGTCGACAGGCTCAACGAAGAAGCGCTTGCCGAAATCGACGGAGTAGTAGGTTCGGGCTCAGCCGGCTTAATCGGAGAAACGCTATGAGTAGGCACGCTACCGTGAGCAAAATATGCCATACCTTGGCTTGTCGAGCAAACCCAAGCCTCAACGTATGTCGAGCCGTCGGTATTAATCATGCAGTCGCCTGTTACGTTAATGTTCTTCGTAACCTTGCCAAGTCCATCGCTCGGGAACTCGCCAACGTTGGTAGTCGACGAGAAGTTGCCCGTATTGTCGATAATAATCTTCATGCGGCCGCCCATATAGGTGTCATTGTTGGAAGTATGGTCGTTAAACTTGAGGTTAGCGGCATATTTGACGCCCAGCCAGTTAAATTCGTGGTGGCTTGCGCCCCAAGTTTCGCCGGTATTTACTTGGCATTGACGAGTAGCCGTTCCGCCGGCAGTACCGGTACACCAAGCCGGATAACAGCTCTTACCATCGACCCACCAGCCTGAAGATTTCGGATAAGCACGTGAAGTTGTTCCTGTGGCGAGTTGAGTAGAGCCGTCGGTGGTGACGAGAGTAGAAACTGTCGACCACGCGCCGCTACTGTTGCGACGATATTCGATAATCTTAGTTTGCGAGTTCTGGTCGACGCAGAAAGCAACGCGGAGATCGCTCCAGCTGCCGCCGAGTTCCATGCAGTCGCCCATGCGAGTCATGCCCTGGAAATCGGTAGTAGAAAGAACCAAATAAGGCTCAGCCGAATCGCTATCCCAAGCATAAATGCGGAGGTCATTACTATTGTTGGTAGTTGCAAGGTTGCAAGCCACGATATGACCGTCGATGCATTTCACGTCGCAGTATTTCAGCGTACCTGCGCCAACGATGCTGTTTTCGTTAAGGTTTCCGAGGTCTTCGCCGGTTTGTGCGTTAATAACCTTAATATTAGTATGGTCGTATACGCAATAGAGTTTACCGTCCTTGTAGCAGAAATTGCGCACCTTCGAAGCATCCCAACCCTTTTGAGTCTTGGTGTTGCGTTGCTCGGAGAAGTTCCACTTTTCTGTCAAGTTCAACGGTGGAGCCTTAACGGTAGCCGTGATGGGCACGGTTTTAGTAAGGCTACCGCTTACAAGTTTGATATAGAAGTTATAGTCAACGGCAGTACCGCCGGAACAATAAGTACCGATTTTGTCAGAGATGTTGAAAGTCACTTTCACCGTACCGCCCGTAGTGCCAAGGCTGCTAACGTCGGGAGTAAAGCGTCCGGGTGTGATAGAAGCTACCGATATGTTCGAAGTAAGGTCTTTACCGGTTACTTTGAACGATAATGTCGGGTGCTCGTTTTGATAGCACTCAAAGTTGAGCGAAGCCGGGCTGACCGTGATGGTCGGTTGTGAGGGAGTAGTAGACGTTCCGTCGGGCGGAATAGCCACGCAACCCCAATAGAATACACCGATATTTTTGTGGCCATTGCTGTAGCCGGGCCAGTCATACGAACTGTAGCGTCCATCCCAGTTCGGGTAAGAAGCGCCGTTGTAGTCGCCATATGGGTCGTGACAAACGAAAGAACCCGTCTTTGAAACGAAGTTGGTTGTACCCGACTGAACGTAGCAGTTTGTACGGAAACCGAGCACAACGTGACCGCCCGTACCGTTTTGCAAGCAGAACGTATAAGGACGATTGGCTGACGATTCGGAACAGAACTTGCTCCAACTTGAGTTGATAGAAGCGCTCTTCATACCGTTATAGGTGTAGAACGACGGCATCTCGCTATTAGGCGTACCACCGGTCCACATATAAGCATAACCACCGGAAACGCCGTAAGTCGTACCGCAACCGTTTACCGGCACGTTGAGTGTATTTCTAAAGGAGTGACCGGTCTTGGGAGAGTCGTAACCACATCCTACATAGTAAGAATAATAGACCGTGCCGACACCGCTTGCGCGAGACGTCAAAGCATGTTTAGTAAGAAGTCCGTAGTAGCCGAGAAGCATACACGACGAAGATGGAGCACAGCTGACGTAGCCGTAGCAATAATTACCGCCGACAGTCGGTGTGTCCCAAACTTGGTTAATATACGGGATGGCGAGTGCGCCGATTGAGCCTTCTTTAAGTTTACCGGCTGCTGTTTGCGCCTCGGTAGGAATCAACTTGCGAACTACGTTATAGTCCGGACCATCAACACGACCGATGCGCTTTCCTTTAGTTAACGTAACGAGCGAAACTTCGCTGCCCGCCTTTGCCATTGCACTGCCAAACGACTTGACAGCCACCTTGTTAAGGCCACGGCTTCCGCCTGCATAAGTTACCAACAGGCTACCGTCGGCAGTAAGCGCCACGTCGGTAGGACATTCAACGCGAGTGGCGATGAGCGATTGCTGAGTTAAACCGTTGTAGGAAGAACGGATGACCGATGCCGAGTTTACAATCAACTCGTTTTCGCGCTCAGCACGCGTAAAGATAAGGTTTTGCGAATCGTCGGTCCACTTCACCGAAGCAGCCTCGCCGATTTGATACGACTTGCGAGTAGCGCGCTCGTAGACGGTCAGCGTACCGTTGACTTTCTCAAACGCAATCTTGGCACCGTCGGGCGACCACACCGGATTGTAGGGGTCGAAGCCGGCTACGGTAATCTTTTCGATATTGCCGCTCGCCAAGTCAACGATGTAAGATTCGCCCGTAATTGTGCTATATGCCACACGCGAAGCATCCGGAGAGATGTTTGCGATGTTGACATATACGCCCAAATTGTACGCCTTACGCATCGCACCGTTGCGCACGATGAGTTCGTTGCCCATCGTATATGCCATCGTGCCGTCGTCGGCAAACGAGACTTGACCGCATTGGTGTACGTAATCTTCGAGCACGGTAAGTTTACCGGTTGCCACATCGAGCAATGCCGGCGCTTGACGCAGGTCAGCATCGAACACCTTTAGACCAATGGTCTTTTTGTCTTTGCTCAAATGCGTATAAAGACCGCAGTTTGCGCCGCTGAAGATTGTTGAAATCTTGTTGTCTTTGATGAGATAAATCTCGTTGAAGCGGTTGTTAGTCGCAACAACGCCCGAGGTTGTCTCCATAGGGTTCCGAAGATACCCTTGTTCGGCTGCTTCGTAGAAACTTACGTGAGCCAAATCTTGCGAATTGGCACCCACGTAGCCCATTAAGACAATTACAGCCGTCAAGCACTTACAAATCGTAGCGCTTAGGTGCTTTTTGATATTCATCTTATAACAGTTTTGTAGGTTATTTGTATCAAATATTTAAGGATTTAACGTATTTTGTTGGTACTTTACGTAGTTTGGCAAAGATAGAAATAATTTTTCTAAAAATATAATATATAAATATTAAACTTTGTAAAAACCCGCGATAATATCTATTCGATTTTTATATACGTTTAGGTGCATTCCATAGAGCAAAAAGCAATCGGCGTGCGGACGCACCGACGAAGGAACGACCGCATCGCCGAACTATTATCTATTATTTCTCAATTTTCGACTCCAAAAACCGAGCGAAAATAGTAGCAGCGGTTTCGACCATCTTCGAGCAGGGACGCTTTTTGTAGTATTCAGCCGTGCGCGCTTCGGGAGTTGGCGGCGTTTCAGCTTTTGGTGCCAAGCCGAGGAGTTCGCCACAAATCAGCGAGCCGTTTTCCTGCTTAAACTCGGCGGCAAGTTGCTGAACCACAGCATAATTATGTGCCTTAGCTTCGCGATCGCCGGCATCGACGCTACCCGTTTCGAGACCGGCGAGGAGAAACATACCGCACGCCGCACCACAGGTCTGGCGCATCCGCCCTATGCCACCGCCAAACGACGCCGACATACGCAATGCCGTTACCTCGTCGATGCCATATAGGTCGGCAAAAGCCGCGACAACCGACTGCGAGCAATTGTAGCCCGACTTAAACAAAGCCACAGCTTTTTCGATTCTGTCTTCGAACATTTTTAACACTATTTTAATCCAAATCAATCACCACTTCGACCGGGCAATGGTCGGAGCCAAAAATCTCAGTATGGATGTCGGCGCTGACGAGCTTGTCGTCGAGACGCTTCGACGTCAGGAAGTAGTCGATGCGCCAGCCGGCATTCTTGGCACGCGCCTGGAAGCGATACGACCACCACGAATAGATACCCTCGCGGTCGGGATAAAAGTGACGAAACGTGTCGGTAAAGCCGGCATCGAGCAACGTGCCGAATTTTTCGCGTTCCTCGTCGGTGAATCCCGGATTACGACGATTCGACTTAGGGTTTTTAAGGTCTATCTCCTTGTGAGCCACGTTCATATCACCGCAAACCACAACAGGCTTTTGCGCATCCAATCGGCACAAATAATCGCGAAAAGCGTCCTCCCAAGTCATTCGATAGTCGAGGCGACGAAGTTCGTCCTGCGAGTTGGGCGTATAGACCGTCACAATAAAGAAATTGTCGTACTCAAGCGTCACAACTCGACCCTCTTTGTCGTGCTCATCGATGCCCAAACCGTACGACACCGACAACGGTTTGCGACGCGCATAAATCGCCGTGCCGCTGTAGCCCTTCTTGTCGGCATAGTTCCAATACGACTCATAGCCGTCGAATTGCAAATCGAGCTGACCGTGCTGCATCTTAGTCTCTTGAAGACAAAAGAAATCGGCATCGAGCGAGGCAAACGCCTCGGCAAAACCCTTACCGACGCAAGCACGCAACCCGTTAACATTCCATGATATAAACTTCATAAGTATTCTTTTTTTCACAAAAGTAATGATTTTTCTTCTGATATGCGTAATTTTGCAGCCAAATTGAAAGATTTATAGAGATTTATATATATATGGATTACATTTTTGAAGCGGTCAGCCCACGGCTACAGTATCCGGGCATAGCGCTCGACAATCCTCACGGCGTGAAAATCGCTGCCGGCCGAATGCACGCCATCATCGGCCCAAACGGCGCCGGCAAAACGTCGCTCGCCAACATCCTCGCCCGCGGGTGGAACTTCGGATTGAACAAGATAGTCGGCGACCGCAAAAACCTAAGCATCAAGGTGCTGGAGTTTACCGACATACATACTCTTAGCGGCTGCCGCGACACCTACTACCAACAACGCTTCGAAGCAACGATGAACGACGATATGCCAACCGTCGGGAGTCTTATCGAAGGCAAAGCCGGTCGCGACACGTGGCGCACAATATGCAACCATCTCAACCTCAACGACATAGAAAGCAAGTCGCTCAACAGCTTGTCGAGCGGCGAACTCCGGAAATTTCTCATCGCCAATGCCCTGTCGGAAACGCCGAACGTACTCTTTCTCGACAATCCGTACATCGGGCTCGACGCCGGTTCGCGCCAACTGCTCAACGACCTTCTCCAACGCTTGTCGGCAGACGGAACCGCCATCGTACTGCTCCTTTGCAACCCCGACGACCTGCCCGAATTCGTCGACTTCGTCATCCCGATGTCGCAATGCCGCATTCTGCCGACAATCGACGTCAAATCGACAGGCGTCGACGCCGCTCGCACAGCCGTCGGCAAGCTCTTTGCCACCCGAACTCTCGGAGAAATCCCTGTCGGCGAACGCCCTACCGCCAACTTCGACATAGCTTTTTCGCTGAACGACTGCCGTGTGTGCTACGGCAAAACCGTCATCCTCGACCACGTCGACTGGACAGTCCGTCACGGCGAACGCTGGGCGCTGCTCGGCCCTAACGGGTCGGGAAAAAGTACGCTGTTGAGCCTCGTCTGCGCCGACAATCCGCAGTCGTACTGCAACGACATCACCATCTTCGACCGCCGACGCGGCTCCGGCGAAAGCATCTGGGACATCAAGCGCCGCATCGGCTTCCTCTCGCCGGAAATACACCTCTACTTCCGCGAAGCGCGCAACGTGAAGGCTGTCGTCGCCGCCGGACTCCGCGACACAGTGGGAATGTTCGGCAACGAACCCGCACATAACATAGAAATCGCCGCCCGTTGGCTCGACGCTTTCGGCATCGCACACCTCGCCGAGCGACGTTTCACCACTCTATCAGCCGGCGAACAACGCCTCGTTCTGCTCATCCGTACGCTCATCAAGCAGCCGGAAATGCTGATACTCGACGAGCCGCTCCACGGACTCGATGCGCCGACTAAACGTCTCGCACGCACCGCCATCGAAGCCGTCACGGCACGCACCGACGCCACGCTCGTCTACGTTACGCACTACGAAAGCGAAATTCCTTCGCTCGTCACCAAAACAAAAAGAATCGAGAAAATCAAAGGTTAAAAAGCGCACTACCCGCGTAATCGAGATTTTTTTTAAAAACAGGACTTGCAAGAACAAACTATACCCCTTAATTTTGTAAATAAAAAATCCAAATAATATGACAATCATCGACAAGACAAAACCGGTGGCGCTCTGCTCCGACCATGCCGGATTCGAAACAAAACAAGCAGTTATCGCTTACCTCAAAGCGGAAGGCATTGACTATAAAGACTTTGGCACCTACTCGACCGACAGTTGCGACTATCCCGACTTCGCTCACCCCTGCGCATTGGCGGTGGAAAGCGGCGAATGCTACCCGGGCATTGCCATCTGCGGCAGCGGCCAAGGCATCACCATCACACTCAACAAGCACCAAGGCATCCGCGCCGCGCTTTGCTGGATTCCCGAAATAGCAAGCCTTGCACGTCAGCACAATAACGCAAACGTGCTCTCTATGCCGGGGCGCTTTATCAGCAACGACGAGGCTATCGAAATCGTCAAAACATTCCTTTCGACGCCTTTCGAAGGCGGCCGCCATCAAAAGCGCATCGACAAAATCCCCGTAAAATAGAAAATTCTTTTTAGTCGCCGCCCGATTAATCTGCATCTGACGATGCGGTTATGCGGCGCTATCGCGCGGTTAGGAGGCATCTGTGATACGGTTAGGCGGCGCCACCGCGCGGTTATCATATTGATAATTAGGCAATTGTAGGGTCGCGGCTTGCTGCGACCTACCGGGCAATGGAATCTTCACCACGTCATCCCGGTCGCACCAAGGCGCGACCCTACGTTTGCTATTTATCTCGTTGATTATAAGACTTTTCTACAAATATTTGTCGCCGAAATTGGCTTTCACTTCGTTGACGTATTGCTTGATTTTTTGCTCCTCCGAGAGCGGACAAATGAGCAAAATATCGTCGTTGTCTGCCACAATGTAGTCTTTCAAACCCGAAGCAACTATCAATTTTTCCTTCTTTGCGGCAAAAATATTGTTCTGACAATCGTTGATAACGGTTTTACAGTTGCGGAACACGTTGCCGTTCTCGGTTTTGGGCGACTTTTCGTAGAACGCGCCCCACGAGCCGAGGTCGCTCCAACCGATGTCGACGCACTGGACGTGCACGTCTTTATATTTTTCCATCACGGCAAAGTCGACCGAAATGTTGGGACACGCCGGAAATTCTCGCTTGATAAATTCCGTTTCTTTGTCGGTACCGAACTTGCCCAAACCCTTGTCGAAGCGCATCGAAATGTCGGGAGCACATTCGTGAAAAGCATCGATGATAGCGTTTGCCGACCACATAAAGATGCCTGCATTCCACACAAATTCGCCACTTTCGAGGAACACCTTAGCCAACTCGATGTTGGGTTTCTCGGTAAACGTCTTGACCGGAGCAATCGAGTCAAGCGACTTACCGCCGACCTGTATATAGCCGTAGCCCGTTTCGGGGCGGTTCGGCTTAATGCCCATCGTCAGCAGAGCGCTGCGATTGTCGCGAACGAACTCGAAGCCTCGCACAACGCTGTTGCGAAACTCTTCGTCTTTGAGAATCAGATGGTCCGACGGAGTGACAAGAATGAGCGCATCGGGGTTGAACGCGCGAATGTGGTATGCCGACCACGCAATGCAGGGCGCCGTATTGCGGCGGTCCGGCTCAAGCAAGATTTGCTCGTCGTCGAGGTCGGGCAACTGCTGTTTTACCAGCGGAGCATAGCGTTCGTTGGTCAATGCCAATATGTTACGTGCGGGTATTATTGAACTGATGCGGTCGTAGGTCATCTGAAGCAACGTACGTCCCGTGCCGAAAAAATCAAGAAACTGCTTAGGCACTGCGGTCTTACTGAACGGCCAGAAACGGCTTCCTACACCGCCACACATAATTACACAATATCTGTTTTCCATATCGTTAGAATTAATTCATTTCGTTTATTTTTACTGTGCTAAGTTAATACATTAATTAATTAAATACAACTATTTAAACCTATTTAGAGCGCGTTCCTTAAATTTTTGGGGTCGTAGAGGTCGTAACCTTGAGTCGATTTTGATTACTTGCTGAAAGGAGCATACTACTGTATGTGACTGAAAGCAAGTGATCAAAAGCGGCCAAGGATACGAGACTTAGGTAAC
>SFJG01000012.1 GCA_004555955.1 Bacteroidales bacterium | reverse complement strand
ACTTCCTCAAAGTTTTGAATCTTTTGGCTGAGTTCTTGGAGCTCTTGTTGACGACGCTCTTTGATTGATTCCGGAGTGTCTTGTGCAAGATTTTGGAATTCTTGAATCTTCTTGTTGAACTCGTCTTGGAGGCTCTTATACTCTGTTTCGTATTTCTTCGAAACTTCGGCAAGTTTAGCGTCTGCCTCTTTTACGTCGGGCATAAGTTGGAACACTTCTTGAGTGTTGACGTAAGCGATTTTTTGAGCGAAGAGGCTCATAGGGGCTGCTACTAACACAGCCAATAACAATTTTTTAAGCATATCTAATTTGTATTTAATTTATTCTGATTTGTCTTTTCAATGACCACGCAAAGATAATACATTACAAATTTATAGGCAAACAAATCGTGTACTTTTATCAGATGCGTAGCCACCGGGGCTGTGCTTCTACTTCGAGTAACCGAGTTTCGACAACACTTCGTTGCTGACATCGATTTTGGGAGAAGCAAAGATAATGCCTGCCGACGACGCACGGTCGAAAATCACCTGATAGCCGCGCTCTTCCGACACTTTCTTGACAGCCTCGTAGATGTCGGCTTGGATGGGCTCTATCAGCGATTGACGTTTCTTGTATAGTTCGCCCTGTGGTCCGAAATATTTCGATTGAAGTTCGGCTGCCTCTTTCTCCTTGGCTACGATTTCTTCTTCTTTTTTCTTCTTTTGCTCGTCGGTCAAAAACACCATATCGCTTTGGTAGTTCTTGTAGAGCGTTTCTGCCTCTTTGGTCTTGGCTTCGACCTCTTTCTGCCATCGCAGCGAAACCTGGTTCAACTGTTCGTTAGCCATTTCGTATTGCGGAATGTTTTTAAGCACATACTCCATGTCGATTAAGGCATATTTCTGAGCAAAAGCTCCTAAAGAGCATACCATGGCAATTACTGCCGATACGAGTATTTTTTTCATAGTCAATAAAATTAAAAGTTTAACATTTAGACTACATTTAACACACAAAGTTTAAAAACATCTTGAATATTTTAGAACTCTTGACCGAGGATGAAGTGGAAGTGGCTGCCACCCTTGGTGCCGAATACCTTGTCGAAACCGTAAGCCCAGTCGATACCCATCATACCGACCATCGGCAGATAGATGCGCACACCGGCGCCGGCAGAACGCTTGAGGTTGAACGGAGAGAATTCTTTGATGTCGGTCCACGCATTACCGCCTTCGATAAACGTAAGACCGTAGATTGTGGTGCTCGGCTGCAACATGAACGGGAAGTGGAGCTCCATGCAGAAGCGCGTGTAGGCGTAACCGTCCTTGGTCCACGGCGTGAACGAGCCGTTGTCGTAACCGCGCAAGGCGATGGTCTCCTGTGCGTAGCCGTAGCTGCCCGACATACCGTCGCCACCGACGTAGAAGGTTTCGAACGGCGACTTCAGATATTTGTTATAACTGCCTAGAAGTCCGATGTCGGCACGCGTCATCAACACGAGTGTCCATTTGCTTTCGGGATTCGACAGCGGCGTAAAGGTTCTTGCTTTGAATTTGAGTTTCCAATATTCAATCCATTTATACAATTCCTCTTTTGCCTCTTGCGTACCTGCCTCCGAAAGCGCCTTCCAATCTTTGTTGGAGAAAAGCGACACGGGAGGAGTAAGTCCGAGGTCGACCGAGAAACTGCTACCGCTACGAGTGTATATCGGGTTGTCGATACTGTTGCGCGACAGGTTCAAGCCGAGCACGAACGAGTTCGACGTACCATTGTTCATATAATATAGGTATTCCCAGTTCTTGAGGTGATACCAGTTATACGAGAGTTGCGCCATGAAGGTGAAATAGTTGTCGGGCCAATTCAAACGCTTACCGAAGCCGACGGTTACGCCTGCCATTTGCAAGAATTTGTTCTTGTCGTAGGCGTTCTCGATACTGCTCTGATAATAATTGTCGTAGTAGTTTGAATTGTAGCCGAGGTAGCTGCCCAAGCCGTTATAGTACATACCGCTGGTCATATAGTTGCGGTTGTAGAAGTTGGAGTTGACGCCGGTCTGACGCGAATAATACGCCGATACGGAGAGCGAGTTCGGACGCTTTCCGCCAAACCACGGGTCGAGGAACGACATCGAGTATGCCTGATAGTACTTTGCATTGGTCTGCGCGCTGATAGAGAACGTCTGACCTTCGCCTTGCGGGATGATGCCCTTGTACGAACTCGGGTTGAACAGGTTCTTTATAGAGAAGTTGGTAAACTTGAGCGCCACTTTACCGATAACGCCGGTTTGTCCCCAACCGGCAGAGAGTTCCACTTGGTCGCTGTTTTTCGACGTCAGGTTGAAGATTAGGTCAACCGTACCGTTGTCGGGATTCGGCTCGGGGCGAATGTCCATCGACTCGGGGTCGAAGTGACCGGTTTGGGCGATTTCGCGCGCCGAACGTTGCAACGCCTCTTTCGAGAACAACTCGCCCGGACGTACGCGCAGTTCGCGGCGAATTACCTTCTCATACAGACGGTCGTTACCATTAATAACAATGCTGTTGATGCGCGCCTGCGGACCTTCCATAATACGCATTTCCAACGCAATCGAGTCGCCTTCGATTTTCGACTCAATCGGCACGAGTTGGAAGAACAAGTAGCCCTTGTTCATATAGAGGTTAGCCACAGCGTCGTCGTCTTCCATTGTACGCTTGTTGAGCAACGTTTGGTTGTAGACGTCGCCGGCTTTCATACCCAACACGAGGTCGAGATAGTCGGACGTATAGATTGTGTTGCCCGCCCACGAAATGTCGCTGATGTAGTATTTCTTACCCTCGTCGACCGTGATATGTACGTCGACATATTTGTCGCTATAGTTGGTCACCGAGTCGCTCACGATTTTCGCATCGCGATAGCCTAACTCGTTGTATTTCTTAATAATAAGCCCTTTATCGGTTTCGTAGTCGGTGTCGACAAATTTCTTTTGGCGGAAGAGATTGACGAGGCGTTTCTTCTCGTTGGTTTTCTTCATCGCTCTTTGAATCTTGTTGTCGCTGAGCACCTCATTGCCTTCGATATAGATTTTGTGCACCTTGACTTTTTCGTTCTTGTCGACGTCGATGGTCACAATCATCTCGTTTTCTTTGGTGATGTCGGGCGTTTGGCGAATCTTGACATCGACATTGCTAAAGCCTTTTTGTTTGAAGAAAGCCGACACGATTTGCTCACCGCGGTTGACGATGTTTTGCGTAATCTGGTTGCCGGCAGTCAAGCCAAGACGCTTGTCGAGCTCTTCGCGCTCTCCCTTTTTCACACCTTTGTACTCAATGCGAGAGATGCGCGGCTGTTGGCGGAGGTCGAACACGAGCCATGCCTTGTCGCCACATATCTTCTCAACCTTGATTTGAATCTTGGAGAACAAACCTTGCTTCCAAAAGCGTTTTGCCGCGTTTGTAAGCTCGTCGCCGGGAATTTCGATTTTGTCGCCCACAGCCAAGCCGCTGTAGCCTATCACGATGTAATCTTCGTAGTATTGCAGACCGGTGACGCGCATTCCCGCTATTTCGTACGTCTTAGGCATCGACGAGAAAACGATATTCGGGTTGTATATAGTATCGTTTTGCTCGACAGCCGAAGCCGACAGACAAGCCAAGAATGCTATCACAAGTGAAAGTGCTCTGATTTTCATATTTATTCTTCCAAAGATGTTCATTATTTGTTTTTTATTTGTTCGCCGGTCAGACCGAAACGACGTTCGCGCGTTTGATACTGCTTGATGATGTTGCAGAAATCTGTTTTCGAGAAGTCGGGCCAAAGCACCGGAGAGAAGTATAGTTCGGCATAAGCAATCTGCCATAACAAGTAGTTCGATATTCGGCATTCGCCACCTGTGCGAATCAGCAAATCCGGGTCGGGCATACCCGCCGTGGCAAGGCGCGACGCAAAAGTGTCGGCATCGATGTCGGCGGCATTGACCTCACCCTTGGCCACATCGGCTGCCAAGCGACGCACGGCGTCGACTATCTCGGCGCGCGCCGAATAGCTGATTGCCAACGACATCGTCAAACCCGTGTCGGATGCCGTCTGCTCCATGCAGTTGCGCAAGCGGCTTAGCGCAAATTCGGGCACGCGACTGAGGTCGCCGATGATGTTCAGGCGAACGTTATTTTTTATCAAGTCGGGTGTCTGTTGCTCGATGGCGTATGCTATCAGATGCATCAGCGAGTCGACTTCGGCTTGCGGACGATTCCAGTTTTCGGTCGAGAACGTATAAAGCGTCAGATAGCGGATGCCCAAATCCGACGCAATCTCGGTGATGCGCCGAACGGCGTTGACGCCCTCGGCATGCCCCATCGAACGGTCGAGCCCGCGGCTCTTCGCCCAACGTCCGTTTCCGTCCATTATCACGGCAACATGCTGCGGCAACCGACTGCTGTCTATCTGACTGATGATATTTTGTAATTGTTCGTCCATTGCGTCATTCTACGTAGTGACAGGTCTTGCAAACCTCTTTGAATTCGTACGAAATGCTGAACATCAACGTCGGGCACCAGTCCGTGTTTTTCATAAACGAACTGTTCATGCCACGCAGGTCGGTCAGACCGTCGATTTTGTCGCCCAGCATCATCTTTGCGCGCATTTCCACGCCGAGGTTTATCCTGCTCTTTAGTTTATATTTGGCTCCCACACCGATGGGTATCATCGGCGAAAATGCCTTCGCTTCGGGTGCGTACGCCGCCCCGATGCCGAGGGTTATGTAGGGAGTGATTCGTTTCAGTTTCTGATAAGGCGACCCGATGCCGAAGTTGAAAAAGTTGAACTCGAAAGCCGCCGACACGTCGTAGTATGGATGCCCGAACTTGTAGGTTGCCCCGTCGGGGAACACCATATCGAAATCCTCCGAGTTGCCGCTGATTTTGGCTGTCGAGATGGCTGCCTTGGCGGCAAAACGCTTGTTGATGAGATACTTTATCGACACCTCGGCAGCATAGCCGGGACGGCGAAGAACGTTGCTTTGGTTGATGTCGCCGAGATAGCCGCTAATACCCGCTCCTACGCCCGCCTCCAACTTATAGTCTTGGCTATAGACGCCGAATGTCGTTGCAGCCAGAGTCACAACGAACATCAACGTGCGGATATGTCGCAGTAGGTGATTCATCGACTTTAGATAATCGGCTTAAACGATAGACGGTTGAGCACGCCGCGCCAGATGCTGTTGTGCGTACCGCCGTTGACGGTTTTTCCGCCAAAAACATAAATATACGGGCAATCCCACGATGTTATCGGCTCGGATGCGCGCGTCGCGGGTGCGGCGATTTGCCACCAGCGCGGCAACTTGCGCGACTCCATAGAGGTCCACGCTCCGGCGCTGCGCGTCATCGTTGTCGCTTCGACAAACGCCTGTGCCCCGTAGAAGTCGGGGAAGTAGAACGGCAACTGCACGAGGTCGTCGCCTTTTTTCCACGTCACGCCGTTGTCGTACGAGATGTAGACGGTTTTTGACGGCTTTTCTTCGTTGTCGAGTCCGCCCATTGCGAACCACACCGGATATTGCTCCTTGTTGTAGAATTCGCCCATATTATAGAAGTAGCGGAACAGCGTTGTGCCGTAGACCGGCGGAAACTCGCCTCTGCTGACTTTGCCCCAATTCTTTCCGTCGAAGCCCCAAACGCTTCCTGTCAGTTTGCCCTTGGCGTCGCGGCCGCCGGCTATCAGTATCTCCGGCTCGTAACTCCAATCGTTAGTAAGCGTCACGGCTTGCGAGAATCCGCGAACGGGGAAATCCGATTCCACCTCGTTAATGTTTGTCGGTTCGCTGCCGGGTACGAGCGTTGCCGTATAGTATGTGCCGGATTCGACTGTCAGATAGGCCACGCGGTCGATGTAGCCGCCGATGATTTGCGTTGCCTCTACGCCCGAATCGGTCCACGTTGCACCCTCGTCGGTCGAATAATAGATTGTTCGTTTGCCCGACGCCTCGCCAACGACGGCAAGCGCTCTATCGGTTGCGGCAAAGGTTTCTACAATCGGCTCGAATGCGAATGTCACCACGCGCTTTTCCCACGCGTCGCCGCCGATATTTTCGGTCGACGACAAGGTATAACCGCCGAGTTCGCTGAGCAAGCAGAATGTTTTGCCGCCCATTTGAGCGGTTTTTTGCTCTTGAATGTCGTTAGAACGTCCCGGCAATTGGCGACGTGCCAACGCGTTCCAATAGAGCGAATCGGGGTCCATCTTATGTACGTTAACCTTTACTACGTAGGTTGCCTTCGATTCACCGTCGGCTGCAACAACTTCCAAGCGAACGTTGCCGGTGAAGTCGATTGTGTCGGTTTCGGCGTTGGTATGTACAAACGTGGTGTCGGCCATCGTTTCTGCTCCCGATATCATAATGTTTTTCGTCGCATAGTCGGTAACCGTAATGGTTGCCACCAAGCGATTTATCTTTGTTCCTTTCGGTAGTGAATCGGCATTGTATATAATTTTTTCGCGCGTGTCGACGGTGAAAAATACGGAATCCAAATCGACAAGAACGGAGTCGTTTTCTTGCAACACGAATTCTTTGACGAGTGTCGATGTCGGTATTACAAACGGCTCTTTGTCGCTATCGTCCGACGAATTACACGAAACACCTGCCAAAACGGCAATAACTGTCAAGATTGCATATATTGGAAATAATTTTCTCATTCGTTTTCTCTATTCTTTTTAAGTTGCAAAGGTAAGATTATTTTGCCAAAGGTTAAAAATAATTGTCTTAAAACAACTAAAACCGCCGCAAAATTCAAATCCGGCTGTAAAATTAATACTTTAGTTATAATATTTTTCTCAAAGAACAGACCAATATAACAATTATTTTTGTTTTTATTTCTTTTTAACTTGAATTATACGATTTGTATCGACAAAACAGCACGACAACTCGCCTTCGGGCAACGCCGGGGCTGCAACTCCGTCGTGGAGCAACATCGGTGAGCGCTCTACCCTCGCCTCGTCCCAGAGTCGGGCTTCGACGAATGCGTTGATGGTTTCGGCACCGCCTTCGACCATCAGCGACGTCACGCCGCGACGATACAGGTCGCTACACACCTCGGCGAGCGGCATTGATTGATAGACTATCGTTTGCGCCGCATCGTCGGCAAGGTTGCCGCTCGGTGTATAGCCGTTGCGGCTAAGCACGACACGCAAGGGATTGCGCCCGGTCCAGCAACGAACGGTCAGCGACGGATTGTCGAGTCGCGCCGTCGTCGCCCCAACGAGGATGGCGTCATACTCGCTACGCAGTCGGTGGACGAGCGTCGACGTTGTCGGCGTCGACAGACGTGCCGCCGGCTCCGACGCACCGCGACGGCGGTCGAGGTAGCCGTCGAGGCTTTCCGCCCACTTCAGCAAAATGTACGGCCGTCCATGTGTATGGGCTGTCAGAAATCGCTCGTTCAGCCTGTCGCAACGCTCGCGAAGCACGTTTTCGCGCACCTCAACGCCTGCCGCTCTCAGCATGGCTATGCCGCGCCCCGACACCTCCCGAAACGGGTCTGCCGAACCCACCACAACTCGCGGTATGTGCTTGTCGATTATCAACTTCGCACACGGCGGCGTCTTTCCGTAATGGGCACACGGCTCGAGCGTAACGTAGATGGTACTTTCTGCAAGTAACGGCTCATCGGCTGCCGACACCGAACCGATGGCATTGACTTCGGCATGCGCCTCGCCGAAACGGCGATGATAGCCCTCCCCGATAATGCGTCCGCGTGCCACGACAACTGCACCTACCATCGGATTGGGCGACACGCGTCCCCGTCCCAGCGATGCCAACTGCAACGCTCGCTCCATATATTTTTCGTCGTCATTCAACTTCATAAACCAAGAAAAATTATTATTTTTGCGGTCAGTCTTATTGCTTATGCATTGCTCGTCGGACTGCTTCCGACGTTCGCTTTAAGCCGACTCGCGAATTATAAATAATTTGCCAAATATGAACAAGCCGATTACATTAGGTCAGATGATTGCCGTTGTGCGAACACGTCTGCGCAACCAATACCCGCCGGGCGAAGTGGAAGGTTTTATCAAAATAATTTTCCGCCAACTGCTCGGCTACGAAACCGTCGACATTTTGCTCCACAAAGATACGGAATTACCTGATTTTATCGTAACAAAAACGGCAAAAGTAGTCGACCAACTCTGCGAAAACCGACCGATTCAATATATTTTCGGCAAAGCGTGGTTTCACGGCCACGAATTTTCAGTCGATTCTTCGACGCTGATTCCTCGTCCGGAAACGGAAGAACTCGTCGACTTGATTATCGATGAAAACCGCCGCAGCGACTTGCGCGTGCTCGACGTTGGCACAGGTAGCGGCTGCATCGCCGTTTCGCTGGCACTCGGACTGAAATTTGCCTCCGTCGACGCCATCGACATCTCCGACCCCGCGCTCGCCGTGGCTCGCCGAAATGCCTCGCTCCTCCGCGCTCGCGTCAACTTCCGCCGCGACGACATCCTATCGGCAAAACCCGACCTCAACACTTACGACATCATCGTCAGCAACCCGCCCTACATAGCCGACAGCGAACTACCGTCGATGGCTGCCAACGTGGTCCACTTCGAGCCTCATTCCGCACTCTTCGTACCCGACAGCGACCCGCTGCGATTCTATCGAGCAATCGCACAATACGCTCGCCTTGCTCTTGCCGACGGCGGTCGAATTTACTTCGAAATCAACAGCCGATACCCTGACGAAATGCGTGCCCTACTCGACGAACACGGCTTTGTCGACATTGACATTCGTCGCGACATGCAAGGGCTTTATCGTTTCGCAAGCGCCACGAAAAACGACCGACTATGATGAAGAAACCCGCAAAACCGATAACCTACGAAACCGCGCTCGAACGCTGTGCCGCCGCTTGCGCCCGCGCCGAGCACTCTGCCGGCGAACTCCGAAAAAAGATGGCTCGTTGGCGGCTGCCGCGCCAAGATGCCGACCGCGTTATCGACTTTCTCTACGACAATGCATTTATCGACGACGCGCGCTTCGCTCACGCTTTCGTCAACGACAAGGTGGCTTTCGACCTTTGGGGACGCATCAAGATTCGCCAAGCGCTTCGCCTCCACGGCATCGACAGCGAAACAATTGCCGCCGCTCTCGACGACGTCGACTCCGAACTCTATCGCCATAATCTCGACACCCTACTCCGACAGAAGGCGAAACTTACCACCGAAACCGACCCCTACAAGCGCAAAACAGCACTCTACCGTTTCGCCGCTTCGCGCGGTTACGAAAGCGAATTGGCGCTGCCTATTATCAACCGATTAGTTTCCGGAGGCGATGATTTCGATGTTGACGAATAGGCTGAAGCGACTCGTCGACGCCGTCGACAATCTGCTGTTTCCGCACTGCTGCCCGGTGTGCGGACGGAGCCTCAACGATTCGGAAAAATGCATCTGCGAAGCATGCTTCCTCGATATGCCGCGCCCTACGGTTATCGACGGACGCATGACGCATCTCGACATACTCTTCCTCGGCACGAAAGCCGTCGATGCGGCAATTTCGCTATTCCAATACAACCGACAAAGCCTCTACGCAAACATTATAAAAGACATAAAATATCACAACAGCCCGCAAATCGGGATGCATCTGGCGGAGCGTTTCGCTCGCGAACACACCGACGACAACTGGTTTGCCGACATCGATATGGTCATACCGGTGCCGCTGCACGCCTCCAAACTGCGCCGGCGAGGCTACAACCAAAGCGTATGGATAGCACGCGGGATTTCGGAGGCTACGTCGATTCCCGTCGTCGAAGCAATCTACGCCGCAAAGCCGCACCGCACACAGACGTCGAAGTCGGTCGTCGAACGTCGCCAAAACGTAAAAGACGTGTTCGACTGCAGCACCGACCTTACCGACAAAACTGTCTTGATTGTCGACGACGTAATCACCACCGGCGCAACAATCAGCGAGTGCGCCGACCTCGCTGCAGCACACGGCGCAAAGTCGGTCAAAGTGCTTTCGCTTGCCTTCGCCGAAAGCGTTTAGAGCGCGTTCCTTAATAGCAACACTACAAAATTAGCATACATTAACTTTCAGCCATCTTCGCCTCCGCTGACTTGTTGCGGTCGCGATATTGCAGAGGCGTCATGCCCACCGATTTCTTGAAGATGGTGTTGAAATAGGTCACGTTGTCGATGCCGCAAGCCATCGAGACTTCATAGATCGGCATTTTGGTCGTGTCAAGCAACTGCTTGGCTACACTAATGCGAATGTTGAGCACAAACTCGGTGGTAGTCAGTCCGGTAATCGCTTTCACCTTGCGATTCAACTGCGCTCGACTCAAGCACATAGCATACGACAACTCCTTGAAATCGACTTTGCCGCCTTGCATAAGTCCGTTGACACAGTCGGTCAACTTGGTCAAGAACGGGGCATCGGTTTCCGACAGGCAGTCTAACTCCGGACTCTTGCCCTCATCAACTGCTACCGACCACTTGCGACGCAACATTTCTCGCTGCTCCAAGAGCTTCATCACGCGCAGCGCAAGTTCGTCGCCGTGGAACGGCTTTTCCAAATATGCGTCAGCCCCGACCTCAAGGCCTCTGATACGGTCGTCGTGAGTCACCTTCGCAGTTACCATTACGACAGGTATGTGGTTGAGCAACTCCGAACCGCGAACCCGTCGACAAAGTTCGTAGCCGTTGATTCCCGGCATCATTATGTCGGTGATTATCAAGTCGGGCACCAGTTCTTCGGCTTTCTTCAAGCCGTCCTCGCCATTGTCGGCAAAGTAGTAACTAAAGCCTTCGGGCAACTGCTTGCGGATGTATTTCGCCACGTCGTGTGTATCCTCAACGATGAGAATGCGCACTTCGTCGGCTTCCGACACCTCATCGTCGGGAAGATTGTCGTTGGGGTCTTCATACAACAGAGCACTATCGATACTGAAATTGCCGTTGAACGGCTTGTCGGTATGTTCTGCTCGGATGGGCAAATCGATGATAAACGTTGTGCCGTGCCCGGGCGCGCTGTGCAGGTCGATGCTGCCGCCGAGGGCTTCCACACTGAGTTTCACCAACGACAACCCTATGCCTGTACCGATGTGCATCGAATCCGACGGCGCTTGATAGAACGGCTTGAAGATGTTTGCCTTTTGGTCGGCATTCATGCCGCTACCTTGGTCGCTGACGTAGAGCTGCAGACGCCCCTCAACGCGCTTCGTAAACACGATAATCGTAGAATCCTCCGGCGAAAATTTGATGGCGTTCGACAGCAGATTCTGCACGATGCGCAATATGTATTCGGGGATGAAGTCCATATCGACTTCCGCGTCTTTGTTCGACATCTCGATGGTTAGTCGGCGGTCGGCGGCATAGGTCTGCATGCTTTGGCAAATCATTGTGATGTAGCCCACGATGTCGCCGTGCTTCCATTCCTGACTGATTATCGTTGCCCCGGAGGTGAGTTTGGTTATCGACAAAATTTGATTTATCAGACTCAAAAGCCCCGTCTGATGGCGGATGATTGTCACCGCATCGTCGGCGACGTCGCAGTCGGGCTTAGCCTTGCGGAGTATGTCTTGCGCCGCCGAATGTATGATGGTCAGCGGCGTGCGGAATTCGTGCGTAAAGTTGGTGTAGAAACGCTCTTTGGTGTCGAGCAACTCTTTTTGAAGTTGGTTTCGCTTCTTGCGCAACGAGTAGATATAGAGCATCACCGCGATGAGCAGCAACAGCATCGCCACAAGCAGCAATCCGATGAGGAGTATCATCCGGCTCTTCTCCTTCTCGCGGTCGTTCTGCATTTGCAGTTCCTCGTTCTGATATTTTGCGCTGTATTGGCTCAACGACCGCTCCAAGTCGCGTTGATAGAGTGAGTCTTTCAACTCGGTATATTTTTGCAAATGCACGAGTGCTTCAGACGGATTCGAGTTGCGTAGCGACTCGTAGAGACCGTAGCGCGACTTACTTTCGTTGTAGATGTCCTTTTTCTCTTGAAAGATTTTCAGGGCGTCGCCGTAGTAGTTTGCCGCTTGTTGATGTCGACCGGTGATGTTGAGGACGTGCCCCATCTGGTTGTAGGAGATGCCGAGCGACGTGACTTGCGGCGAGGCTTTCAAGATGGGTATTGCTCGCCGCAGCGATGATTCGGCAGCGGAATAATTTTCCATTGCGATTTGTGCCGTTGCCATCTGCGAAAGCCGAATGCCCAACTTATTGGTATGACCCATCAACGAGTCGATTTCGAATGCTCGACGGGCATAATCGAGAGCCTTGACGTCGTTGCCCATGCTGTGATAGATTTCCGACGCCATTCCGCACTGGATTACCATTCGCGACGAGTCGCCCGCCGCCGTACTATTGCTGATTGCCTCAAGGATAAAACGCTCTCCCTCACGAGGTTGTTTCGCAGCCAAATAGATTCCGGCGATGGTGTTAAGCGCCGTGCTGATACGCGTTTTATCGCCCATTCGCTTGTCGGTCTCGAGGCTTTGCTGCGCATATTTGAGCGACAATTCGTAGTTCGACTTGCGAAAATAAAGAATACTCAGCAGGCTCTGACAATCGGAGCGCACCTCGTCGGTGTTGCACATCGGTAAGGCAAATTCGGCGCGCCGGATGGCTTCGTCATATTCTTGACGCTCGTATAGCCATTCCCCGCCCCAGTAGTTTACCAACATATTGAGGGTGTCCAAAGAATGACTATTGAAGTCAATCTTTGGCATCTTATCGACAAATTCCAAGGCACGAAGTTCCTCGAAAAACTCTTTGGCGATGATGCGTCGCGACGATTCGTTGGCGGCATCATAGCGCTGCAACAGCGCATCGACCTTCTCGTCTTGCGCCGCCACAACCCCGGCAAGCATCACCATTATAATATATAATATTACCCTTTTAACGTACATCTATATCATTTTCGCTTACGCAAATATATAAAGATTTATTTATTTATAGAAATTTCAGTTAAATAAATTATTCGAGAAAAATTTCGCACAACGAGAGAAAGCGGCGCCGCAGGCGCTCCTCTTACCTCTCTCCTCTTACCTCTCTCCTCTCAACTCTTACCTCTTACCTCTCTCCTCTCAACTCTTACCTCTCTCCTCTCAACTCTTACCTCTTACCTCTTACCCCCAAAATCCCCGAAAAACGTCATTATTTAGTAATAATGTTCCTTAAACGAAAGATGATGTTCCTTAAACGTAATTATCAAAGACACTGATTGAATTATTTTTGCATCACATTAAATATACACGCTCATGAGCAGACCCGCAAGACTAACACCCGAACAAGTGCAAAGCATCATCGAAAGTCGCATTGCATTTCTAATTGAGCAAGAAAAAGCCCAACAACGGGTAAAGAAATACAAACAAATAAAGGAAAACCGCAAACGATACGGGATTTTCCGTCGACTTAGAAACATATTAAAAAAAATCAAACTATTTACTCTATGAAACGTTTTTCGCAAATTTTCTTCATAATGCTGTTGGTGACGGCATTATTCTCATTTGCAGTTCCTGCTAATGCTCAATTGAAAGGCCTCGGCGGAAAATTGAAAAATTCCGTCGAAAAGACCGTGAAAGACAAAGCAAACGACGCTAAGCGCAAAGCAAAGTCGGGCGCAACAGTCACAAACACTAATTCCGGCAGCAGCTCAAGCACGTCGGGCAACGAGTCGGGCGAAGTTAAAGTATACTCTACTTTCGCCAACCCAAACGAAAAATACGCTTGCTGCTATAAAAAGACCTACAAGCCGAGCGCCGAAGCAATCGCTGCCGACCCCGATGCGACAAGCACAAACGTTGCCTACGGCTTCACTCGCTCGACAGGCGACATCCACGCTTACTACGAAAACTTCGACAAAGCAGTGTCGCTCTACCAACCGTACTACACCGACGACAATAAGTTCTTCTGGGAACTCGGCGGCGACAACTACCAAAAACGCTTGGGTTTCTTCTTATCTTATATGAAGAAGAACTTGGCGGGAAACCACAACAACCCGTTTATCCCCGCTTGGGCGGAAATCGACTCGTCGAATCCTAATATCGTAGTTCCCGCCGACGAAACTTTCATCAACCCGTGGTATTGCCAATACATTGCCGACCCGAAATCAAAAACAGCTTTTATCCTCTACATTTACGCTTTCTCGTACAGCCAAAACAAAACAATGTGGATTGGCAGACAATATAACTACAGTGACCCGATTAAAGGATACGTTTCCGACACGAAGATGGTTCCCGCTAATTTTAGAAAAATGACGTCAACGCGCGCTGACGTTGCTTTCAACTTGGCTATGGAACTAATGCCTATCGAAACAATGGTTGAACTCGCAAAGGAATACAATGCTAAAATCGACGACCAAAACGGTGATGCTTTCTCGAGATATTTCAACTACACGCTGACAGAAACTTTGGTAAGATACTTCATCGAGAAGCACGACAAATACGACACCGTTCGCGACGACAACAGCATCCGTGCAATGCAAATGATGCTCGACTCGCGCAAAAGCGTAGAACTATACAACGACCTAAATGCTGAAATGGGTCCGGAAATCGTCGAGCCTAAGGGCGTTGCCGTTACTGCTGCCATCAAGGCTGCTGGCACTAAAGCCGGCAAAGAATACGCAGGCGACAAGTTCGAAAAGGTTATCTATCTCGAATCGAAATGGAGAACGCTCAAGAACCCGCAATATCCTTACAACATCATTGGTTACGTGCTCAACTGCGCTACTGTGACTAAACGCGGCGACAAACGTCAGTTGCAATACACCGTGCTCACCAAGTCGCCCGACGGCTCGCGCTACTTCATGCAAGCAGCTTCCGACGCAAGCTACTACAACCTCAAATAACGATTGTACCGAACGGTTGCCGTCGCTGCCATTCAGAGATAGGCTTCGGCAACCTTCTTAATAATTTAGCTAACTAAAACAATCAAAAACAATGAAACGTATATTATTAATATTAACCGCATTGCTGACCACATTGGTCGGCTATGCCGCATCGGTAAAAATCGGTGATTACGAGTTCACCGAAGCAGGCGAAATCAAAATAGATGGCATTAATAATTTCCATTTCGGCGAGCCACACGTCCATTGGGACGGCATTAACACGCTGACACTCGAAAATGTTCAAATCTTAGACACTAATATGCCAATTGTGATTGATTCGGACGATGGAAACGCTTGCGTAAAGATTAACGGGTTTAATAAAGTGCCGAGCCTTTGTAGCACAAAAGACTTGGAAATAACCAGCATCGACCCGGATTATCGCGGTTATCTTATAATTAACAACCAGGATGATTGGGGCAGCGAGTCGGGTATAAAAACAACAGGTAACCTGACTCTTAAAAGCATATTCGTCGACATCAAAACTAAACAACGCGCCATCTATAATACCAAAGAGAGTCTTGGTGCATCATTATGGATGGAGGCCGCTGTTCTTGATATCAAAACAGGCGAATATACCAAACCAATTGTAAATTTCAGATATTTGAGCCCATCAGTAGCGACTATTACTTATCCGACCAACGCTAATTGGTATGAAAAAGAAGGTGTGGTCGACCATTTGAGATTTCCCATCTACGGACGAACAATTATACGTTGCTACGGTGACGAAATGCCCGACATAACTATTGCCGGCACCAAAGTAGATATGTATAATATCGACGACTTGACTCGTATCAACGGCGTCACCGCCGACGAGGCTAATATCAAAATGAAGAGCGACTTGCGCAAATATGCGCCGATAATGAACCTTACCAATATAACTATCGATGCGCCCGAAACGGAAGGCATCGTCGTCAACGAAGACATACAAATCATCCTCCAAGGTGTTAACAACATCAACAGCGCAGGCGACGGTATCCTCTTCAAAAAATACAACGGTTCAAATATCTGTTCGGGAGGAATGATCGCAACTCTTAACACTACCTCGATTCGTTTGGAAGAAGCACCATTCACCAACAAATATGCTCTTTTGCTGAATAACCTTATTCTCAACTGCGATTGGGGCATCAATGGTTCAGGCAACGAAGATATCTTGTTGAGAAACGTCGATGCACGTCTCCGCGGTCGTTTCAACGCGCAACCGGCTTTAGGTGGTCTAAAAAGCGTTACGCTTGAGGGTGTTCTTGTCTCCTCGCCCATCGGCGCCGCTTTCGACCCAACTCTTAAAGGATTCTGCCTCAACGGCGAACTCATAACCGACGAAATCGTCCTCGACAACGCCGTAGGCTACGGCTTCAAAGTCAACGGCGCTTTAGTGAATAGCAAAAACGCTGCCGACCTGACAACCATCGCAGGCGTTAGCGGCGAAAAAGTCAGTTACGACGTAGAAACAAATACGCTCTACATGACTAACGCCGTCATCAATGCTGAAGCCTACGATGCTACAGGTATCGAAATTCCCGAAACTATGGAAACTGACTTCAACATCGTCGTTTCGGGCAACAACACCATTTACGGCAGCAACGGCGCTATTACCTCCAATACGAAAGTCAACGTAAGCGGCAACTCGACTGCCGACGTCGTTACAATCCGCGGCGACCACGCTCCCGCTATGGCTATTTTCAACGGCGGCAGCATCTCGAAATGTAAAGCCGACGTCATCGGTCGATATGCTTTCCTCGGCGACATCGACTGGACATTCCCGCTCACTATCGACTTGGCGGAAGTTACCGCTACTGCGGACGGCACTAACTGCCCGATTATGAAGTTCAGCGACCTCGTGCTCAACGGTGTCTCAATCACTTCGCCCGCAGGCGCAGCCTACAACAAGTCAATCGGCAGCGTTGCCATCGACGGTACTGCCGTTACCAACCCCATCGTAATAGGCATTTCCGACTTCAAGAGCCTCAAAATCTTCGGCACTGAAATTACCGCCAACAACTATACCGACTTGCGCGACACTAAAGGCAACGTCTTGGGAACCGTAAACTACAACCCGGTTACTCATACGTTGTATTTGAAAAACGCGACTATCGCACCGCGTGGCATTCTTATCTCGACCGTCAAAGCCATCGAATTGGTCAACGACGAACTCAGTGATTTGAAAATCGTCTACGACGGCGACTGCACCATACAATCGAATGGTCCAGCTCTCGAATGCTCCATGGCTTCAAGGTCGCTCAACATCACCATCGAAGGCGGCGAAAATCCCGGCGTGCTCACGTTTACTTCAACAGCCGACGTCGGCATGAAAGTCCCCGCACGATTGACTTTCAACAACGCTAACGTCGTGGTCAAAGGTGCTACTTCGGCATTGACGATGGAACGATTCTTGATGCGTCACGCTTTGTTTCTCAACAAATCAAGCGTCAAGTTCACCGGCGACGGAACAAGCCAAACCATTGCAGGTTGCTCAACCGTTGACCTCACTCGCTCTATCCTTGTAAGCCCCGAAAACGCCGCATTCAACGAAGAATTAGGCACATAC
The DNA here is from genome assembly GCA_004555955.1 of Bacteroidales bacterium. GTDB lineage: Bacteria > Bacteroidota > Bacteroidia > Bacteroidales > Muribaculaceae > Limisoma. The sequence continues at coordinate 19,516 of SFJG01000012.1, read as the reverse complement.
GCAATCGATGGAACAGCCGTTACAGCTCCGCTCGTTTTCAATAAACTCAATTATGGATTGAAAATCTGCGGCATTGAAGTTACCGACGAAAACTGCGACGACCTTTCCGTCATCGACGGTGTGACAGGTTCGGTGAGATATTCTCCGAAATTTAACTCTCTCGTGCTCGAAAATGCAACAATTTCGACCGGCGACGCTATGATGTATGCCATCGACTACAACAGTCCGAATAATGATTCTTTTTACATAAGAGTCCATGGAACTTGCAACGTGCTTTCGCGTCAAATCTGCATTGGCTATGGCGGAAAAGGTGATTACTCTTCGTATATTTATATAGGATCTGATGCAACACTCAACCTCGGCGCTCCCGAAACAACGAGCGGAAACACTATCGCCGCTATTTATGAAAGCGCTCCGAAACGTATTTCCATAGTCGGTTCATACGGCACCTCTTCAAAATTAAACATCACAACAAAAGGTAGAGGTATTTGGGGTGAATTCGATGAAAATAAAGATTTGTATATCTCAAGCATTATCGCAAATATCAACAGCGAAAATCATTGCGTTTCGGGATTCGGAGATATGTATATCAAGGGCGGCTACGTCAAAACGCCGTGGAAAGCGCAGTACGACAAGAGCCTTAATGGCATTGCGCTCAACGGTGCTCTCGTCAAAGGTAATCTCGTGATTTCACCGTTCGACCAACCCGGTCTGTATATCAACGGCGTGCTTATGCCTTCGACAACTGCCGACGGTAATCCGGTCGACGTTGCGACTATCGTTCCTAAAATGCAAAACGTCACTTGGCAGCCCGAAATGCAAGTCCTCACTTTCGACAACTCTCAAATAGACATCTCCGACAAGTCGGCAATGGCAGACATCATCGTACCTTATAAAATTGGTGGAAACGGACTATTCATCGCGACCAAGGGCGACAATTATTTCAACTCCGGTTCAGATGAGATACGTTTCTTCTCCTCTGTAGGTAGTGCAACCAACATAACAGGTAATGAAGGTAGTACTCTGAAGGTTGATAACTATTATGGCTTAACAATTGAAAACTCGGATTTGATTATTCGGAATGCAAATATTGAAACAACCGAAAAAATTATCGGCAGCATAGGTTCGTATTCTAATTTAAGAATTGAAAATTCAACTGTTGCAGCTAAAAATATTTATAATTTAAAATACCTGGAACTCGTCGACTGCAAAATTGCAAAACCGTCTGATGCAACAATCATACTTAAAGATAATTTATACCATATCGGCTACAACGAGACGAGTCCGATTGCTTACTTAGTACGCATTGTTCCCGACCAAGGCGCTGTTGAAACCCTCGACGCCGACGTCGCAAAGACCATCACCGGTATCTACGACCTTATGGGCAGACGCGTTCAGAACGTTGGGCAAGGCGTATTTATCATCAAATACAGCGACGGCACATCACAAAAAGTGATATCAACCAAAAATATGCGATAATCGATTTTTCAACTCCGTGCGTTGCCGCAAAATCAAACGGCAACGCACTCTTTCTACGATGTAAAAAAACCGGGAACTAAGGTTCCAAATTAACCAACCGTTAGCGAGGCGCCCCACCGGAGCGCCCCGCTTTATTTTTGTGTATGTTATGTTCGTTGATAATCAACACTGTAGGGTCGCGCCTTAGTGCGACCGGGTAGGCGAAAGTGTTTTCCGCTTTTAGTCGAATAGCGAGCCGGATTTGCCGGCGGGGCGCTTGTTGAGATGGTTGTAGGCAAGAAGAGTCACTTCGCGACCGCGCGGCGTACGCTTGATAAAGCCTTCTTTAATCAAAAACGGCTCGTAGACTTCCTCGATTGTTTCGGCATCCTCGCCGAGCGAGGTGGCTATGGTGGTCAACCCCACCGGACCGCCGTTGAATTTGTCGATGATGGTGGTGAGAATTTTGTTGTCGATTTCGTCGAGACCGTATTTGTCGATATTCAATGCCTCGAGCGCAAAACGCGCAATTTCGGCATCGATAATTCCGTTACCTTTAACCTGTGCAAAGTCGCGCACACGGCGTAGCAGTGCGTTGGCAATACGTGGCGTGCCGCGGCTGCGCAGAGCAATTTCGTTGGCTGCATCGGAGGTGCATTTCACCTTGAGCAACCCGGCAGAACGCAGTATGATGGACTGCAACACGTTGTGGTCGTAGTATTCGAGATGACAATTAATGCCGAAACGAGCACGAAGCGGCGGGGTGAGCAGTCCGCTACGCGTGGTGGCACCAACGAGGGTGAACGGCGACAGATTGAGTTGCACCGAACGCGCCCCGGGACCTTTATCTATCATTATATCAATGCGATAGTCTTCCATCGCCGAGTAGAGATATTCTTCGACCACGGGATTTAGTCGGTGGATTTCGTCGATGAAAAGCACGTCGCGTTCGTCGAGCGAAGTGAGCACGCCGGCAAGGTCGCCGGGCTTGTCGAGCACCGGTCCGGAAGTCACCTTAAAGCCCACGCCGAGTTCGTTGGCGATGATGTTGCTCAGCGTGGTTTTGCCGAGCCCCGGAGGGCCGTAAAGCAGGGCGTGGTCGAGGGCTTCGCCGCGCATCTTGGCGGCTGCCACGAAGACGCGCAAATTCTCCAGAATCTTTGCCTGTCCGTTGAAGTCGTCGAAGCACAGCGGACGCAACGCGCGCTCGAAATCGCGGTCGCCTTCGTTGCGGCTATTTCTTATATCAAATTCTTCACTCATTTGTCCGATGGTTTGAAGTATCTCCGGCAAAGATACTAATATTTTCGGGAACTCCGGCTACTTATCCAACACATGGTCGAGTCGGTCGATGATGTCTTGCGGCTTGATTCCGTAGAGGCAGGCATAGTCGCCGCGCCGACACGGGCGATTGCCGAACACCGAGCAAGGACGACACGGCATGTCGAGCTGCACGGCATTGTCGTCGCTCTGCTTCCAACCGGTAAACCCGCAATAGGGATGCGTGGCGCCCCATATCGACACAACGGGCACGCGCACGAGCGATGCCAGGTGCATATTTGCCGAGTCCATCGAGATGGCGGCGTCCATATGGCTGAGCAAGGCGAGTTCTTTGGGGAAGCCGTGACGCTTCTCCGCCATCGAAATCACGTTGGCACGACCTTCTGCCCAACCGCGCAAAATGTCGCGCTCGCCATCGCCTCCGCCGAAGAGAAACAGCCTCACGTCGGGGCGCGCCGCCAACGTGTCGACAACTTGCTTCATCAGTTCCGGTGGATAGATTTTGCCGACGTGTTTGGCAAACGGAGCGATTGCCACCCAACGCTCGCCGGGACGTTTCGCCTCGGTGATGTCGGCAAATATCTCCGGACTGACAGGCTCGTCGAAAATCGAGTCGAATGCTTCGGGAAAGTCGAATCCCATGCGCTTGAACACGTCGAAATAGCGGTCGCGCGACGTGCAGAGACGATGCAGTTCTTTCTGACTGCGGCGCGTCAGTGCACGCTTGTCGCTACGGCCCTTACGGATGCGACGTACGGGGATGCCGCGAAGCATACAAGCCAAGCCGAGGGCATAGGTGCGTATCACACTGTGAAGGTCGACGTAGGCGTCTATCGGATAGTCGCGGCGAAGGTCGCTCAAGAGGCGGAACATGCCGCGCACACCGCGATACGTCCCTTTGACGTCGACCGGTACAACCACCAGGTTGGCGGGAGCATTGACGAAGAGAGTGGCGGCTACTTTCTGGGTTACAACGATGAACCGCGTCGAGGGATAGCAACGGCATGCCGAGTAGATTACCGGCACGGTCATAGCAACATCGCCGAGTGCCGAAAACCGCGACACCAGCACGTTCTTATATTTCGATACCGATTCCATCACCTGCCTATTTCCCTTTGGCGTATAGCACGGGGTTGGTGTCGGCGTCGTTATACATTTTCATTTGACGGTAAACCTTCATATACTTTTTACCGGCAGCGATGTCGTCGAGGAGTTGACCGATTGCAGTCGACAAGTCTTTTTGTTGCTCGAGCAACACGGCGAGTTTTGCGCCGCATTTTGCCACGTGCGCCTCCGTTGCGTCGGTGCGTTTCACCTCCTGCTCCATATGATAGATTTTCAGCGCAAGGATGCTCAAGCGGTCGACTGCCCATGCGGGGCTTTCGGTGTTGATTGTCGCGTCGGCTGAGGGCACAACGTCTTTATAAAGGTCGCGGAAGTATGTGTCGATATCCTCAACCAAGTCGGTACGGTCTTGGTTAGACTTGTCGATACGACGTTTCAGCGCCAAAGCGTCTACCGGGTCGATGTTCGGGTCGCGGATAATGTCTTCCATATGCCATTGCACGGCATCAATCCAATTCTTGCGGAAGAGTACGTCTTCGATTGTCCCCGCCTGATAAGGATTTTCCGGTTTCGCGTCGATATTGTCAAATTTATGGTAGTGCAGAGTAGTGTTTGCAAAAATCTCGATGCACTTTGAAACAAAAATATTCATAATATTGGTTTGAGAGTGTATAATATCACAAAGATAATGTTCATCTACCGAAAAAGCAAAATTTCGCCAATATTTTTCCAATTTTACGCTCCGACCCGATAGACGCTAAACAATAAACGATAAACGCTTGCTGCTACTTCACACCAGTCAAGGCACGGAAGTGAGCCGGGATGTCGATATTGTTGCTGAGACGGCTGAAGCGCTCGCTGCCGACGCCGATAGCATATACGGGCACAGGGTTGCCGGTGTGGCTGTTTGTCGTAAAGCCGTAGCCTGTCTTATGGTTAAGCAGGTCGAAAACCACCTCGCTGAAGTTGTTAAATTCTTTGTAGAGCGTTGCATTACCTTTACCAATGTTTGCGCGCAGGCGTGCGTAACTGTCGAAGAGGCGCGCTTCTTCGAGTTCGCTCACTGCGATAGGACCGAACAGACCGAGACGCTCGCTGATGAGTTGCTTCATAGAGTTCCAGTCGCGGTGCTTCTCTTGAGCGCAGAGGTCGCTGAATTTCTCCTTCGACATACGTTGATAGTCGATAAGGTCGGGACGCAACTGACCGCCTTTAACGCCGGTAGTCATGCCGCCCGTATCGTGGTCGGCAGTCACAACGATAAGCGTTTCTTTCGGATGCTGACGATAGAAGTCGTACGCAATGCGTAGCGCTTCCTGGAAGTTGATTATTTCTTTGACAACCGTGCCGCCGTCGTTGCCGTGTGCGGCATGGTCGATGTTACCGCCTTCGACCATCATAAAGAATTTCGACGGCGAAACGCGTTTGAGGTGGTCGAGACATTCGCGAGTAAGGTCGGCAAGCGAATTGGCTCCCGGGAGACTGTCGATGGTGTAGCCTATTTCGTTAGCGCCGGCAGGATGAGCGGGCATGAGCAACACGCGGCGCGGATTTTTCTCGGCATGGAGTGCGTCGATGCCTTTGGCAACCGTCCAGCCGTTGGCGCGCCAATCCTCAAAGATACGCTCGCCGCGAGCCACATCGCCGTGCTCCGAAGCTTTCGTACCCGCTCCGGCTATGAAGTCGAAGTTGGAACGCGCACCGTCGTAGTTGATTTCCTCAGCCATGCCGCGATTTGCGCGATGCGCATAGTGTGCAGCCGGGGTGGCATCGTCGTAAGCCACGGAAGTTACCAAGCCGACGCCGTAGCCAAACTTCGTTTTCAGTTCGTGAGCAACGGAATTAACCGCAACGGTGTCGGGGTTCACGCCGAGCATATAGTTTTTCGTCTTCACGCCGCAAGCCAAGGCAGTGCCGGCAGCCGCCGAATCGGTCACCGGAGAATTTGCCGAGTATGTCCACAACTGCGAAGCGACGGGGAATTGCATCATTAGAATCGGCTCTGCGGAGCCTTTAACCATACGATTGTAGTTTTCGGCAGCCATAACATGTCCCATACCCATGCCGTCGCCGATAAATAAGAATATGTACTTCGGTTTTGCCGCCTGTACGGACAAAACAAACGCTACAACGAGCGCAAAAGTCATAACAAACTTTTTCATTTTTCTATGTTTTTATGTGGGTTTAATTCTATCATACTGTCGATTATATCGCGATTATTCAAAAGACGAGGAATCTTGCGCTGACCGCCGAGCTTTCCGCCATGCTGCATCAGCCAGTCGTCGAACAGTCCTTGACGGGCAACGATGATGCTCAGACGGTCGATAAAGATTCCGCCGGTGCGCTTGGCTTGATAGTCGGAATTGATTTGCTGGAGATTTTGGTCGAGCAGGTCGGCGAAACGCTCTACGTCGTGCGGCGGTCGAGCGAATTCGATGAGCCACTGGTGACGTCCTTTGGTAGTGCGCGTAGCGTAGACGGGCGCTGCCGTATAGTTCAAGATAGCATCGCCGGTTTGCTCGCACGTTCGGGCAACAGCCTCGTCGGCGTTGTAGACCATCAGTTCTTCGCCGAATGCGTTGATGTAGTGCTTGGTGCGTCCGGCAACGGTGATGGTCAGCGGCGAGGTGCTCTCGATGCGCACGGTGTCGCCGGGGCGATAGCGCCACAGACCGTTGCACGACGTAATGACCAGTTCGTAAGTGCGACCCGCCACTACGTCTTCGATGGGAACTGCCTCGGGATTGTCGTGTTCGCAATCTCCAAACGGTATAAATTCGAAGAAGATGCCCAAGTCGAGCAGCAGAAGCATTGCCTCCGACGCCGACGTATATTGTGCGGCAAAAAAGCCTTCGGAGGCGTTGTAGGTGTCGACGTAGTGCATCTTGTCGGGGTCGGTTATGCTGCGATATTGTTCGCTGTAGGGGCGGAAGTTGATGCCGCCGTGGAAAAACACTTCGAGGTTGGGCCACACTTGGTGCAACGAGTCGCAACCTTCGACGCGCAGCAACTCTTTCAACACAGAAAGAAACCACGAAGGCACGCCCGAGAGGTTAGTAACATTGGCATGGCGACTCGCACCAACGAGCGCCGGCAGTTTCGCTTCCCATTCTTCCATCAAGGCTATACGCTTCGACGGGATACGAACAAGGTTTACCAACGGGGTTATGTTATCAATAAGATTTGCCGAGAGGTCGCCGACGGTGGCATGGCTGTGAAGTTCGTTGGCGAAACTTCCGCCGAGAATAAACGCCTTGCCGTCGAAGATTCGGCTCTTGGGGTTTTCGCCCAGATAGAGCGCCACGGTGTCGAATCCGCCTTGATAATGGCAGCGGTTGAACGAGTCGCGGCTGATAGGTATATACTTGCTTTTGCCGTCGCTCGTTCCCGACGATTGGGCAAAGTTGCGAACACGTCCCGGCCAAAGCACGTTCTTCTCGCCATCGACCATGCGCATCACGTCAGAGCGGATGTCTTCGTAGCGCACAAGGGGTACGCGTCGACGAAATTCGTCGTAGGTCGTTATCGTTTTGAAGCCATAGCGACTGCCATACTCGGTGGCAACACCACTTCGAAGCAACCGACGCAATTCGCGGCGCTGCGTGGCTTCGCCGTCGGCTGTGAGCCGTTCGATGGCTCGCAATCGGCGCATAAACAATGGTCTAATCAACGATGTTATGCTCATCTCGCTTCTGTTGTTTCTATTTTCCGCCGACTGTCAACAAGGCGGTAAATCGCGCCGGTATGGGCGTCTCAAATTTCAACTCTTGGCGTGTCATCGGGTGCACGAAATCCAACGTGCGCGCATGCAACGCCAGTCGATGTATCGGGCTCGACTTGGCGCCATACTTGCGGTCGCCGACTATCGAATGTCCGAGGTCTTTCATGTGGACGCGTATCTGATTCTTTCGCCCGGTGTCGAGTTCGAGTTCCATCAGCGAATAGCCGTTGGCTGTTGCGAGTCGGCGATAGCGCGTCACGGCAAGTTGTCCCGCAGAGGGGTCTTGCGACGAATAGACCTCGTATTGCGACGTTTCGCCCAAATAACTCTTCACAACGCCTTGCTCTTCCTCAACTTTCCCTTCGACAACGGCGACGTATGTGCGGTGGAGCACCATATTGTTCCAATTGTGCTGCATGGCGTCTTTGGCTTCGCGCGACTTGGCGAAAAGCATCAGTCCGGAAGTGTCGCGGTCGAGCCTGTGCACGATGAAAAGCATCAGCCGCGGGTCTTTCTCCTTCAGATAGTTACGCAACGCACTGTAGGCTGTGCCGTCTTTGATATTGTCGGTCGATACCGACAGTATGCCGCTACCTTTATTGATTACGATAATGTCGTCGTCTTCATACACCAACTGAATGCGTGGATGGCTGAACACCACAAACGGGCGCGTAAAATTGACCGTCACCTTGTCGCCGGCAACGAGCGGCGCATTGAATTGCGTTGTCGGCACGCCGCCTACTGCCACCTGCCCGTATTTGAGCATCGACTTCAACGCCGTGCGCTTATGGTCGCTAAGTTTGGCAATCAAGGCTTCAAGCAGCGTCGTTTCGCCATCAATCTGCCATGTGTATATACTGTCGGGCTTTGGTTGCCCTGTTGTTTTATTAGTAACGTTTTTCGCCATTACGAATATTTTTTTGCAAATATAATAAAAAAAGGTGTAACTTTGCAGTATCGTACTAAAGTGACAACAAAAAATAACAAAACAACGATATGTATAGAACAAAAACTTGTGGAGAATTGCGCATAAGCAACGTCGGCGAGACTGTTACGCTTGCCGGATGGGTGCAGCGCACACGCAAAATGGGCGGTATGACGTTTGTCGACCTACGCGACCGCTACGGCATCACGCAATTGGTGTTTAACGTCGACGTCAACGAATCGCTTTGCGACGCTGCCAATCATCTCGGCCGCGAATTCGTTATCCAAGTAACAGGAACCGTCGAAGAGCGCTCTAACAAGAACGCCAACTTACCGACCGGCGACATCGAAATCATCGCTTCCGACCTCCGCGTGATTACGCAGAGCGAAATCCCGCCGTTTACCATCGAAGACAATACCGACGGCGGCGACGACCTGCGAATGCGCTATCGCTACCTCGACTTGCGCCGCAACTGCGTGCGCCGCAACCTCGAGTTGCGTCACAAAATGACCATGGAAGTGCGCCGATACCTCGACAGCAAAGGCTTCCTCGAAGTGGAAACGCCCATGCTCATCGGCTCTACCCCGGAAGGTGCTCGCGACTTCGTCGTGCCTTCGCGCATGAACCCCGGTCAATTCTACGCCCTGCCGCAATCGCCTCAAACGCTTAAGCAATTGCTCATGGTGTCGGGATTCGACCGATATTTCCAAATCGTTAAATGCTTCCGCGACGAAGACCTCCGCGCCGACCGTCAGCCGGAATTTACACAAATCGACTGCGAAATGAGTTTCGTCGAGCAAGAAGACGTTATCTCTATCTTCGAAGGTATGGCGAAACACCTGTTCCGCACTCTCCGCGGCGTAGAACTCAACGAACCGTTCCTCCGCATGACTTGGGCGGACGCTATGAAATACTACGGCTCCGACAAGCCCGACTTGCGTTTCGGCATGAAGTTTGTCGAACTGATGGACATCCTAAAAGGCTCCGGATTTGCCGTGATGGACAATGCCGCTTACATCGGCGGTATCTGCGCTGAAGGCGCCGCTTCTTACACTCGCAAACAACTCGACCAACTCACCGAATTCGTCAAACGTCCGCAAATCGGCGCTAAAGGTTTGGTTTACGCTCGCGTTGAAGCAAACGGAAATGTCAAATCGAGCGTCGACAAATTCTACTCCCAAGAAACGCTCCAAAAGTTGCGCGAAGCCTTCGACGCTAAGCCCGGCGACCTCATCCTTATACTCTGCGGCGACGACGCTATGAAGACTCGCAAACAACTCTGCGAACTCCGTCTCGAGGTGGCTAACCAACTCGGACTGCGCGACAAAAACAAATTCGCTTGCCTCTGGGTTGTCGACTTCCCGATGTTTGAATGGAGCGAAGAAGAAGGTCGCTTGATGGCTATGCACCATCCGTTCACACACCCCAAAGACGAAGACATCCCGCTGCTCGACACCGACCCGGCTGCCGTCCGCGCCGATGCTTACGATATGGTGGTCAACGGAGTCGAAGTCGGTGGCGGTTCGATTCGTATCCACGACCCGAAACTCCAAGCCAAGATGTTCGAAATCCTCGGATTTACCCCCGAAAAAGCACAAGAACAATTCGGATTCTTGATGAACGCGTTCAAATACGGGGCACCGCCTCACGGTGGCTTGGCTTACGGACTCGACCGTTGGGTGTCGCTCTTCGCAGGTCTCGACTCTATCCGCGACTGCATCGCTTTCCCGAAGAACAACAGCGGCCGCGACGTTATGCTCGACGCTCCCGCTCCGCTCGACCAATCTCAACTCGACGAACTGAACCTCGTGGTTGACTTAAAAGAAGAATAATGAAACGACTTATATTAGCGATTATTGTCGGTGTTACCCTGTCGTCGTGCAGCGGTAGCACCGACAAACAATCCACACAACCTGCCACCGAGCCCACCGAACAGAGCGCCGACGACGACATCTACGAAATCGGCTACGAAGAGGCTTCCGACACGGTGCAATCGGCTTCGTTCGAAACCGACGAAACTCCCGACGCAACCGAAAAACCGTCGACAACGGTACACAGCGCAGCTGAAGAAAAGATTCGCAAGGAAATTCAAAAAGCCGGCGGGGAAAAAAGAAAATTGATTGAGAAAGAAATCAAACCGATGGAAAGATAGCCCATGCGGGCTTCCGTTCGGAATATCACTCCGGCAAAAAACAGGACCACGCCAAAACGCAGTCCTGTTTTTTTATTATCATCATATTATACTCACCAAGCAAAGGAAATCCTCCCTTACCTCTTACCTTTTACCTCTTACCTTTTACCTCTTATCACATCATCAGTAATGAGAGAGCAGACGTGATTGGATAAGTCACCATATGGAAGATAGCCGAGCCGAGAGCCCAATAGGCAGCGCGGTCGCTGGCACGCTTTGCGCCGACGAAATCGCCTTTGTGGTACAAACCGCTTACACGAGACGCGTAGACAATCGACACGATTCCGGCAGGCATACAGCAAAATACTGTAGCCAAAACCGCCCACACCATATTGCTTGGCGGACATTTCGACGTGTCGGTGTCGGCGTCGAGTTTTTTGCCATCTTCGAGTCCGCGACGATATCCGTCGTTATAGATTTGTTGCGGTGAAGGTTGCGGTCTGTAGCCCGGCATCGGGGGTTGTTGCGGCATGTACGGCGGCTGACTATACAGCGCAGGATTATACGGCGGTGGCGTCATTCGCGGCTGTTCAGAAGCCTCTGCGCTCTCCGCACTCTGCTCTTCACTCTCAGAAGCCTCTCCGCTTTCCGCACTCCGCTCCTCACTCTCAGAAGCCTTTGCGCTCTCCGCACTCAGCTCTTCACTCTCGGGAACCTCCGCGCTCTCCGCACTCCGCTCTTCACTCTCAGAAGCCTCTGCGCTCTCAGCACTCCGTTCTTCACTCTCGTCCACGACATGCGCAAAAAGGGCGTCTGCAATGTCGGTTTCGCCGGCTTTGGTCCAGTTGTCCATGCCTTTACACCAAATTTTCGTGGTTTGGCTGATGCCCATTGCTTGAAGTTCTTCAAGGGTGAACGGTCCCTTACTTTCTCCGTCCTTGATTATCCAATATTGCATATATGTCGGTTTTTTATGTTATGAGTGCAAATATAAACTTTTTTCGTTCAAAAACAATAGATAAGGTGCAAGAAAATGAATTTCGGCGCAAGCACATTACTCCCGCAGCAAATTGTGAGAAAATATAAAAGGTATTGACAAAGTGGGTAAAGATTTTGTACCTTTGCAGTGAAAATCCTAAAATTTAATGATTTATGGGATGGGAGTAAAAAAAAGGAAAAAACCGTAAATATAATACTAATAACTACAAACAAATTACTGACATGAGAATTATAAGAACACTATTGATGATAGTGATGGCATTTCCGTTTATGGCAAATGCAAATACATGGCTTACGTTTGATTCATCGACGAAGGTGGATATGACGTATGGGTCAAATTCAGAGTATTGTGAGATGGTTACTACAGGAACAGACCCACACATCGTGACGTATGCAACGGGCGACATGCACCTGAAAGACGTGCGCCTGGAGTTTTACTATCAGTCATCAGAAGATATAGACGACCTTCAGCTGTTTTTTCGCGACCCGGAGAGCGAGTCACGCTCAGCGCATTTCAGGGGATTGCTCACCAAGACATCAGAGTGGAAGTTTGTGTCAATCAACCTCGCAACTTACCGCAGCCAGCATAGCTGGGGCGGCAGCGGCAGCAAGCTGCGCATGGACTTCGGCAATAAGAGTGGAGTTACGATAAAGATAAAGAATATCGGCATATTCGGCCATGTTGCGGTGAGCGATGCAACAAAGCAGAGCCAGTCACGTGCCATTGAGCGCTACCTTGCAGCAGACTATGCGTCAGAGGTGAGTTTCGTAAAGGTGACAGAGGACAAGGTGATAATCCGAGGCAATGCGGCTAAGAGCGGCTACAGACTTGCGGGCGTGACATCATACGGCAATACGTTTGAGATGACAGACTATGAGGATTTTGGCGAGGTGCCGGCCGGTGACTTTGAGGTGACCGTGGACAGATATTCACTGATAGCAGGGTATAATTATGACCGCCTACTGAGCAAGTTTGTCTTGTATGAAAATAATGGCGGAGTGCGAAACGTGTCGCATGCACACTATGCAGATGAGGTGAAAGAGATACGCCATGCAGAACCAGCGGTATTGAAGTCAAAAAAAGGTCTTGGGATGCCGGATTTGGACTTTATGTCAGAAATAGATGACCTTGGCTTGAGCTGGGTGACCTACAACATAATGGTGAACACACTTGTAATGTGCAATGGGTCAGAATCAGACGTGAAACACGAGTATGGCGGCAAGACATATTACATCAACGGTTCAACTCTTGCGACTATAGACAGCCAGTTGAAGACATGCGAGCAGAAAGGTGTAATGGTAGCAGCCATCATATTAATCCACCCGAATGGAGGGGAACAGGAGTATGCTACAGCGCTAAGCCATCCGGAATATACGAGTGGTGGCATATTCTCAATGCCGGACGTGACTACTATCTATGGCACAGAGGTCTATGCGGCAACAATAGATTTTCTTGCAAACCGCTATTCACAGAGTGGTAACGGTCGCATCCATCACTGGATAATGCATAATGAAACAGACCAGAACCTTGTGTGGACAAATATGGGAAAACAGCCGATAATGAGGTATGTAGATACATACGAGAAGTCAATGCGCCTTGTTTCAAATATTGTCCGCCAGTATGACCAGAATGCTTACGTTTTGGGTTCGTTTACATCAAGCTGGAATACAAAGCACAAAGATACGGGAGATGCAGGATTTCCGGCAAAGAACATGATAGACAATATGCTGGTGTATAGTGGCGTAGAGGGAGACTATCGGTGGGGCGTGGCAGCGCACGTATATCCACAGGATTTTTACAAGCCGGAATTTTGGAAAACGGATACCGAAGCGACATATTCAGAGGGTTCAGGGTTCTCAACGTTTAAGAATATAGAAGTGATATCAGACTGGATGCTCCGCCGCGAGCATTACTACCAGGGAAAGGAAAAGCGAATGTTATTCTTCTCGGAGAAACGGAAATAAAGGTGCTTGAGCTGCCCGGGCATACAGGCGGCGGAGTCGGCTATCTGGCTGACGGCAAGCTGTTCTGCGGCGACACACTGTTTAAAGGCTCGATGGGACGTATTGATTTTCCGACGAGCGATGAAAACGAAATGTTCTGCTCGCTTAAAAAGCTGTCGATGCTTCCCGATGCTACAAAGGTGTATTGCGGTCACGGCGAAAATACGACAATAGGCGATGAAAAACAGCGCAACGGCTATATGCAGTACGCTGTAGCAAAGTACTGAGCTGAAAAACAAGAGAAATCAAGGACAGAATAAATGAAGGTATTTATTGACAATCATAAATTCCATTACGAAACAGAAAACTTAACAAGGGTATTTTTCCCTAATGAAAAAATAGAAATCTTCAGACAGCCCTGCGATATTGCCGAAGAAGATACACCGTTTATTGAAACAAGGCTTGAAGCAGGCGATGACGGAATTTCGATTTTTGTCCGTTTGTCTGTCGGTGATTATCAAAGGAGCAGCACAACAAAGCTGCCGCCCGATACTCCCGATGATGAGCAGGAAAGACAGCTGGCGATTCTGCTTTTCAACCTGCTGAGCGAATACACAGAAATTACTCCGCCTTGGGGAATCCTCACGGGTGTTCGCCCGATAAAGCTTTTCAGGCGGCTGCGTGAAAGCGGCGGCGAGGAGTATGCAAGGTCATATTTCGGGGAAAGGCTTCTTGTGTCACAGCCGAAAATTGATTTGTCGGCTATAACCGAGAGAAACGAGAGGGAAATATTAAAAACCTCTTCACCAAACTCATTCAGCCTTTATGTATCCGTTCCGTTCTGCCCGTCAAGGTGCAGCTATTGCTCGTTTGTATCTCAGTCGGTTGAAAAGAGCTTCAAGCTGATTGAGCCGTATGTTGAGCTTCTGTGCAGAGAAATTGAGGAAACAGGCAGAATAGCCGCCGAGCTGTCGCTTAAGCTTGAAAGCGTGTATATAGGCGGCGGAACTCCGACAACGCTGAGTGCTTCTCAGCTTGAAGCCGTAATGAGCGCAATAAACAACAGCTTTGATATGAGCGCCTGCCGTGAATTTACGGTGGAGGCAGGCAGACCCGACACGGTAACGCAGGATAAGCTGCGAGCAATAAAAAACTGCGGCGGCGACAGAATAAGCATTAATCCGCAGACGCTTAATGATAAAATTCTTGAAAAAATAGGCAGAAGGCATACGGCGGCCGACTTTTTAAGAGCTTATGAAATGGCTGTGAATGCAGGCTTTGACCATATCAATACAGACCTTATCGCAGGACTTCCGAGTGAGAGCTTTGAAAGCTTTAAGTCAACGCTTGACAAAATAGCCGAGCTTGACCCAAAGAGCATTACCGTCCACACGCTGTCAATGAAGCGTTCCTCACAGCTTACAATGGAGGGAATGGAAACCCTAAGACGTGATATAAGAGCGGCTGAGAATATGCACCTTTACTGCGGGGAGCTTCTGCCTGATTGCGGCTATGAGCCGTATTATCTATATCGGCAGAGCAAAATGGTTGGCAACCTTGAAAATGTCGGCTGGTCAAAAAAGGGCAGCGAGGGCATATACAACGTGTTTATTATGGACGAAACACATACGGTGCTTGGCTGCGGCGCAGGAGCAACAACAAAGCTCAGGCAGCCGAACGGTCCATATATTGAACGCATATTTAACTATAAATACTCGTATGAATATTTAAACGGCTTTGATGAAATACTCAAGAGAAAAGGCAGGTTTAAATCGTTTTATGAAGAATACGGATTATAGCAGTGCAAAGCTTTATTCTATTGAAGAAATAAATGCGGCGGCGATAAGCAACCCTGAAGCTCTGGTTGCTTCAAGCGATATAAATTTTCGCAATGAAATAAGCTGTGCCGTCGATGAAATCCTGAAACGCTCGGAGCACGGAGGCGTAATAATGCTGTCGGGTCCGTCGTCGGCAGGAAAAACAACAACCTCTATGATGCTCAGACATATGCTTAATGAAAAGGGCAGAGCGGCGGTAAAAATATCGTTAGATGATTTTTTTATTGCGGCTGACGAAACACCGTTTGATGAGCGCGGCAGACGTGATTTTGAGAGCCTGAGAGCACTGAATCTGGAGGAGGTAAGGCGCTGTCTTTTAAGCCTTACGGAAACAGGCGAATGTGATATGCCGAAATACGATTTTGTAAAAAAACGTCCGGCTGATTTCAGACAGCATATTGAGGTCGAGCAAAACGGCTTTGTTATTATAGAGGGACTGCACGCGATTAATCCGGCGCTCACCTCAAAAATAAAAAAGACCAGCGTTACAAAGCTTTTTCTTAATATTGAAAGCTCGGTTGTCATTGACGGCAAAACCTTTAACGGGCAGACCCTGAGAATGCTCAGGCGACTTGTCAGGGATACAAGCTACCGTTCAATCAACGCCGAGAAGTGCTTGGAGCTTTGGGACAGCGTTGTTCAGGGTGAAAGGGTTAATATTCTTCCGTTTGTCGGCAGCAGCGACATAATAATAGACTCCTTTCACGAAAGCGAGCCGGGTATTATAGGCTGCCGTGCAATACCGATACTCCTGAGTGTGCCTGAGGGCAGCGAGCATTACGACAAGGCGCAGCGGCTGGCAGCTGCTCTGCGCAGTGTTCAGTGCGTAGACGCTTCATTACTTGACCCGAAATCACTGCTTACGGAGTTTGTCGGCGGCGGAAGCTATGAATATTAACAATATTTATCTTGAAACCATTTTAAACGAATGATATAATATGCTAATATTAGTGTATCTGCTGAGAGTGGGCGGCTTCGCCGCTGTAAAGAATAAAGAAGAAAGAATAAATAATAATTTTGGTTGTCGCCGCAAGCGGCTCCTGAATTATTAATTTAAAGAGCAGCGAAGCTGCGACAACCTTAACATTTGCCGCAGGCAAATATTTCATAGCGAAGTTATTTCATATCGCATAGCGATATTTCATAAATTCCATCAGGAATTTATTTCATTATTTTACGAGGAGATGTCTGTATGAGTATATTTGATGATTTCTTTTTTAATGCCAAATCTGCCGTAAACGCAGTTGGCAAAAAGGCTGAAAAGGTGATTGATGTTTCAAAGCTCAAGTATGCCGAGGCAGGCTTGCAAAGCGAAATTAATAAAAAGTATCAGGAGCTGGGCAGGTTCGTGTATGACAGCTATCTGTCGGGTGAGATGGATAAGGACGCTCTCAGCGGAAAGATAGATGAGCTTCAGGAGCTTAACGAGAACCTTGAAGCTACAAGAGAGCTTATCAACGCTCAGAAAAACAAGGTGAAGTGCAAATCCTGCGGCGGAGTGGTAAGCGCTGATTTGCAGTATTGCGGCAAATGCGGCGCAAAGCTTTACGGCGATGACCCGTCAAACACGGCTCCGGAGATGAACGATGACGACCCCGTAGCGCGTGAGGCTCAGCAGGCAGTCAGGGATGCACGGGAGTAATAATAATTTATATCTGTCACTTTTACAGGCGGTGTTTTCTTAAATGCCGCCTGTGCCTGTGAATAAAGGAGAGGTGCGTTTTGGAGCGACAAACTCTGCAAAATGGCGAAAAGCAAAAGCAGACCTTCTTAAAGGGCGCAATGGTTATGTCGATGAGTATGATTGTTGTCAAGGTCATCGGTATGATATATAAAATTCTGCTTGGGCAGTTCCTTGACGGCGTAGGCTACGGTATGTTTACGCTTGCTTACAATTTTTACGATCCGCTTTTTATGCTCGCAACGGGAGGCTTTCCGATAGCGATTTCGCGCCTTGTTTCAAAGAGCGTTGCCGAAAACCGATTCAGAGATGTAAAAAAGCTACATAAGATTTCTATAC
The DNA here is from genome assembly GCA_004555955.1 of Bacteroidales bacterium. Lineage (GTDB taxonomy): Bacteria > Bacteroidota > Bacteroidia > Bacteroidales > Muribaculaceae > Limisoma. The sequence goes on along the minus strand of SFJG01000012.1, from coordinate 2,134 downwards.
CTATTTTTATCCTGACAGGTACGGTGTGCTGTGCGCTTATGATTATTTTCAGCGAAACCTACGCCGACCTTGTTCATAACAATGATGTTAAATACGCCATACGTGCGCTTGCGCCCACGATTGTTTTCGGCTGTCTTATGTCGATTTACCGAGGTTATTTTGAGGGTATGCGCAATATGGTGCCGACCGCTGTTTCCGAGGTTATGGAGGCGGCAGGCAAGCTTATTCTCGGACTTTCAGCCGCGGCTGTTGTTTCAACAATGGGAACAAACGAGTTTATGGCTTCGGGTACGGTGTTCGGCACGCCTTATGCCGACGCTGTTGCCGCTGAAAACGCAATAATGATTTACACCGTATGCGCCGCTCTTCTCGGCATTGTTGCAGGCGCGCTTATGGGTTTTATTTTCCTGTTTTTGCGTTACAAGCTTAAGGGCTGTGACGTTACACGCCGCCAGCTTTATTATTCCGAGCCTGCACGTTCGGGAAAGGAAATAACAAAGGAGCTTGTAAAAACTGCCATTCCAATCGGTGTAAACTCGCTTGTATTAAGCATTTCGAGTATGATAGATTCTACTCTTATTCAGATAAGAATTGACGATTTAACAAATACCAACAGGGAGCTTATGCAGAATCTCTATCCGCTTGTTGAGAATCACGTTTTCGAGGACGGTATTTTCCAGACCTACTTAAACGGCTGCTACGGCTACGCCCTGACACTTATGATGCTTGTAACTGCTCTGACGCAGGCGTTCGGCTCAAGCGCACTGCCCAGCCTTACCTCAGCCTGGACAAGGGGCGACAGGGAGGAAATCAAGGATAATATCGAGATGATTCTCAAGCTTACTCTCTGCGTTGCACTGCCGGCAGGACTTGCGCTTTCAATGCTTTCCTGGCCTCTGCTCAATTTGCTTTACGGCAACGGAAACCTGAGCGTTGAGGTTGATATAGCCTCAAAAATCCTGCAGATTCTCGGCATATCCGTTATCTTTATCGCTACAAGCACACCGATATGCAGTATGCTTCAGGCTGTCGGAAGAGTTGATTTGCCGCTGAAGCTGATGAGTATTGCGATGGTTGTGAAAATCTCGCTTAACTACACCCTTGTAGGTATTCCGACAATAAATATTCAGGGTGCGGCTGTCGGCTCTCTTGTGGCTTATCTGTTCGTTGTGGTTGTGGGACTTTATTTCCTTTGCAGGGAAACAAAAATTGTTCCCGACTTTGTGCACGTGCTTATAAAGCCGCTTATCGGCGCGCTAATCTGCGTTACCATAGGTTTGTGCGCATACAACCTGCTGGCGACAAGCATTTCCGCAAAAATTTCTATAATAATAACCGCCGTATTTACGGTGATAATATATTTTATCGCTTTGCTTTTGTTAAGAGTAGTGAGCAAAAGAGAAATTTGTATGCTTCCAAAGGGAGAAAAAATTGCAAAACTACTTGAAAAAGCGCATATTTTAAGGTAAAATACTAGGACGTAGGCTTAAGTGCCGATTGTTGATTGGAGATGTATTCTGAGTGGATTTTGAGCAAAAGGATAGCTACGGCTTTCAGGACCTTGTAAAAATAGTAAAGCTTTTAAGAAGTGAAAACGGCTGCCCCTGGGATAAGGAGCAGACCCACCAATCAATAAGGCAGAATTTTATCGAGGAAACCTACGAAGCGGTGGAGGCTATTGACACCTCGGATTCAGAGCTTCTTAAGGAGGAGCTTGGCGATGTCCTGCTTCAGGTTGTGTTTCACGCCGTTATGGAGGAGGAAACCGGCAGCTTTGATATAAACGATGTTGCCGACGGCATATGCAAAAAGCTGATAATCCGCCATCCTCACGTTTTCTCAGATGTTGTTGCCGACAATACTGCTCAGGTGCTGAAAAACTGGGACAATATCAAAATGCAGACAAAGTCGCAAAAAACACAGGCAGACGCAATGAAGAGTGTTTCAAAGGCTCTGCCGTCGCTTATGAGAAGTCAGAAGCTTCAGCAGAAGGCGGCAAAGGTCGGCTTTGACTGGGACAGCGTTGACGGTGCGCTTACAAAGCTTGACGAGGAAATAGCTGAGCTTAAGCAGGCAATAAAGAATAAGGATACGGCTAATCAGAACGAGGAGCTTGGTGATGTTCTTTTCTCGG